>DFYU01000088.1 GCA_002383415.1 Geobacter sp. UBA4074
GTCAGTGCAACGCCTGTTCGCACAGTTGCGTCGGCCGGATCCGCTACCTGGGGGTGCTGCTGTACGATGCCGATGGCGTCGAGCAGGCCCTGAAGCAACCTGACGACACACTGGTTGAGGCCCAGCGGGCTCTGATTCTCGACCCCCACGATCCGGCGGTGCAGCATGCGGCCCGTAAAAACAACATACCTGACCACTGGCTGGATGCGGCCTGCAACTCGCCGGCCTACACCCTGGTGAAGGAACAGGGGATGGCCCTGCCGCTGCATGCCGAGTTCCGCACCATGCCGATGGCCTACTACATCCCGTCGCTCTCGCCGGTGATCGCTAAGCATGGCGATCTGCACGAGGTAGCGAAACACGGCTTGATTCCCGCCCTGGAACAGTTACGGGTACCGCTCGATTATCTGGCAAGTCTGCTGGGTGGCGGTAATCAGCAGGTGGTGGCGCAGTCACTGGCCAAGCTGATTGCACTGCGGGTCTGGATGCGGGCCAAAAATCTGGGCGAAACCGCTGACCCGGCGCTGTTGGCCGAGGCCGGACTGGACGAAACCTCCGCCACCAAGCTGTATCGCCTGTTCACCGTGGCCAGTTACCGTGAACGCAGTATCATCCCGGCGCAACAGCGCGAATCCGAGCAACCGTATCTTCGCAAGGGAGGCCGCGGCTTTGGCGTCCTCAAGACTCCGCGGGGTGGCGTATGAGCAGAACCGACGTCTATCAGGCGCTCGCCGCCATGATCGCCTATCCCCGTGACCGGCAGGAACTGCTGGACAGCTACGCCGTGGTTGCCCGTCATCTGCAGGAGCGGGGGTTGACGCTGCCGACGGCTCCGTTTGGCGAGACCGTGACCAGCTCATCGCTGGCTGAACTGCAGGAGACGTATGTGGCGCTGTTCGATTTCAATGCCGCCCTGGCCCCCTACCTGGGACATCACCTCTATGGCGACAACCAGAAGAAAGGGGCCTACCTGATCGGCCTGAAGGGTGAATTCCGGCGCTTCGACTTCACGCCGGCCAGTAACGAACTGCCGGACCACCTGGAGATACTGCTGCGGTTTCTGGCCCATCTGGATCAACACGAGCGGCCCGCCTTCCTGCGCAGCCAGGTGCTGGCAGGACTGCACAAGCTGGAACTGGCCTTTACGCAGCGATCCGACTGCCCGTGGGCCTTTACCATTGCGGCAACCGGCGCGATCTGCGCTGCTGACTGCGAGGAGGTGACGTCATGTTGAATACCCTGGTCTTTGTGATCCTGCCCTATGTGGCCCTGACACTGGTGCTGGCGGTCACCCCCTATCGCCTGTTTACCAACCGTCTGCGCTGGTCGTCCTACTCAACCCAGTTTCTGGAGCGCAAAGCGCTCTACTGGGGGATCAATCCCTGGCACTACGGCATCATTCCGGTGCTGGCAGCCCACCTGTTTGCGGTCATCTTTCCTGCTACCACCTCCCGGCTGGTGGGTGACCCGACCCGGCTGCTGGTGGTTGAAGCCACCGGACTGGGGCTTGGCATCATGGCGCTGATCGGCTGTCTGATCTTGATCCTGCGGCGGGCCAACGCACCGATGCTGAACAAGGTTACCTTCTGGGCTGATTGGCTGGCGCTGCTGCTCCTGCTGCTCCAGACCGCCAGCGGCATTGCGGTGGCGATCACCAACAGCTGGGGGGCCCAGTGGTATCCTGCCACGGCAACCCCGTACCTGCGCTCGTTGCTGATGCTCAACCCGCAACCGGAGTATCTGATCGGCATCTCCACCATCTTTACCTTGCATGTGGCCGGCGCCTTCCTGCTCTTGGCAGTGCTGCCGTTCACCAAGCTGGTGCACCTGTTGTTCCTGCCGCTGGATTTCCTCAAGGACCCGCCGATTCCGTACCGCTGGCATTCCTTGCCGGAAAACAGCAAAGAATAGAGGCCGCCGATGGCATCCCAGCCCCACAAACAGCTTTCAGTCCTGACCGGCAGCACGCTGGCCTTCACGGTCTGTTTCGCGGTCTGGGTGATGTTTTCGATCATCGGCATTCCGATCAAGACCAGCCTGAACCTGAACGAGACCCAGTTTGGCCTGCTGACCGCCACCCCGATCCTGTCCGGTTCGCTGATCAGACTGCCGCTGGGGATGTGGACCGACAAATACGGCGGCCGGATTGTATTTCTGATATTGATGCTCTGCACGGTACTGCCGATCTATGCCATCGGTGATGCCACCAAATATTGGCATTTTCTGGTGTTGGGGCTGTTAATAGGTGTGGCTGGCGGCTCGTTCTCAGTGGGGATCAGCTACGTGGCACGCTGGTTCAGCAAGGCCCGCCAGGGGTTTGCCATGGGCATCTTCGGTGCCGGTAATGCCGGGGCCGCCGTAACCAAATTCGTGGCCCCCTCGCTGGTAGCCGCCTACGGTTGGCAGATGGTGCCCAAGGTGTACGCTGTGGCGATGCTGATAACCTGCGGCCTCTTCTGGCTACTAACCTATTCCGACCCATCTCACCGGGTCGGTTCATCGGTCACCATGCGAGATCAATTGCTGGCCCTGAAAGACCCGCGGGTCTGGCGCTACTGTCAGTACTACGCCATGGTGTTCGGCGGCTATGTCGGGCTGTCGCTCTGGATGACCAAGTACTACATCAGCGAGTATGGCCTCTCGATCCAGACCGCAGCGCTGGTGGCAGCTATCTTTGTGCTGCCCTCAGGGGTAATCCGCGCCCTGGGCGGCTGGGTCTCTGACAGGGTCGGCGCCCACGCCGTAACCAACGCCATCCTGTGGATCTCATGGGTCTGCCTGTTTCTGCTCTCGCTGCCCCAAGGGGGCTTTACGGTCAAGACCACACAGGGACAGGCCAATTTTGTGGTTGGCCTGAATGTCTGGGTGTTCACCGCGCTGCTGTTTGTGGTCGGTATCGCCTGGGGATTCGGCAAGGCCTCGGTGTTTAAACATATTGCCGACGAATACCCCAAAAACATCGGGGTGATCTCCGGGATCGTCGGTTTGATGGGCGGCTTGGGCGGATTTGTACTGCCGATTGTGTTCGGCGCCCTGGTTGACCTGACCGGTATCCGCAGTTCAGCCTTCATGTTCCTGTTCGCCATGACCTGCCTGTCGCTGGTGCTGATGTTTTTCAGCAGCTCCAACCGCAAAGGTTCACAAAAATTCAAAATCGCTGAGATTCTCGAATAACGGATCAGCACAAGGAGCCTTCCATGGCACGCATACTTACCACCTGGACACCTGAAGACAAGCAGTTCTGGGAACAGCACGGCAAAGCCGTTGCCTCCCGGAACCTCTGGATATCGATACCGGCTCTGCTGTTGGCTTTCGCGGTCTGGATGGTCTGGTCGATGGTGGTGGTGAAACTGCCGGATATCGGCTTCAGCTATACGCCGAACCAGCTGTTCTGGCTGGCGGCCCTGCCGGCGCTCTCCGGCGCCACTCTGCGTATCTTCTATTCCTTCATGGTGCCGATCTTCGGCGGACGGCGCTGGACCGCCATCAGCACCGCCTCGCTATTGCTGCCGGCCATCGGCATCGGTTTTGCCGTGCAGAACCCAGGCACCAGCTACAGCACCATGGTTGTTTTGGCACTGCTGTGCGGCTTCGGCGGCGGCAACTTCTCCTCCAGCATGTCCAATATCAGCTTCTTCTACCCCAAGGCCCAGAAGGGCACCGCACTGGGAATGAACGCCGGACTGGGTAACCTGGGGGTCAGCACCATGCAGTTCCTGGTGCCGGTGGTAATCACCTTCGGCCTGTTCGGCTCATTGGGCGGAGA
>DFYU01000098.1 GCA_002383415.1 Geobacter sp. UBA4074
AAAAGATGTGGCCATGACCGGTGAATTCTCTCTGCGGGGCAAGGTCATGCCGATCGGCGGGCTAAAAGAAAAGATCCTGGCTGCGGTACGGGCCGGCATGAAAACGGTGATCATCCCGGAGCAGAACAAAAAGGACCTGGAGGATATCCCCAAGGAGATGCAGAAAAAGGTCCGGATTGTGCCGGTCAAGGAGATCGACGAGGTACTCAAGCTGGCCCTGGAACGCTATCCGATCCCGGCGCCAAAAGGCAAGGCCAAGTCTGCCACCCCCAAGGTGGTGGTGCGCCCCAACCGCGAGATCACGGCCTGATGGGGCTGTGAACAGATGCGATGGGTGAGCGGGGTATGGTGTAGTTGACACCGTGCCCCGTTTGTTTTCAGGGTGTCCGTGCAGCCAGAAAGACCGCTTTGCATGTAAGCTGCATCTGTGGTAGTGTTATCTGGCTAGACTGGCTAGTTTGTGGAGGGTGACATGAAAGCAACGATAAAAGATCGACATACCTTTGAGCGGCAGTGGCAGTTGCAGGACGCCAAGAACCGGCTGAGCCAGGTGGTTGAGCGTGCCGTCCATGACGGGCCGCAGACCATCACCCTGCGCGGCAAGCCGACTGCAGTGGTTGTCTCCTTTGAAGAGTTCCGCCGGTTGAACGCCCCACAAGAGTCGTTGGCCAGCTTCTTTAAAAAGTCGCCATTGCACGGGCTTGAGCTTGACCTGCAGCGCAGTGGTGACCTCTCGCGTGAGGTCGAGNNACCTGCTGGATACCTGCCTGATTTCCGAACTGGTCAAAAAAGAGCCGCATCCAGCTGTTCTGCGTTGGCTGGATGAGCAGGACGAACAGCGGCTGTTCATCAGTGTGCTGGTGCTGGGCGAACTCAATAAAGGTGTGGCCAAGCTGGCAGCAGGTGATCGCAAGCAGGCACTGCTCTCCTGGGTGGAACATGATCTGGCTGAACGTTTTGAGGGCCGGATTGTCGGCCTTGATCTGGAGGCGGCGGTCCTTTGGGGACGGATGCAAGGTGAGGCAGAAAAGGCGGGTGAGAAACTGCCGGTGATGGATTCCCTGATCGCTGCAACGGCCATGCGTAATGGCTTTACAGTCGTCACCCGCAATGTCAGGGATCTGCAACGCTGCGGGGCAGCGGTGTGCAATCCTTGGGAAACAGAACGTTAGTTTCGAAAGGGCTTTCAATGCGAAACATGCTATTGCTGGTTTGTGCCGTTGTGCTGCTTTTACCTCTTCCTGCTTTTGCCGAAATCAAGGTCGTCACCCACACCGTGCAGCAGCCATTCGGCGGCAGCCAGTCGCCGGACGATGCCCGCACTGCAGGCATAGCCCGCGCCAAGCGTGAGGCGTTGGAACAGTTTGGCACCTATATCGAAAGCACCACAGTGGTCAAGGACTCGCAGGTGGATAGCGATGAGATCTTGGCCCTGACCGCCGGGGTCACCAAGGCCGAGGTGATCAAGCAGAAGAACTACACCGATGGTGACGGTTTTGGTCTGGAGATCACTGTCAAGGTAGAGTTGGATACCGCTGTGCTGGACCAGAGCCTGAAGCGGTTGCTGCAGGACCGTAACCACCTGAAAGATCTTACGGCCGCCCGCGTACGTGAGAAGCAGTTGCTGGCCAGAATTGAGGAGTTGGAAAGGCAGAATCAGCAGAAAGGTAAGACTCAAAAACAGAAAGAAATCTTGAAAAAAGAGTTCCAAAAAACCCGTGAAGGGCTAACGGCAGTGGAGTGGTTTGATAAAGCGTATGCACTATGGGATGGGAAAAAGTACACCAATCCCCAAAAAGTGTTGGAGTTCCTTACCCGGGCCATACAACTTGATCCTTCTGATGCAGAAGCTTATAACAACCGTGGGGTTGCCTATAGTGCGCTTGAGCAATACCAACAGGCTATTACAGACTATAGTCAAGCAATTCAGCTCAATCCAGCTTTTGCTGCTGCTTACTATAACAGAGGTAGTGTTTATGCTGATCTCAAGCGGTACCAGCTTGCTATAACTGATTACAATAGTGCAATCCTGCAGAACCCTTCTTACGCAAGTGCTTATTATAACCGTGGTAATGCTAATTACAATATAAAACAATATCAGAAAGCAATATCTGATTATAGCAATTCTATAGCATTTGATGCTAACCATGCGCTGGCTTATTATAATAGGGGAATGGCTTATGCTGCGCTTAAGCAATATCGCCAGGCCATTGATGATTATAATAAAACGCTTCAAATGGACAATTCTGTTGTAGGAGCATATAATAATCGCGGTTTGGTCTATAAAGCACTTGAAAAATACCAGTTAGCAATTAGTGATTTTAATAAAGCAATTTTGCTAAGTCCGAATAATGGAGCACTATATTTGAATAGAGGCGTCTCTCATATACTGGTTGGTAATATGATGGACGGATGCCGTGATGTTTATCGAGCTTGCCGGATGGGAGAGTGTGAAGCTTATAAGGTTTCACAGGAGGAAGGTTTGTGCAGGTGATAATTTTCGATTTTATAAGAATGTTTGCAGTTGATTACGCCCCATTATTATTTTCTGCAATGGCGCTTATAATTAGCCTGAAGGCAGCGCGCACCTCTGAAAAAGCACGATTGCATACTAAACACACATGGGAACATGACCTGGATTTAAAGGTACATGGAAAAAGGTCTGAAATTCTGAACGAAATAGATAGACAGCATGCTTTGTTTGGAACACTTCAGTCAATTTTTTATCAAAAAACACTCCTATTAAGGCAATATCCACAATTATCTGAAAAATATTCTGATGAAAATAAACGGATAGACAGTAATTCGTCCGTTATTCAGTTATTGAAAGAACGCTATAATATACAACGGAGCAGCTCTGAAAATATAGCTTGCGACAACGATCTAAGCAATCTTGAGTCCATTCTTGCTGAAATACGTCGGTTGACTATACATATTCAGGAAGATATTAAGAAAGAACAAGCTGGGCTCGATTTGATGTTGAAGCAATGCTAAATCTAAGCAAATCCCGATGTCAGCCTTTTGTGAGGTGATTATGAACCTTCAGCAAATGACAGAGCACATTCTGCCCTACTGTAAAAAGCAAGGTGTCAATAAGCTGGGTGTCTTTGGATCGTTTGCACGAGGCACAGCGCGAGCCGACAGCGACCTTGATCTGCTGGTCAGTTTTGAACGGCCGGTGAGTCTTTTAACGCAGATTCGCATGGAACGTGAACTTTCAGAGCTGCTGGGGGTGAAAGTCGATCTGGTTACCGAGCTGGGATTGAGCCCGTATCTAAGGGATCAGATCCATGCTGAGCTGAAGGTGGTACTACAATGATCAAGGACGACAACATATTCCTTGTGCACATTGCCGATGCACTATGTCAGATCGAACAGTACACTGCTGGACTTGACGACTCAGGTTTCAGAGAAAGCAGACTTGTTCAAGATGCCGTAATACGACAGCTTGAGATCATCGGCGAAGCCAGTAAGAATGTTTCTTCAGCCTTGCGTAGTCAGCATCCAGAAGTGCCCTGGAAAGATCTGGCAGGCTTCCGTGACAAACTAATTCATCACTACTTCGGTGTTGATATCGTTTCAGTCTGGCTTTCGGTTACCACTGATCTGCCGATCCTGAAACAACAGATCACCGCACTCATTACCAAGCAATGAATGCCATTTCTTCCCTCTCCTCTCTCGGCGAATTCGGTCTGATTGATCTGATCCGCGCCCGTTTTCCACAACCGGCAGCGCCGGAGCTGGGGATTGGCGATGATGCCGCCCTGCTTTCCCCCTCACCGGGGATGCAGCTGGTGGTCTCCACCGACCTGCTGGCCGAAGGAGTGCACTTTGAGCGCTCCTTCGGCCAGTTGCGTCTGTTGGGGCGCAAGAGTCTGGCGGTAAACCTCTCCGACCTGGCTGCCATGGGGGCTAGGCACCGCTGGTTTTTTCTCTCCCTGGCCATCCCCCCTGGATTTCCGCTGGAAGATATCGAAGCGTTGCTGGATGGCCTGGCCGAACAGGCTGCGGAACATGGCGTGCTGCTGGCCGGTGGTGACACCTGCGTCTCAAAGAGCGGGCTGGTGATCTCGGTCACCATCATGGGTGAGCAGCGACCAGAGCTGCTGCTACGACGCTCCGGCGCCCGGCCCGGTGACGAGATCTGGGTCAGCGGTACCCTGGGAGACTCGGCCCTCGGCCTGCAGCTGTTACTAACTGGTGGGGATAAAAAAGGCGATGTTGCGACAGAGTATGTCGTGAACAGGCACCTTGACCCCACCCCCCGCTGCGAGTTGGGTCAAACCCTGGCTGAGGTCGGTCTGGTCAGTGCCATGATCGATATCAGCGACGGGCTGCTGGCCGATCTGGGGCATATCTGTGAACAGTCCGGCTGCGGGGCCGCGATCGAGCTGGCTCAGGTGCCCCGTTCGCCGCAGTTTGCAGCCCTGGCCGAGGCCACAGCGCCGGCATTCTGGCAGCTGATGGTGGCTGGTGGCGAGGATTACGAACTCTGCTTTACTGCGCCTGCCGCAAGTCGGGCCGCCATCCTGCAACGGGCAAAAACTGCTGGCATTCCGGCCACGGTTGTTGGTAAAGTTACCGACTCCGGGCGGGTGGTTGCCCACCTGCCGGATGGATCGATCTTCCAGCCTTCCTCTGCCGGCTATACCCACTTTTAATGTCCAATCTGAAAGGAGCAGTACCGATGTCCACCGTGTTTACCCCGCAGCAGGCCCGCCGTACAGCCGATACCATCCGTTTTCTCGCCGCCGATGCGGTAGAAAAGGCCAATTCCGGCCACCCCGGCCTGCCGATGGGGGCCGCCGATATGGCTGTGGCCCTGTGGTGCGGCTTTTTGAACGTCAATCCGGCCGACACCGCCTGGGCCAACCGCGATCGTTTCGTCCTTTCGGCCGGTCATGGCTCGATGCTGCTCTACTCGCTGCTGCACCTGTTCGGGTTCGACCTCTCCATGGACGAGTTGAAGAACTTCCGCCAGTGGGGCAGCAAAACCCCCGGCCACCCTGAATTTGGCCACACACCCGGCGTTGAGGTGACCACCGGCCCGCTGGGGCAGGGGATTGCCAACGGGGTTGGCATGGCGTTGGCCGCCAAGATGGCTGCCGAGCGGTTCAATACCTCTGACTTCTCCCCGATCACCCATCGGGTATTCGGTCTGGTTGGTGACGGTGACCTGCAGGAGGGGATCAGCTACGAGGCAGCTGCCCTGGCTGGCCACCTGGGCCTGGGCAACCTGGTCTACCTGTACGATGACAACAGCATCACCATTGAGGGTACGACCAACCTAGCCTGGTCCGAGGATGTGGCCAAGCGTTTTGAGGCCGCCGGCTGGCATATCCAGAAGGTGGATGGCCACGACCACGCCGCCCTGACCAGCGCCATCCAGAACGGTATCACCGAGACCGCCAAGCCGTCGCTGATCATTGCCACAACCCATATCGCCTTCGGTGCACCCAACAAGCAGGGTTCCTCCGGGGCCCACGGCTCGCCGCTGGGCAAGGACGAGCTGGCCGCCACCCGCACCAACCTGAACTGGGACCTGGGACCGTTTGAGGTGCCGGCCGAGGTGCGCGAGCTGTGCGCCGTCCGGGTGGCCGAAATGAAGAAGGGCTATGACGCCTGGCAGGCGGGGTTTGCTGCCTGGCGTAGCGCCAACCCCGACAAGGCCAAGCTGTGGGATGCCACCTGGCAGAAGCAGCTGCCGGCCGATCTGGCTCAACAACTGCTGGCCGTGGTGGAGGGCAAGACCGGCGCCACCCGCGCCCTGTCCGGTGCGGTGCTGCAGAAGGCTGCCGAGCTGATCCCGGCCCTGGCCGGCGGCTCCGCCGACCTGGCCCCCTCCAACAACAGCGACATCAAGGGCGGCGGTTCGGTGCAGCCGGGCGCCTTTGGCGGACGCAACCTGCACTTCGGTATCCGCGAGCATGCCATGGGGGCGGTCTGTAACGGCATGGCGCTCTACGGCTGTTTTATTCCTTACGGCGCCACCTTTCTGGTCTTCTCCGACTACTGCCGTTCGGCAGTGCGGCTGTCGGCCCTGATGCAGCAGCAGGTGGTTTACATCTTTACCCACGATTCCTACGCCGTTGGCGAGGATGGTCCGACTCATCAGCCAATCGAACATACCGCTTCGTTGCGGATGATCCCCGGCCTGCAGGTGATCCGGCCGGCTGACGCAGCTGAGACAGCTCTGGCCTGGTATGCCGCGCTCAAATACCACAACGGCCCCACCGCCCTGATCCTGACCCGTCAGGCTTTGCCGCTCCTGTCTCGTATTGAGGGCAGCGACCCGACCCAACCACTGATGGGTGGTTATGTGCTGGCCGATGCGGCCAATCCGGCAGTGGTGCTGATGGCCTCCGGCTCAGAAGTTTCGCTGGCCCTGGAAGCCGCTAAACTGCTGGCAGGCCAGGGGGTAGCCGCCCGGGTGGTGTCGGTGCCTGATCTGGGCACCTTCATGGCCCAGCCGTTGGCCTACCGTCGCTCGGTGCTGCCGGCCGGTGTCAAGCGGGTGGCCATCGAGGCCGGCCGAGGTGAATCCTGGGGCCGGCTCTTGGGTGAG
This sequence comes from Geobacter sp. UBA4074, assembly GCA_002383415.1. GTDB lineage: Bacteria > Desulfobacterota > Desulfuromonadia > Geobacterales > Pseudopelobacteraceae > Trichlorobacter. The sequence goes on from DFYU01000098.1 coordinate 6,566, forward strand.
GAAGGCCTGTTCATTGGCTGGGAACAGTTCGGCGCATCGGCTCCGGCCGACGTGCTGGCCGAAAAATTCGGTCTGACCCCGGCGGCCGTGGCGCAAAAAGTCGCCGCCTTTGTGAACTAGATGGAACTGGTACATCTGCTCAAAAAATCGCTCTTGTTTTCAGGTCTCAACGATGATGATCTGCATTCGTTGGCGGCCATTACGGTGCGTCGCGCGGTGAGCAAAGGGGAGACCCTGTTCAGTGAAGGGGAGGAGGCCACCGGTTTCTTTCTGCTGATCGAGGGTCACCTCAAGCTGTGCCGGGTTTCACCGGAGGGGCGCGAGAAGGTGCTGCACTTTGTGCATCCCGGTGAGACCTTTGCCGAAGCGGCCTTTTTCGGTGATGGCCGCTATCCGGCCGAGGCCCGCGCCCTTGAACCGGGCGAGGTGCTGTTCCTGCCACGCCAGGGGTTCATGGAGCTGATGGGGTCCAAGCCGCAGTTTGCCCTGAATCTGGTGGTGTCGCTGTCGCTTTCGCTACGCCGTTTCGCCCGCCAGATCGAGGAGCTGACCTTTGCCGATGTCACCTCCCGGCTGGCCTCGTTTTTGATCAAGCGGGCCGAGGAGCAGTCCACCAGCTACGGCGGGATCACCTACCTGGAGCTGGGCATCAAGAAGGGTGAACTGGCAGCCCAGTTGGGCACTGCCGGCGAGACCATCTCCCGCACCTTCCGCAAGCTGAAGGAAGAGGGGATCATCGAGCTGAACGGACGGAAAGTTACTATTTTGCAGATGGAGCGGCTGCAGCAGATGGCCAGCCGCCAGTAGTGATGAAAGGAAGGTAGTATGTTGATCGTGATGAGCCACACCGCCAGCCAGGCTGATATCGATAAGGTGATTCAGAACGTCAAACAGTTGGGTTTCAGCGCCGCGCCGATTCCCGGTGGTGAGCGGACCGCCATCGGTGTGCTGGGCAACAAGGGCTATGTGGACGATGCAACTATCCGCGACCTGCCCGGCGTACAGCAGACGATCCATGTTTCCAAACCGTACAAACTGGTCTCCCGCGACTTCCATCCCGAGGATACGATTGTTGATGTGGCCGGGGTCAAGATTGGCGAGGGTCAGCGGCCGGTGGTGGTGGCCGGTCCCTGCGCGGTGGAGAGCGAGGAGCAGATCCTTACAACCGCCCGTTTCGTCAAACAGGCCGGGGCCGATCTGCTGCGTGGCGGCGCCTTCAAGCCCCGCACCGGCCCCCACACCTTCCAGGGCCTGCGCGAAGAGGGGCTGAAGCTGCTGGCCAAGGCCCGCCAGGCCACCGGCCTGCCGATCGTGACCGAGGTAATGAGCCCGGATAACGTCGGCTTGGTGGCCGAGTATGCCGACCTGCTGCAGGTGGGAGCCCGCAACATGCAGAACTTTGATCTGCTGCGGGAGTTGGGCAAGATCCGCAAGCCGGTATTGTTGAAGCGAGGCATGAGCGCCACCATCGAGGAGTTTCTGGCCGCTGCCGAATACATTCTGGCCGAGGGAAATGAGCAGGTGATCCTCTGTGAACGGGGCATCCGCACCTTCGAGACCGCCACCCGTAACACCCTCGATCTGGCCATGGTGCCGCTGGTGAAAGAGCTGACCCACCTGCCGATCATGGTGGACCCCTCCCATGCCACCGGTAAGCGCAGTCTGGTGACCCCCATGTCCAAGGCAGCCCTGGTGGCCGGTGCCCACGGTGTGCTGGTTGAGGTGCACCCCGAGCCGGAAAAGGCCTTGTCAGACGGTCCCCAATCGCTGACCTTCCCCGGCTTTGAGGCGCTGATGGCCGATGTTCGCAGACTACAGAACTGCCTGCAGCAGTGCTCAACACAAAGCGCTTGAAAAAAAAAACGCCCGGGACTAGGATGAATCCGTAACCGATGTGCTCTCTGCCCTGCCCGTGACGGCCTGTAGCGCCCGGGCGGAATACTTGTTGAAACGGGGATCGTTCCCTGCCGTGGTGTGCTGCCCTCTGTTCGTGGGAATTGCCTGAAGCGGTATATTGAGACCCATCTGTAGAGGAACTCGCCAGAGGACCTTTGGGGCCATAACGACAGGGCGGAGAGACTTTTGAGGGAAGGGGATGCGGACCAGGCATCCCTTTTTTTATAGTTTCAGGAGGGTACCAAACTGGCTAGACCGGTTTCGCCAGACCAGTATATCGAGAAGGGGTTTCTGTACCTGCTGGTACTCTCTCTGGTGCTGCACGTTGTCGGTTTTACGGTGGTGTACCTCTGGCCCAAACAGCAGCCGCAGTTCACAGAGCCGACCTTTATTGATCTGCAGGATATGCCTGAGTTGAAGACTATGCCGCGGGATGATCAGCAACAGGCCCGACCTTCAGACCAGCGCCGACGTGTTGCCAGAGAAACCGCACCCAAGGGTGATATGCGGATTACCCGACCGGTTCCGCAACGTAGTCAAACCGCTCCACCTGGCCCGCCAGGGCCGCCCAGCCGGTCCAGAACGCCAGCCACCAGGCCGGATACGACTGGCACCTCTGCCAGTGAGCTGCTCCGCCGCCAGCCTGCTCAAACCCAGACACCGACAGCCACGGGTGGCGCTTCTGCGCTGCCGACGCGTCTGATGCCCAGCGCCAGCCGGATGGCCAAGCTGGAGGAGAACTATCGGCGTCGCTACGCCGATGAGGTTGCCGAAGGCGACACCCACTTCCTCAACACCAACGATATTCAGTTCGGTTCATTTTTGAGACGTTTTGAAACCTCGGTCTACGGTGTCTGGCGCTATCCGCAGGAGGCTGCCCTGAAGGGGATCGAAGGGGTCACGCCGGTTAGAATTACCTTTAACCGTAATGGCGAGATCGTCAATGTGAAGTTATTGGAGAGTTCGGGCAGCAAGCTGCTGGACGACGAGGTGCTGCGCACCCTGCGCCTGATTGGACCGATGGGTAGTCTGCCCAAAAACTATCCCAAGGATGAGTTCCACCTGATCGCCTTCTTCCAGTACGGCAATGCGCGGAGCCGGCTGCGCTAAGTGCGGCGACGTCTTGTCGTGATGGTCAGTTGCTGGTGCTGCGGGAGCCGATCTCCAGCCGGAGCGGACGGCCCTGCTGGTCGCTGGTCAGATAGCTGAGCGGGTTGTCCTGCAGCAAACGGTAGGAAAGCCCCAGTGCCTCTGCAACCGTAACGACGGTCAACTCTGCCGAAGCACCCGCAGCCAGATTGATCAGCGTGACTCCATCCGCCTCCAGCAAGCGACCGAAGGTGTAAGCCTCGGCTGTTGGCAGGTCGCAGGCAAGAACCACCGTCGCGCCCTGATGACGACCCGCCGCGATTGCCGGCAGTGCAAGCCCCTGCAGAGCATCTTCAACAGGTATCGGTTTAGCCACCGCCTCCAGCAGCAGCCGTGCCCGTATGCAGGCCGTGGCGCCATCCAGCAGTACCAGCTGTTCAGCAGTCTGCTGTGGTACAGGTGCAGGTTGGGTGGCTCGTTGAGCCGTCTTGGCAGCTGGGCGCACCTTTTTGGCAGGTGCCTTGGCGGTGGGCTGCGGCTTGGTTGTCTGTGGAGTAGCGGCCCGCTTCGGCGGGGTAATCAGGGTTGGCGACGGTTTTTTAAGTTCCTTCAAATCAAGCTCAAAACCGGCCGGAGCAGAGAAGCTGGCGGGCGGAGCGGTCATCAAGGCAGCCAGGGCAAGCAGAACAGGTAGCTTCATAGTCATTCACTTCCTCGGTTCGGTCAGATCCTGTAGAAAGGCAAGTGTGTTCAGCGGCCGTGTTGTGTGGCTGCTGATGGCCCTGTCCAGCAACCGGCCGGCTATCGTCAGCTCATCGTCGCCAAAGCTGACCAGGCCAAATTTACCAGTCCGCAGGCAGTTCTGCAAGGGGCGCAACGCATCGCTCTCCAGGGGCGGTCGGTAGCCCAGGATGTTCAGCAGGTTGATCTCAAAGAAGCGCCGGTCGGCTTCGCTGCTTGTTCCCCGATCCAGGTGTTCCAGCAGGGCGGTCAGCAGGCGGTACAGGCGGGGCAGGGGGTGACCTTCCGGGGTCAGCGCCTCCACCAGTTCACAGCCGTACAGGGCCAGCGACAGAGATTCCAGGTTACTGCGTAGGCCAGGGTGGCTTCTGGTTGCCTCCACCCGGTCCAGACGGCTCAGGCCATCCTGTTTGACCTGCAGTGTCAGCTCCAGCCGGTTGCCCGGCTCCAGGCTGCCGCCGAACCGTTTGCGGCTGGCCCGGGCCGCCTTGGCAAAGGCCTTGATCCTGCCCAGCTCAAGGCTGAACAGGCTCACAATCCGGTCGCTCTCGCCGTAATCCATGGTGGAGAGAATAATGGCCTGACACTGTTCACTTTTCATCGTCATAACTCATACATTCCGGTTACAGATCAAGGATGATCTCCAGGCGGCGAGGAGCAGGCGACGCAGGCGTACAAAGCAGTACGTTGAGGAGTCTGCGACGAAGCCAACGAAGCGAGCGCCTTGATATGGAAGCGGAACTAGTGGGCTTCGCTCCAGTTTCTGCCGTAGTTTATGTCGACCTTTAACGGCACCTGCAAGCTGACCGCCTGCGACATCTCCCGCTCCACCAAGCCCCGCAACTGCTCCAGTTCCATTTCCGGCACCTCAAAGACCAGTTCGTCATGCACCTGCATGATCAAGCGGCTTTTAAGCCCTTCCGTCCGGATGGCACGATCCACCCCCAGCATGGCCTGTTTGATGATGTCGGCCGCCGAGCCCTGGATCGGGTAGTTGATGGCGTTGCGCTCCGCAAAGGAGCGCAGGTTACCGTTGCTGCTGTTTATGTCGCTGATCGGCAGCCGGCGGCCCAGGATGGTGGTGACGTAGCCCTTTTCCCGTGCGCCGCTGACGCAGCTGTCCAGGAAGGCGATGGCGCCGCTGTGGCGCTCCTTGTAGGCGCTGATGAACTTTTCGGCCACGTTGCGGGCCACCCCCAGCTGCTTGGCCAGCGAGAAGGCCCCCTGGCCGTAGATGATGCCGAAGTTGATGGTCTTGGCCTGGCGCCGCATCTCGGGGGTGACCAGCTCCGGGAACAGGCCGAACACCTCGCTGGCGGTGCGGGTGTGAATATCCTCGTCGTGCTTGAAGGCGTCGCAGAAGACCGCATCGTTCGAGAGGTGGGCCAGCACCCGCAGCTCGATCTGCGAGTAGTCGGCCGCCAGGATCAGGCAGCCCGACGGTGCGATGAACGCCTCGCGGATGCGGCGGCCTTCGTCGGTGCGGATCGGGATATTCTGCAGGTTGGGGTCCGATGACGAGAGCCGTCCGGTGGCGGTCACCGCCTGGTTGTAACTGGTATGCACCCGGCCGTTTGTATCGGTCAGCTTGGCCAGGGCGTCGGTATAGGTGGATTTCAGCTTGGCCAGGCCGCGATAGACCAGCAGCAGCCGGACAATCTCATGCTCCTCGGCCAGGCCGGTCAACACCTCGTTGTCGGTGGAGCGGCCGGTCTTGCCCTTGGTCTTCTTGCCCGACTGCAGCCCCAGCCGGTCAAACAGCACCTCTTCCAGCTGTTTGGGGGAGTTGAGGTTGAACGGGCCGCCGGCCAGCTCGACGATCTGCCTTTCCAGCTCCAACATCCGCTGGCCGAAGCCATCACCAAGTTCGGCCAGATAGTTCAGATCCAGCAACACGCCATGCTGTTCCATGGCGGTCAATATCTCCATCAGCGGCATCTCCAGCTCGAACAGCAGCTTCTCCAGCCCCTGTTCCCGCACCATTGGCAACAATTTTTCATGCAAGAGCCAGGTGGCGTCGGCATCCTCGGCGGCGTAGCGGGTGGCCTTTTCAACCTCCACCTCGCTGAAGCAGATCCGGTTCTTGCCGGAGCCGGTCACTTCATCGTAGGAGATCATCTTGTGATTGAGATGCTCCTGGGCCAGGGCATCCAGGCCGTGGCCACCCCGGGAGGGGTTCAGCAGATAGGAGCAGAGCATGGTGTCACACCAGGCCCCCTGCACCTCCAGCTCGGCCGTGGCCAGCACCTGCAGGTCAAACTTCAGGTTCTGGCCCACCTTGCGGATGGCCGGGTTGCCGAAGGCCGGCCGCAGTCGGTCCAGCACCGCTGCGCGGGGCAGTTGGTCCGGCATACCCAGGTAGTGGTGGCCCAGCGGGATGTAGAACGCCTGATGAGCCTCCAGCGAGATTGATATCCCCACCAGTTCGGCCGTGCGGGGATCAAGGCCGGTGGTCTCGGTGTCAAAGGCAAAGGCGTTGGCCGCCTCCAGCCGTCGGGCCAGGGTCTCCAGGGCATCAGTCGTCAGCACGCAGTGGTACTGGTCGCTCTGCAGGGTGGGCTGGGCGGTCATCTCCTTGATCAGGGTGTGGAAACCATACAGCTTGAACAGTTCGTTCAGTTGCGGGGTATTGGGTT
>DFYU01000027.1:0-1336 GCA_002383415.1 Geobacter sp. UBA4074
CATGGCTCGCTCCAGAAGCCGTTTGGTCAGTTGTTTAAGAAGTCCGTATTCACCCATCAGGTCTTCGGGCTTCTTGTAGTCTTTCATCAAGGCATCGAGCAGTTCGTCGGTAGTGGCCATCGGTTCCTCCTGTGAGGTCAGATTTCAACCGATTTTTGCCACTTACACAATCTATTTTACAGGCTCCAAAACTTAAGTGGTGCACTTGCAATTTGAATTCAGGTGATATATCTTTTGAATTTTATTGAGTCCAGAGCGGTTATAATGTCGTTCACATCTTCTGGGTCAAGTTCGAGTGGGGTTCGAACAATTTCTTCTTTTCTTTCCCTTTCAGCCTCTGCACCCCCCTCCGCACTACTGCCAAATATACCTGCGGTTATTTTTGCAAATATTTTCGACTTTCCAGATGTCGCTTTTGATGTTGATTGTGTTAGTTCAAAACCAGCTTTTTTTAAAATTGCGCTATTGATGTCAGAAACTGACCACTTATTCGAACAGTGAATTACGATGTAATCTTTTTCTTCAAGTACGTGCTTTCTAAGGCTTGTCTTACCTTGTTTTGAGCTGCCAAAAATCACTAAATGTTTGTCCCTTGTCAAGTTCTCTACCAGTACAGAATCTGCAGAATCGCGAATAACATAATTGAGTGGCAGATCACGAGATATTCCAAAAACATCGCTAGTTTTGCTCATTTTTTTCTCCTTTTGGCCCAGTTCCGGGGACAGGATACAGAATTGTTGTCCACCGACCTTTGAGGCACATTAATCCCCGAAACAGATCCCCAGGTCACGGGCGGTCAGCACCGTATCGCCGTCGGGTCGCACTCGTTTCTGGATGCCCAGCGCCTCGGCCAGCGGCACCAGGGCGATGTCCGGTGATTTCAGCGCCACCATCTGATCGAATGTGCCTTCCTCGATGGCCCGCACCGCTGCCGCGCCGAAGCGCAGTGACAGCAGGCGGTCGAAGGTGGTGGGGGAGCCGCCCCGCTGTAGATGGCCCAAGACCAGCGAGCGGGAGTCCTTGCCGGTGCGCTTGGATATCTCTTTGGCCACATACTCGGCAATGCCGCCCAGTACCACATGCTGGCGGCCCCCTTCAGCGCCCCCCTTGATGACCACATCGCCACCCTTGGGCACCGCCCCTTCGGCCACTACCACAATGGCGTACTTGCGGCCGTTCAGTTCGTTTTCCATCAGCGTGTCGCAGACCTTTTCGATATCGAAGGGGATCTCCGGGATCAGGATCACGTCGGCATTGCCGGAGATGCCGCTGTTCAAAGCGATGAAGCCGGCATTGCGGCCCATCACCTCCACCACCATCACCCGGTCGTGGGACT
>DFYU01000027.1:1342-5130 GCA_002383415.1 Geobacter sp. UBA4074
TGGTCTTGGGCACCCCCACCACCGGCATCCCTTTTTCGGCAAAGCGATGGGCGATCTCCAGGCTGCCGTCGCCGCCCACTGCCACCAGGGCATCGAAGCGCAGCCGTGTGAAGTTTTCCATCACCTTGTCGGAGAGGTCGCGCTGCTCGCATTCGCCGGCAGCGTTGCAGACCGGCATCATGAACGGGTTGCCCTTGTTGGTGGTACCCAGGATGGTGCCGCCGATGCTGGCGATGCCGTCCACCTTGTCCGGAGTCAGGTGGATGATCTCGTCGGTGTTCAACAGGCCGGCGTAGCCGGATTTGATGCCGTAGACCTCCCACTGCCGGTTGTAGGCCGCCATCGTGACCGCCTCGATCACCGCGTTCAGGCCCGGAGCGTCACCGCCGCCGGTGTTGATACAAATCTTCATACGTTTGGACATGGTTTTCTTCCTGTAGGTTGATATATGGGTCTTGGGTACTGTCTCAGTCCTTGTTCCCCAGCTTTTTCAGCCAGGCCATCCGCTCAACGATGTTTTTCTCATAGCCGTGCCCCTTGGGCTNNAGTCGTGGGTGTACTTGTAGCCCTGATGATAGCCCAGCTCCTTCATCAGTTTGGTGGGGGCGTTACGGATAGGCAGCGGCACCTCCAGGGCGCCAGATTTGCGCACCTCGGCCAGGGCGGCGTCGATCCCCAGGTAAGCGGCGTTGGATTTTGGAGCGGTGGCCAGGTAGGTGACCGCCTNNCGCGGGGGTCGGCGTTGCCGATATCCTCCGAGGCCAGGATGATCATCCGCCGCAGGATGAACAGCGGGTCTTCGCCGGCCTCCAGCATGCGGGCCAGCCAGTAGAGGGACGCATCCGGGTCGCTGCCCCGCATCGATTTGATGAAGGCCGAGATGACGTTGTAGTGCTCCTCGCCCCCCTTGTCATAGAGCAGCGCCTTCTGCTGCAGTGCTTCCTGCATGACCTCCAGGGAGATGGTTGCGTCCAGCGTGAGGCCAGCAGCCACCTCCAGGGTATTGAGTGCCTTGCGTCCGTCCCCTTGGGCCGCTTCGGCCAGAAAGGTCACTGCCTCGTCGCTGATGGTCAGGTTGAGGCCTCCCAGGCCCCGCTCTGAATCAGCCAAGGCGCGCCGGATCAGCATTGAGAGCTCTTCCGGCTGCAGCTGCTGCAGCCGCAGCACCCGGCAGCGGGAGAGCANNGCCTTGTTGAAGCGGTGGATCTCATCTACAAACAGGATGGTGCGCTGACCGGTGCGTGCCGTTTCCTCGGCTTCTTTAAAAATCTCACGCACCTCTTTGACACCGGCCATGATAGCCGAGAAAAAGACAAAGTGGGCCTTGGTCTCCTGGGCCAGGATGTGGGCCAGGGTGGTCTTGCCGCAGCCGGGTGGCCCCCAGAAGATTAGTGAGGGCACCCGGTCGGCCTCGATCATCTTGCGTAGCGCCTTACCCGGTGCCAGCAGGTGTCCCTGACCGTAGAAATCATCCAGCGAGCGGGGGCGCATCCGTTCGGCCAGCGGGGCTGATCCGACAGAGGGTCCGGGAGGTGCAGCTTGGAACAATGGGACGTTTTTCTGACTCACCAGTGGTACACTCCCTGGCGTGTGATCTGTTGCGGTTCAATCCCCCAGATATCATCGGCATATTCGGCAATGGTGCGATCGCTGGAAAACTTGCCCATGCCGGCCGTGTTCAGGATTGATTTCCGGGCCCACTGGTCCGGGTTCATGTAGAGCCGATCCACCTCGGCCTGGGCATCCAGGTAGGCGTCAAAATCGGCCAGCAAGAGATAGTAATCGGAATTCAGCAGTTGATCCACCAGGGGATGGAACAGTCCCTGGTCTCCGGGAGAGAACATGCCTGAACTGATCTGGTCGAGCACCTGTTTCAGCTGCGGCAGGCGGTAGTAGTAGTCCTGGGGGCGGTAGCCTTCGCTGCGCACCTTGGCGGCTCCCGCCGCATCCAGGCCGAAGATGAAGATGTTGTCACGGCCGACCTCTTCCATGATCTCGATATTGGCGCCGTCCAGGGTGCCGATGGTCAGCGCCCCGTTCAGGGCATACTTCATGTTGCCGGTGCCGGAGGCCTCGGTGCCGGCGGTTGAGATCTGCTCCGACAGGTCGGCGGCCGGGAAGATCAGTTCTGCCAGCGAGACGCTGTAGTTGGCCAGGAAGGCCACTTTAAGCTGCTGATTGGTGGCCGGGTCGTTGTTGACCACGTTGGCCACCCCGTTGATCAGTTTGATGATCAGCTTGGCGCTGGCGTAGGAGGGGGCCGCCTTGCCGCTGAACAGTACCGTGCGGGGCGGCAGCCCCAGACCCGGATATTCCTTGAGACGGTTGTACTGGGCAATCACCTGCATGATGTTCAGCAGTTGCCGTTTGTATTCGTGGATCCGTTTGGTCTGGCAGTCAAACATTGAATCAGGCGATACCTGGATGCAGTTACGCTTGTAGATATGTTCGGCCAGACGCTGCTTATTGCGACGCTTGATCTCCATCCAGCGTGTGCGGAAGGCGCTGTCTTCAGCCAGCGGCGTCAGTTTGCGCAACTCATCCAGGTTACGGGTCCAGCCGTCGCCGATCGCCTCGCTGATCAGATCCGACAGCCAGGGGTTGCAATGCTTGAGCCAGCGGCGCTGGGTGATGCCGTTGGTCTTGTTGTTGAACCGTTCCGGCCAGAGCTCATAAAAATCCTTGAACAGGTCAGTCTTGAGGATATCGCTGTGCAGGGCCGAGACACCGTTGACCGAATGGCTGGCCACGATGGCCAGGTGGGCCATCCGTACCCGTTTTTCGCCAAACTCGTCGATCAGCGACATCCGTTGCAGCCGTGCAGCGTCGTCGGGGAAGCGAGCTGCAACTTCGGCCATAAAACGTGCGTTGATTTCAAAGATCAGCTGCAGATGGCGCGGCAACAGACGTTGCAGCATCGGTACCGGCCAGGTTTCCAGGGCCTCCTGCAGGATGGTGTGATTGGTGTAGGCAAAGGTCTGGGTGGTAATCCGCCAGGCATCTTCCCAGTTGAGGCGTTTTTCGTCGACCAGGATTCGCATCAACTCCGGTATTGCCAGCACCGGGTGGGTGTCGTTGAGTTGGATCGCCACCTTGTCCGGTAATTGGGACAGGTCGTCGTGCTTTTTGGCAAAGCGGTAGAAGATGTCCTGCACCGTGGCCGAGGCCAGGAAATACTCCTGACGCAGTCTGAGTTGCTTGCCTTCGGCCATATGGTCGGCCGGGTAGAGGACTTTGGAGATGTTTTCGGTCTTCATCTTGGATTCGACCGAACCGATGTAGTTGCCCTCGTTAAAGAAGCGCAGGTCAAAATCACGGCTGGATTTGGCACTCCAGAGCCGCATGGTGTTGACGGTGTCGTTTCGGTAGCCCGGAATCGGGAAGTCATAGGCCAGGGCCATCACCTCGTCGCAGTCGACCCAGGAGTGGCGCACCGTGCCGTCACGGTCGGTGNNCCTGGCGGTCAAACTCCCAGGGGTTGGGATAGCGCAGCCAGTTGTCCGGCACCTCGACCTGGGCGCCGTCGGCGATCTTCTGATAGAACATGCCGTATTCGTAGCGGATGCCGTAGCCATAGGCCGGCAGCTGCATGGTGGCCAGCGAATCGAGAAAACAGGCTGCCAGCCGTCCCAGGCCGCCGTTACCAAGGCCGGCATCCCACTCCATTTCCTGCAATTCGGCAATATCCAGCCCCAACTCCTTGAGTACGGTATCCCATTCTTCCCGTAGCCCCAGGTTGATCAGGGCGTTATTGAGGGTGCGCCCCATCAGGAATTCCATTGAGAGGT
>DFYU01000020.1 GCA_002383415.1 Geobacter sp. UBA4074
GGTCACTTTCAGCGGAATACGCACCCGGACGGCTTTCTGCTAGATTGCCGTCGGACTGTGCTCGTGCAGTCTTTGTGCCAAGCTGATCGGAGTCTGCATGCGTCAGAAAACTGTTTTTACCTGCAGCCAGTGCGGCTGCCAGTCCCCCAAGTGGTTGGGCAAATGTCCTGATTGCAGCGCCTGGAACACCATGGCCGAGGAACGTCAGACACCACCTGCGACCGGCCGGGGCCGGACGATCAACAATGCGAAAAACAGCCCGTTGCCGATCAGTCAGGTGCCGCCCCAAGCCGAGGTGCGCCGCAGTTGCGGCATCGGCGAACTGGATCGGGTGCTGGGAGGCGGGTTGGTGCCCGGCTCCCTGGTGCTGATCGGTGGCGATCCCGGCATCGGCAAGTCAACCCTGCTGCTGCAGGCCATGCAGCACCTGGCTGGTCAGGGGCCGGTGTTGTACGTCTCCGGCGAGGAATCGGCGGCCCAGACCCGGCTGCGGGGTGAACGGTTGGGGGTGGATGCACCCAATCTGCTGGTGCTGGCGGAAAACTCCCTGGAGGAGATCATTGCCCAGGTGGAGCGATTGAACCCGGAGGCGTTGGTAGTGGACTCGATCCAGACCGTCTGGACCCAGGCCCTGGAGTCGGCGCCGGGCAGTGTCAGCCAGGTGCGCGAATCAGCCGGCCGACTGATGTTGCTGGCCAAGGGCCACGGGGTGCCGGTTTTTTTGGTGGGTCATGTCACCAAGGATGGCTCCCTGGCCGGTCCCCGGGTGCTGGAACATATGGTGGACACGGTACTCTATTTTGAGGGCGACCGTGGCCATCCTTACCGGATCCTGCGGGCCGTCAAGAACCGTTTTGGCTCCACCAACGAGATCGGCGTGTTTGAGATGAAGGCCGGCGGGCTGGCCGAGGTGGCCAACCCCTCGGAGCTGTTCCTGGCCGAGCGGCCCCTGGATGCTCCCGGTTCAGTGGTGACCGCCTCCCTGGAGGGCAGTCGTACCCTGCTGGTGGAGATTCAGGCCCTGGTGACCCCCAGCGCCTATGGCACGCCGCGCAGAACCACCATCGGTGTGGACAGTAACCGCCTGGCCCTGCTGGTGGCGGTATTGGAAAAAAAAGCCGGCCTGCACCTGGCTGGCCAGGATATCTTTCTCAACGTGGCCGGTGGCGCCCGGTTATCTGAACCGGCCGCTGATCTGGCCATTCTGCTGGCGGTGGCTTCCTCGCACCTGGATCGTCCGGTTGATCCGCAGACGGTGGTATTTGGCGAGGTGGGGCTGGCTGGCGAGGTGCGGGCCGTGACCCAGCCGGAACCGCGTCTGGCCGAGGCCGAGAAGCTGGGCTTTAAAAATTGTGTGCTGCCGGCGGCTCACCTTAAGCGGTTGACTCCGACCGCGATCGGTTGCCAGGGTGCATCCAGCGTACAAGAAGCGTTGCAACTCCTTGCCTAGCGCACTTTTTTGCTGGACTTGGCAGGGGCTACCCGATAAAATTACTCAGTTTTAGACTCCTGCAGCGAGGAGAGCTATGGACGCCGAAAAACGAGAACTATACCGCCAGCTGTTGCTGGACGAGATGAAGGGCTTGCTGTCCGAGGCTGACAAGACCGTCCACGAGATGGCTGATGATGCCGCGCACTTCCCTGACCCCACCGATCGTGCCACCCAGGAATCCGACCGCACCTTCGAGTTGCGGATACGTGACCGTGAGCGTAAGCTGGTCAACAAGATCAAGGAAGCCCTTGATCGCCTTGATGATGACACCTTCGGCATCTGCGAGGAGTGCGGCGAAGAGATCGGTGAGGGGCGGCTGAAGGCCCGTCCGGTTACCACCCTTTGCATCAACTGCAAGATGGAAGCTGAAGAGAAAGAAAAGCGGCTCTGATTGCATGACGCCGGTTACGCCGGTGTCAAACCCACCAGGTATCGGCATGGCTCCCACTTCTCCCACAGAAGCATCTGTTGAAGATAGCCGCCAGCACTCCTGTGCCGGCGCCTTGACGTTGTTGTCCCTTTTCAGTTCCACCCTGCTTTCCACCAATCGCCTCAACAAGCTGCTGCACCTGTTTCTGTCAGCCCTGGTCCACCAGGACAACAAGCTGTTCGGCCGCGCCATGCTGTTTTTGCACAACGAAAAGACCGGCGTCCTGCAAGGGATGCTGGGGGTTGAACAGACCGATGCCGCCGGCTTGCAGGTGGTGGGGGGCGACCCGTCCAATCCGCTTACCGGCCACTGGGAACTGGCCGATGACCAGATCAAACGGCAATGGCAGAGCGACTCCTGCACCGCTGTTCGTTCGCTGCGGGTCGACCTGGGCGACGAGGGTTGCCGGGTTGTCTCCCGGGCACTGCATCAGCGTCAACTGTGTCACGTACCCGAAATCGACTGCCAGCGTTGTGCTGAGTGCGGATTCATCAAGCGTTTCGGCATAACCTCCTTCGCCGCCGCGCCGCTGATCTCGCGGAACCGGACCCTGGGCGTGGTGATCGTCGATCTGCCCGGCGCCAATCACACCATCACCAATGAGCGGCTGCAGCTGTTGCAGCTGTTTGCCCGTCAGGCCGGTATGGCCATCGACAACTCCCAGCTCTACCGCAATCTTGAGGAGGCCCACGCTGAACTGCGCGAGAGCCGTCAGCGGCTGGTGCATTCCGCCCACCTGGCCGCCATCGGCGAGATGGTCGCCTCCATCTCCCACGAACTCAAGACACCGCTGGTGACCATCGGCGGCTTCGCCGCCCGCCTGCGGAAGCTGTTGCCCGGGGAGACGCCTGAGCAGCAGTGCCTGGATACGATCATCAGCGAGGCCCAGCGTCTGGAACGGATGCTGGCCGACATCCTGGCCTACTCACGCAAGCCGACCATCTGCTACAACCGCTTCGATCTGCGGGCAGTGCTGCAGGAGTGCCTCGACGACTACGCCGGCTCTCTGGCCGAGCGCAGCATTGAGCTTCAGGCCGATCTGCCGGCCGGCTACTGGGAGGTGTTGGGTGATGCCCACCAGCTCAAGCAAGTCTGCATCAACCTGCTGGTCAACGCACAGGAGGCCATGCGCCAGGGCGGCGCCTTGTCCGTGCTCCTTGATGACGTTGATCAGGGCGACCAGGTCTACGCCCGTATCAGGGTTGAAGACACGGGCGGCGGCATCCCCGAAGATGACTTAAGCAAGGTCTTTGCGCCGTTCTTTACCACCAAAAACCATGGTACCGGTCTTGGTCTGCCGATCGTCAACCGGATCGTTCAGAACCACGGCGGTTCCCTGCGGGCCGCTAACGGTCAGCAGGGCGCGGTCTTTACCGTGTTGCTGCCGCTGGCCGACTGTCAGAACGACTGCTTGTAAGGGGCTGTAGCTCAGTTGGGAGAGCGGTACGTTCGCAACGTACAGGCCGTCGGTTCGATCCCGATCAGCTCCACCAGTGCAAGGGGGCCTGTCGCGTCTGCGGCAGGCCCCTCGTGTACGTTATAGCTCGGCGACATCAGGCCGGTGTGCCGGCTTGAGTCCGACGATGCCGGCAATAATCAGCGTAACACTGAACTGTCGGGCAACCGTTGCCGGTTCACCGAACAACACAATACCCAACACCACCGTGCCGACCGCCCCGACCCCAACCCAGCAGACGTCATAGGCGGCGCCAAGCGGCAACGATTTCATGGCAACGCCCAGCAACCACAGACTGATGATCATCGCCAGCACGGTGCCAATGGTGGGCCACAAGCGGGTGAAACCTGCCGTATACTTCAAGCCGATCGCCCAACAGACTTTCAAACAGACCGGCAATGACCAGTACCACCCACGCCATCAGCGCACCTCCCGGCCAGGCTTAATGTTCACGATAACCCAGTACCACCAGAATGCAACTGTGGTCTGCGATTACGTTGATGCCGGCCTGTTTGCAGCGCTCGACCGCAGCGGCACTTTCGGCGCCGGGCTGCATCCAGATGCTGGTGATCCCTTTGGCGATGGCGTCTTCTACCACTTTTTCAGTCACCTGGGGCGGGGTGATCACCGAGATGCTCTTGACGTTATCCGGCAGGTCGGACACCGAAGCGACACTGGGGATACCCTCGACCGACGAGACCTTGGGGTTGACCGGGATCACGGTCTTGTTGGTGGACAGATAGCAGCGCAGCACCTTGTTGCCGTATTTGCTACGGTCTTCCGAGGCGCCAACGACGCCGAAGGCGGGTGATTGGAAAAAAGTCTCAATGGCTGGTGTCATGATCGGCTCCTTTAGATCGGCAATCAGCCCCTTGCGTTGGGGGCTCAGTTGCCGTATTCTGCAGCAATGAGTTCATTTACCACGATTAGCGATAAAGTGAAAGCCGGCCGGCGCATAAGCGAAGACGACGCCCTGGCCCTGTACGGGTCCAACGACCTGCTGGCCATCGGCGAGCTGGCGGCCCTGGCCAATCAGCGTATCAACGGCCGCAATGTCTATTTCAACGTCAATCGTCACATCAACCCGACCAACATCTGCGTTAATCGCTGCGTCTTCTGTGCCTTCTCCCGCACCGGCAACGAGGCCGACGCCTATACGCTGACCCGTGACGAGATGGTGCGCCGGGCGGTGGAGGCTCGCTCACAGGGTGCCACCGAGGTGCATCTGGTGGGTGGGCTGCATCCCGATCTCTCCTTCGAGTTCTATCTGGAGCTGCTGTCCGCCATCCGAGCCGCTGCCCCGGAGCTGCACATCAAGGCCTTCACCGCGGTGGAGATCGACTGGTTTGCCGGCATCAGCGGCCAAAGCGTCCAGCAGGTGCTGAAGCAGTTGATGGCGGCCGGCCTGGGGTCGATGCCCGGCGGCGGGGCCGAGATTCTGGTTGAAGAGGTGCGTCAGCAGATCTGTCCTGAAAAGATCAGCGGCCGGCGCTGGCTGGAGGTGCACCGCCTGGCGCACCAGGCCGGCCTGAAGACCAACTGCACCATGCTCTACGGCCACCTAGAGAACCCGGCTGACCGGGTGCGCCACATGGCGCTGCTGCGGGAACTGCAGGATGACACCGCCGGTTTCCAGGTCTTTATCCCGCTGGCCTGGCAACCGGAAAACTCACCGCTCAAGCTGGATGTGAAAGGTACCTCCGGCCTTGATGACCTGAAGACCCTGGCCATCGGACGCCTGTTTCTTGATAACATCCCCCACATTAAGGCCTACTGGGTGATGCTGGGTGAGAAGATCGCCCAGGTAGCGCTGTCCTTCGGGGTGGACGATCTGGACGGCACGGTGGTCGAAGAGAAGATCGGCCACGATGCCGGTGCCCGCTCACCCCAGAATCTGTCCCTCGAGCGCCTGATCCGCCTGATCCGCCTGGCGGGCAAGACACCGGTTGAACGGGACACCCTCTACCGCCCGTTGCGCAGCTTCTGACCCTTGCCCCGTGTTGTCTTGTAGTGTCATGCAGCCTGAGACGGCCGGCCCACCAGCCCACACAAATCCGGTCCGGCTGCCCAACCCTGCCCTGTTTACTCTCCCGCTGCAGCGCCTGCAGCGGCTCTTTGCCATCTATGCCGCCACCAGCCCGGCCCCGTTGCCGTCGCCGGGGCTGGCAATCACCCCTGAAATTCGCTACCAGAGCGAGCTGTACCTACCGCTGGAAACTATCCGTCGCCTGCTGTACCGCTATTACCGTGCATCCCTGACGCACCAGCCGGTCTTTTCCAGCACACCGCTCAGCACCGCAGCAAGCTGGGCCGACTGCTTCGCGCAGCTGCCGCACTACTGCCAACTCAGCGCCAATCCGGCCCGCCTGCTGCAGATGGTGCTGTCTGATGCCGAGCTGCACGAACGGTTCATCTTTGCCAGCTTTCTGCCGGCGCGCTTTAACGGCCCAGGCTTTGGCCGCTACCCCGACCAGCTGGAGTGGTTGCGGCAGCATCTGAGGCTGCGGTCTGGCACGCAGTTGCGGGTTCTGGATGCGGCCTGCGGCAGCGGTGAAGGCAGCTGGGAGCTGGCGGAATGTGCTGCCCAGGCAGGCTGGCGACCGGACCAGATCGCGATTGAAGGCTGGACCCTGGACCCGCTGGAGGTCTATGGGGCCAGCACCCGCTATCTGCCCCATGACGCGCAACGCCAGCAGGAGTACCGCTTGCGCATCGCCCCCCTGGTTCAACAAGGCTGGAACGATGCGGTACGGTTTCAGAGCGCTGACCTGCTGGCCGACCTGCCGCAGGGCAGCTTTGATCTGATCGCCTGCAACGGCTTGTTGGGCGGGCCGCTGCTGCACAACGCTGCTGATCTGCAGCGGGTGATTGAGCGGCTGGCAAGCAGACTGCGGCCGGGTGGCTGCCTAGTGGCCGCCGACCAGTTTCACGACGGCTGGAAAAAAAAGATCCCCGGGCAGTTGCTCGGGGATCTGTGTGCAGCGGCCGGCTTGGCGGTGGCCAGGGCCGGCGAAGGGATCGTGGGCCTAAAAGCGGATCAGTAAACCGCCCCAGGACAGTCCACCACCAAAGCCCATCACCAGCACCAACTGGCCCGGCTTGATGGTGCCGTTGCGCCGGAATTCGTCAAAGGCCAGGCCCACCGATGCAGCGGCGGTGTTGCCGTNNGTTGCCGTATTTCTGCAGGTTGACCAGGAACTTCTCCTTGGGGATATGGTTCTTCTTGGAAACCGAGTCGATGATCCGCAGGTTGGCCTGGTGGGGGATCAGCCAGTCCAGTTGGTCCGGGATGATGCCGGCCTGGTCACAGACCGTCTGGATCAGTTCGGGGATCGCCTCGGTGGCAAAGACATAGACCTGCTTGCCGGCCATGTAAAAGGTGTTTTCCTTGGCGGCGATGGTCTCAGCGGTGACCGGTTTGCGTGAACCGGAGGAAGGTACCTGGATCAGGGGCCAGCCGTTGCCGTCGGAACGGATAAAGGTCTGCCGGATGCCGGTCTCGCCCTCGCCGGCCCGCAGGATCACGGCAGCGGCGCCGTCGCCGAACAGGGGACAGGTGGTCTTGTCCTCAAAGTTGAGGATCTTGGAGTAGGTGTCGGCACCGATCACCAGGGCGGTTTTTGCCTTGCCGGATCGGATGAAGCTGTCGGCGGTGTCCATTGAAAAGACAAAGCTGCCGCAGACCGAGTTCAGGTCGAAGGCAAAGGCGTTTTTGGCGCCGATCTCCTTCTGTACCATGCAGGCCGTGGCCGGCAGGATCATGTCCGGGGTGGAAGTGCCCACCACGATGCAGTCGATCTCGCTGCCATCAATACCAGCGTCCGCCAGGGCCGCCTTGGCTGCCCGCACTGCCAGGTCAGAGGTGGATTCGTTTGGTGCGACAAAACGACGTTCCCGTATACCGGTACGTGAGGATATCCACTCATCGGCATCGTCGATCAGGTAGGAGAAAAAATCATTGCCGACTACCCGTTCGGGGAGGCCGGCACCACTGCCAATTATCTGTGACCGTATCATGGGCGGTATAATGGCACAAACAAACATCGTTTGTCAAAGCTAATCATGGGAGGGCTCGCGCAGGGCGCTGATCAGATCCACCAGCCCGAAGCCCCACACCGCCAGCAGGGCCGAGAGCAAAAGCTTGGCCCACCGGGAGTAGGGCTGAATTGCCTCCAGCACCTGTTGAGCGGTGATCGGCGTGCCGCTTAAGTGGGCGGCAACCACCGGGGTGGAGATCTTCATCATAAAAAACAGGGCCGCCAAGAGCAGCAGGTTGACCGCCATCACCAGCACAACACCTTTGACCTTGCGACCGATGTAGATCTGGCCGATGCCAGGCAACACAAAGGCATTTAACAGAAAGGCGATCAGAATCCGTTTCATGGGGTTCCTCCAGCTGCCAGCAGATCAATCATCTCCTGGTGGATCCGGCCGTTGCTTGCCAGAATACGGTGGTTGCAGACCTGGTAGGGACTGCCGTCAAAGGCGGTCACCAAGCCGCCAGCCTCCCGGATCAGCAGGGTGCCGGCCGCCACATCCCAGGGCTTGAGCTTAACCTCCCAGAAGCCATCCAGCCGGCCGGCTGCCAGATAAGCCAGGTCAAGCGCCGCTGCGCCGGCGCGACGGATGCCGCGGGCCGCCCTTTGAAAACGGATGAAGCTGTCGAAATTGTTCTCCGGATCGGTGGCGCAGTCGTAGGGGAAGCCGGTACCCAAGAGCGACGCCGACAGCGGGCCGCGCTGCGAGACCTTGAGACGGCGGCCGTTTAAAAAGGCGCCGCCGCCGGCAGTGGCGCAGAACAGTTCGTCGTTGATCGGGTTGTAGATCACGCCGATCTGCAGCTGTCCATCACATTCAAAGGCGATTGAACTGCAGAACCAGGGAAAGCCGTGGGCAAAGTTGGTGGTGCCGTCGATCGGGTCGATGATCCAGCGGTGCCGGCCATCGCCGTCAGGGTAGCCGGACTCCTCGGCCAGGATGCCATGGCCGGGGAAGCGGTCCAGCAGCATACCGACGATCACGGCCTCGGAGGCGGTGTCCAGCTCAGTCACCAGATCTTTGGCCCCTTTGTGACCCACAGAAAAATCGGTAGCAAAGCGCGAGTGCTGCAGTCGGCCGGCGGCCAGGGCAGCATCGATAGCGGCATCAAGCAAGTAGTCGTTTGTCATGGCGGCAGCATACCGGAACGGCAGGGTTGCAGTCAACCAGCCAGCAGCGCATACATTTTGACTTTCAGGATGGAATCAGGCATAGTTTGCGGCGAATTTCCCAAAGGAATACACCATGATCCTACTTGCCAACATGCTGCGTGCCCTGTCGGTGATCGTTGAGATGGTCAATGGCCTGCTGACGCTCTACAAGTATGTACTGATTGCCGCTGCGCTGATCTCATGGGTCAACCCCGACCCCTACAACCCGATCGTCAACTTTCTGCATCGGGTGACCGAGCCGCTGCTGCGGCGGATTCGGCGCTACATGCCGGACACGGGCGCCGTTGACCTGTCGCCCCTGGTGGCCTTTGCCCTGATCTATCTGCTGCAGATCGTGCTGCTGGACACCCTGTACCAGTACCTGTTCAACGCCAGCCTGAGTCTGCGGCTGCGCTAACAAAGGATACCTGCCATGACGATTACCCCGCTGGATATCCAGCAGCAACAGTTTAAGGGCAAGATGTTCGGCGGCCTTGACGCCGATGATGTGGATGCCTTTCTGCAGGCCGTAGCCGCCGAAATGGAGACCCTGCTGCGAGAGAACACCGAGCTTAAGGAGCAGGTTAATCGGCAGGCCCGTGAGTTGGCTGAGATGGCCGAGCGGGACAAGGAGTTGCGTGAAACCATGCTGGCTGCCCGCACCATCACCGAGGAGATGAAGGCCAACACCCAGAAGGAAGGGGAGCTGATCATCGCCGAGGCCCAGATGCAGGCCCGACGTATGGTGGACGATGCCGAACGGACCGTGGCCGAGCTACAGGTCAAGGTGCAGGAGGTGCGCCGTCAGCGTCTGCAGTTCGAGATCGAGCTGAAGGGACTGCTGGATGCCCACGCCCGCCTGATCGAGCATGGCCGACAGGACTGAACGACCCTGGCAGGAGCAGCCCGATGGTCTGTTGCTGCGGCTGGTGGTGCAACCCCGGGCTTCCCGCAGCGAGTTTTGCGGCATACAGGGCGATGAGCTTAAGCTGCGACTGACCGCACCACCGGTGGACGGCGCGGCCAACGCCTGTTGCCGGGAGTTTCTGGCCAAACTGTTTCGGGTGGCCAAATCGGCGGTTCGTATCGAGGCCGGTGAGAGCTCTCGCCATAAGCGGATCAAGGTACTGGGGGCCACAGCGGCCCAGCTCGAGCAACAGCTTTCGTAACGGATGCCCCCGTCGCCTCACGGAGCGGGGATTTTGGTATCAGGAAAGGAAATGAAGATGCTGTTGGCAAAAAATGGTGATCGTGTGCGCGTTCATTACACCGGAACGCTTGAAGACGGATCAATCTTTGACTCTTCGGAGGAGACCCAGCACGAAGGGTGCGGTTGCAGCTCAGGCGGCTGCGGCTCGGAGTGCGGTAGTGATCCGCTGGAGTTTGTGATCGGTGAAGGTAACGTGATCCCCGGTTTTGAAAAAGCAGTGATCGGTTTGGCGGTGGGCAGCAGCACCACGGTCACCATCCCCTGCGACGAGGCCTACGGCCCACGCCATGATCAGATGGTGGCGGTGGTCGATCGTAGCGAACTGGGTGACGGCATCGAGCCGATCGAGGGGCAGCATCTGGAAGTGGTGTTGCAGGATGGCAGCAGTATGCCGGTGCTGATCACCGAGGTGACCGACAGCAGTATCACCATTGATGCCAATCATCCCTTGGCCGGAAGAGACCTGACGTTTGCAATCCGCCTGGCTGCGATAGTGTAACAACGCAGCACAGATACGAAAAAACAAGGGCTGCCCCGATTGGGCAGCCCTTGTTTTGGTTGTAGCCAGGTAACGTGCGGTTTTATTTGCTGGCAGCAACGGTGGAGCCCACCGCCTCAACGCTGAAATCCTTTGCGTTCCCGGGCGGATTGATGATCACCAGGGTAAAGGGTATCGTCTTGCCGGGCGGCACTTCCAGATTGGTCAGCGAATCACCGAACTGATTGTTCATGGCGGCCTCGATTTTGTCCCACGACATGCTGGCCAGCTGTTCACGGGTCAGCCGGTTGCCGGCGTAGGCCAGTTGGGTAACCACCGGCTCGTTGGTATCGCTGAACAGGGTTGCCTTGACCTGCAGGGCTGCCCGGGGTTTGTCAAAGCTGTTCAAGGCTTCTCCGGTAATGATCAACAGATCGCCGGCAACAGCCTTGTTCAGATAGGAGGCCTGCACCTGCTGAACCGTGATCTTGCCTTCTTCAACCTGGGCCTGTGCGCCAAAGAAGGGGGCCGGCTTGGCACCGTTGCCCAGGAACAGATAGCCCATGTAGCCCAGGGCTCCCGCCAGCAACAGGCAGGCAATAATGACCAGGGTTGAGGTAATTGGGCTTTGGATACGACGGGAAGCGATCGACAGAGGCGATGCCTCGCCGGCGGTGTCCGCTTGGAAGGTAAAATCCATGGCTGCCGTCTGTTCGGGCGCTGCAACCGGTACCGGCGGTGCTGCTACGGTGCCGAAATCAAACAGACCGCCACTGCCTTGGGTTGCGTTGGCGGGCATTGCCACGCTGGCGGCCTCGGTACCAAAGTCGTAATCACCCAGGCTGAAGCTGTCTGCTGAGGGAGCAGCGCCGGTGGATTGTGCTGTGCCAAAGTCCACGGCAGAAAAATCCAGACCATCGGACGGCGCAGAAACCGACTGTGGTTCTGCATCGCCAAAGCTGAATCCCAGGTCGTCGCCAGTGTTTTCTGTCGGCTGACGCGCGGCTGTCATGGCGCCGAACTCGACGCCGTCAAGGCTGAAGCTGTCGTCGGGCCGGGAAACACTGACATCGCCGAAATCAAAGCCGCCGAAGTCGATATCACCACCCGGTGCAGCCGCGACAGCGGTTGGCTTGGTGGTGAAGTCAAAGGTGATGTTCTGTTGGGGAACCGGTGATGCACTGACTTCACCGAAATCGAAGCTGATTGCAGGTGCGGGCTCAAGCTCGCGCGCCTGGGGCAGCACCGTGCCAAAGTCGAGACCAGCGGCAGGCAGAGGCGGTGGTGTGGCGGCAGCCGGAGTCTGTTCAACAGCGACATCGGCGAAGGATATCTCGCCAAGATTAAAGCTTGGGGCCGTGGCGGCGATGGCTGCAGCTGACCCAGCATCTGCAGCCGGCAGGGAAAGCTCTTCGGGGGCTGTCGCACCGGGCTTCCGGACGGTGAATACGTGACGGCATCTGGCGCAGCGGACCTTGGCGCCACGCTCCGTCACCTTGTTGTCGTCAAGCTTGAACTTGGTCCGGCACTGCTCGCATTGGATGATCATCGCCAGCTCCGTTAAGCGGGTTGGTTGTCGCGCAGGCCTCGCAAGGCCAATAAAACTGCGATTTTGTATCAGAAAAGGGCAGTGGTGTCAATTTCTTATCCGTCGGACCGGTGCCGGCAGTAGGCAGCAATCGGGCATTTGCGGCACGTGGGCCCGCTTTTACCGTTGCAACCCTCCGAGATACCCAGGTGGCAGATGCTGAAGTCGTATCTGATCGGGTCATCCGGCGCCAAAGCGCGCAGACCTGCGGTGATCTCCAATGCCGTCCGCCAATCGGGGGTGCGGCGGGTGGTCAGGCCCAGTAACCGGCTGATTCGCTCAATGTGGCGATCCACCGGGATCACCAACTGGCTGGTGCTGACCGATCTCCACAGCCCGAGGTCGATACCGTCGTCAGGCCGCGTCACCCAGCGCAGAAACATGCAGAGCCGCTTGCAGGCGCTGCCTCCGGACGGAGCAGGAAACAGGAAACGAAAGCTGCTACCGTCGGCAAGGCCGCCGGGGCCGTATACCGGCCGGTAATCAAACGTCAGCAGTGCGGCGCTGAAGCCGTTCAGCCCCTGTTCGACGGTTTCAGCCTGCGGGTCGTGAAAGCGGGCGAAAAAGGCCTCAATGCTGCCGGCCTGCTGCCGCATCAGGCGGATGGCCGATACCAGGGCCCGCAGGTCATCTGCGTTGTTAAAACGATGCCTGAAGCCGGCAAAGGCGTCCGGCTGCCGCTGCGGATCGAAGCGATCTGCAAAGCCTGCCGGTGAAGGGCCCAGTTGCCCGAAGATGCGTCCCAGGCTGCCCTTGATCACCGCGACACTGCCATAGGCGAAGACCGCGGCGACCAGCGCCGCCACTTCGCGATCGGCTGGATCGGCATAGCGGTGACAGAAGGAGAGCGGGTCGTTGGCCAGGTGGCGCTGTGAGCGCCCGGCGTAGAGGGACTCGAGGGTGTCTTTGAGGGAGCTGCGGGACACTACACCTCAGCCTCGCGCAGGAACAGGGCGGCATCTTCAGGTGAGGTCGGGTTGATGTAGAAGCCGGTGCCCCACTCGAAGCCGGCGATGGAGGTCAGCCGCGGCACCAGCTCGATATGCCAGTGGTAATCATACTCCAGTGAGCTCCAGAGACCAGGCTTGCCCGGCCGCCGATGCATCGGCGGGCAGGTGTGCAGGATGAAGTTGTAGGGGGCATCTTTGAGCACCAGCTTGACCCGCAGCAGCATGTCCCTGAGCGCCACCGCCAGTTCGGCCAGTTGGGCGTCGTTCATCAGGGCAAAGTCGTGGGCGTGCTGTTTGGGATACAGCTTCAGCTCGAAGGGGAAACTGGAGGCGTAGGGGGCCAGAGTGACATAATTGGCAAACTCACGCACGATCCGGCTGCCCTGCTCAAGCTCGAAGGCGATGATGTCGCAGAACAGGCAACGTTCCTTGTCGGCGTAGTGCTTGCGGCAGACCTTCAACTCGGTGGCCGCCACCGGTGGCAGCATCGGCACGGCGATCAACTGGCTGTGGGAATGGGCCAGGGTGGCGCCGGCTCGGGCGCCGTGATTCTTGAACAGGATCATGTAGCGGAAGCGGAAATCCCGCCGCAGGTCCAGCAGTCGGGTACGCCAGGCGATCAGCACCTCAGTCAGTTCGCTTGGGGTCAGGTCGGCCATCGAACGGTCGTGGTCCGGTGTCTCGATGATCACCTCATGGGCGCCGATGCCGTTCATTACGTCATAGGGGCCGTAGCCGCGATTGTCCAGATCGCCCTCCACCCGCAGCGCCGGGTATTTGTTCGGGATCACCCGCACCTTCCAGTTGGCGGCGTTGGGCAGGCCGCTGGGGCGGCTGGCGTAGATCTCGGGCGGCGTCTTGTCCTCATTGCCGTAGCAGAACGGACAGGCGGTCATCGGCAGCGCTTCCGGCTCGGTCTGGAAGTCCCGTGGCCGACGGCCCCGCTCGATGGCGATGATCACCCAATGTAGTTTTAACGGATCCCAACGTAATTCAGACATGAAGCCCCCACGGGGCAAGGGGCATGGGGCACGGGGCAAGAAAACCGTTTTCCTGACCCTTGACCCCTGACCTTTGCCCTGTCGTTAAATTAACCAGTCGTTCGCTTCCAGCTCCGGCCCCTCATAGTTCAGCATCAACGGCGCATCCGATGGCCAGCGGCCGATCTGTTCGGTGTCGCGGGTCAGAGTCAGCGAGGCGAACAGTTTCGTTTTGGGCTGCAGGCCAAGCGCCTCCAGCGGGATGGCCACCTCGCAGCTGCGGTCAATGGCCCAGCGACAGCAGGCGTTGGTGGGCACCCAGGCACCACTCTCCTTGGCCAGCAGCATCCCCTGGTTGGCGCTGCGTTGCATCGGCAGGCGGTACTCGCGGTCGGCAATCAGGTGCAGCGCCAGCAGGTCCACCTCTTTCAAGAGCCGCGACAGGTCCTGCATACCGTCGATCCTGAAGAACAGGGTGTCGCGGTTGTACCCCCAGTAGAAGCCCTGCAGCATCCGGTCGGCGGAGTGCATGGCCGAGCCCTGGCGAGTCAGGTCAAACAGACCGGCTGCCAGCCACTCGAAATAATCGCCCACCCGGCCGTTGATGGCCGGGGTGATGAAGCCGGCCGGTTCCCGCACCAGACCGGCCGGGCTCTTCTTCTTGATCGGTTCCAGCAGTTTGGAGGGCGGATCAAGGCCCAGCAGCCGGTAGACATTGGTCAGATGCTGGCGAAACAGATGGTCAAAGCGGTCGCTGTGGGGTGAGAAATGGTCGTCGCCGAACCACCAGAACCAGTCGCTGCCCTCGGCGGCGTAGAGCGAGGTGCAGAGCATGCGGGCCGTCTCGTCGCCATTGGTGCCGCAGGCCTGCAGGATATGGGCCGCAGCCGGATGATGCTGGTTGACCGCCTGGCGGGCCTGGTGCAGCAGATCCCAGGCCAGGTTTTCTTCCGGGTGACCGATCCAGATGCCATAGTTGGCGTTGATCCAGGAGCCGGGATGGATCCGGTGCAGCCGTCCCTCGAAGGTGGACTGCTGCAGCACGTCGCTGCAGGTGGTCAGCCTCAGGTCATGGGCCTCGGCCACAGCGGCGTAGAGGCCGGACAGGAAGTCGTAGGCGTTGTCGGGGTAGAACTCCCAGGCATTTTCACCATCAAGGATGACCGGGATTACCCGCCCTTCACTGCCGATCTGCTGATGAATCTGGCGCAGCCGGCCGCAGAAATCCAGCACCGCCCGGCCAGGGTCCCACTGGCTGTAGCTGAAGCCGATCAGGTCCGACAGCCGATGGTCGCGGAAAAAGATACCCAGGTCGCCATGGCCGGTGGTGTAGCGCCAGGGCCGGTAGAGCCGTTCGTTGTGGTGGCCCAGTCCGCCGTCCAGGGATCTGGCCAGCACCTCTTCGTCGCTGGCCACCCAGGAAAGGCCGCACTCGGCGATGATCGAGAGCGCTTCATCGCTGACCGAACCCTCCGAGGGCCACATGCCGTGGGGGGTGATGCCCAAGACCTCCTGGAAATAGACCAGGCCGCGCCGAATCTGGGCGGCAGCGTCTTCCGGGTGGCGGAAGCGCTCCTGGGGCAGGGTTACCTTGGGCATCGCCTCGCGGGCCAGCTGGGTGTCGCACAACAGCGGCAGGATCGGGTGAAAGTAGGGGGACAGGGCCAGCTCAATCCGCCCCTGCTGGTGCAGCCGTTGGTAGAGCGGCAAGATATCGTTCAGCAGACGCCGCTGCGTGGCAAACAAGAGCGCCAGGTCTTCGGCGCTGTACCCCTCGCCCTTCTCCAGCAGTTGGCGGAACTCAGGAAAACGGCGGCGGGCCGCCTCGCCGGTCCAGGCCAGGAAAAAGCAGACCTGCAGATCTCGCAGGTCCTGATCGCTGAAGTGGCGAATCCGCTCACGGGCCGAGCCCGGCTTGCCCTCGCCCGCCATGTACAAAAGCTCCAGGTAACGGCGGTGAGGTTCGATCATCCGCTGTCGGTTGGCGGAAAAGAAGTTTTCCAGCAGAAAGACCTTGTCATCGTCGTTCATGGTGGCCGGGTCCTGCTGGCCCTTGATCAGGAAACGATCCACCGCCGTGCCGGCGGCGTAATCCTGCAGCTGCTCGATCAGCGACGGCACCAGGTTGAAGACCGCCCGCGCCCCCGGCGTATCCTCCACGATGGCCGGCATGTCGTAGTAATCCTTGATGCCGTGCAGGTAGGTCCAGGGCAGCACGTATTCGTTCTGCACCGTATCCTTGTAGTACGGTTGGTGCATGTGCCAGATGAAGACCACATCGAGGGGCGCGCTCATCGCGGCTACTCCAGTTCTTTCTTCCAGCGCTCCACCTTTTTCTGGTACTCGTTCAGCAGTTTGGTGGCGGTCTTGTCATCCTTTGATTCGGCCACGATATGCACGAACGAGCGGTACTGGTCCGGCAACACCAGGGCCCAGTCGTTGCCGATATGCACCTTGATGCCGTCAATGAAGCTGGCCTCTTTGTCCAGCGAATCCTCGCTCATCTTGCGCATGATGCCGCCCTTCATCTCAAACGGGCAGGGAACGCTGGTCTGCAGGAAGGCCCGCTGCGGCGCGTCGGCCAGCGCCTTGGAGAACGGTACCCCCAGCGTGGCTGACAGCTCGATCAGTTTGCCGATGGCGAACATGCCGTCAAAGGCGGCCTGGAAAACCGGGAAGGCGAAGCGGCCGTCGGTAGTGCCGGCCATGATCACCTCGGAGGAGCTGGCCGCCTCCAACATGGCCCGGTCGTTGCTCTTGGTGCGGGTCACGGTGCACTTGCGCTTGAGGGCCATCTGCTCGATGGTGGAGGGGGCCTGCACCGGCACGGCGATGGTGCCCCGCTTTTCATTGCGCAGCTTAAGGGACGTCACCAGGGCCAGCAGCTCCACCCCCTCATGCAGGGCGCCGGTTTCATCCACCAGGGTGATCGCCTCGGCGTTGGGTTCCAGCCAGAAGCCGGCCTGGGCCTTGAGCGAACCGACCACCGTGGCCAGCTGGGCCAATGCCTCGGCCTTTGGTTTGGGAGCCACGCCGCCGCGCCCCTCATCAACATAGGCGTTCAGGGCCACCACATTGCAGCCCAGCTCGTTCAGGAGCATCGGCAGTACCTGACAGGCCGGCGAGAAGTTGAAGTCCACCACCACGGTCCAGGCAGCCTTGCGGATCACGTCGCGGTTCAGGGCCCGCAGGTAGCCTTCGCGATAGAAATCCACCGCCTGGGGCAGATCGATGATCGCCCCCGGTTCGGTATGGTGGGCCCGCCGGAAGTTTTCCTTGAAGAAGATCCGCTCGGCGTTTTTGGACATGTTGGTGGAGAAGTCCAGGCCGTCGCCATCCAGGAAGACGATCTCCATCGAGGCCGGGTCATCCTGGGCCTGGCGGAAGTGGAAACCGCCCACCTCGCCAAAGGTCTTCAGCTTGTAGCGGATGATCGGCAGCGAGGTCATGGTCATATCCCGCACATAGACCCCGGCCGACAGCAGGCCGCCCACAAAGCAGCGCTTGAGCATGCGGGAGGAGCGGTTGGCATCCCGTCCACCCAGCACGAAACTGCCCTTGGGCAGCATGGTGCCGTAGGCGCAGCCCAGCTTGGCCACAAACTCAGGTGTCAGCTCCACGTTGGACAGACCGCTGATGATGGCCCCCTCGAACAGCGATTTCTTCCACTTCTCGCCCCAGATCAGGTTGGCGGTGACGATGGAGCCGGCCTCGATCATCTTGCGCGGCCAGATCTTGACATCGGCCTTGATCTGCACCTCGTCGCCGATGGAGGTGTCGTCAGCCACGATCACCCCTTCATTCAGGATGGCGGATTGTCCCACCCGCACGTTGGCGCAGACCACGCTGTCGGTGATGCGGGCACCCTTCTTGACATAGGCGTTATCCCACAGCACACAGCGGTTGAGCTTGACCCCGGCCTCAATGGTGCAGTTGCGGCCGATCACCGAGTCCTTGATCTGCACATCGCCGCGAATCTGGGAGTTGTCGCCGATCACCACCGTGCCGGACAGTCCGGCCGCGTCCTCCAGCGTCACGTCGGTGCCGATCCGCAGGTCCTTGCCCACGTAGTCCTGCTTCTCTTCGTCGATCTTCAGATTAACCTTGCCCTTGAAGATGTCGTGGTAGGCCTCGCGGTAGGAATCGGTGTTGCCGATGTCGCGCCAGTAGCCCTTGGCGCTGAAGCCGTACAGCGGGTCCTTGTTCTTGAGCATCAACGGAAACAGGTCCTGGGAAAAGTCGAAATTTTCCCCTTCGGGGATGTAGTTGAATATCTCCGGCTCCAGCACGTAGATGCCGGTGTTGATCGTGTCGGAGATCACCTCGCCCCAGCCCGGCTTTTCCAGAAACTGGGTGATCCGCTTCTCCTTGTCGGTGATCACCACCCCGAACTGCAGCGGGTCCTTGACCGAGGTGAGTGTGATGGTGGCCATGGCCTTGTTGTCGGCATGGAAATCCAGCACCTTTTTCAGGTTGAAGTCGGTCAGCAGGTCGCCGGAGATCACCATGAACCGCTCGTCCAGGTATTTTTCGGCAGCCTTGACCGCGCCGGCGGTACCCATGTCCTCCAACGGGGTGACATAGGTGATCTTGACCCCGAAGTCGGAACCGTCGCGGAAGAAGTTCTTGATCACCGCCGGCTGGTGATAGAGCAGCATCACCAGGTCGGTGATGTCGTGCTTTTTCAGCAGCTCGACGATATGCAGCATGATCGGCCGATTGAACAGCGGGATCATCGGTTTCGGGATGCTGCTGGTGAGGGGTTGGATGCGGGTGCCGAAGCCGCCGGCCATAATGACTGCCTTCATAATCTCATTCCTCCATTGTATAGGGTCAGGGGGCATGGGTCATGGGTCAGGGTGCTTGGCAGGGTGTGGCTCGTTGCCCCATGCCCCGTGACCCCGGACCCTGCATTACAATCCCGCGGCCTTGCGCTGGGCCTTCTTGGCCAGCACCCGCTTGATCTCTTCCTTCAGCTCGGTCAGGTCACCGGACTTGACCACGTAGCTGTCAGCCAGCCAGGCTGAGAAGTCGTCCTTGTAGCAGGAGAAGGCCGAGCAGAGGATCACCGGCATGTCGTGGCGCTCCTTGACGATCCGCTGCAACAGCTCGATGCCGCTCTCGTTCTTGAGTTTGATGTCCAGCACCGCCAGGTCGAAGGCGCCGTTCTCCAGCTTTTCAACTGCCTCAGCACTGCTGGCGGCGGTGGCCACCTCGTAGCCTTCGTCTTTCAGTTCCTCTGCGTAGAGCAGGCGGATGTTGGCCTCGTCGTCGACCACCAGGATCCGGTTCATGGCTGCTCCTCCTTGCGGGTGGGTAGTTTGATGCTGTAGCGCACCCCGGTCTCCGGTGGCGCAACCACCAGGAAGGGGATATCCAGTTTTTCGAGCATATTGCGGCACAGGGCCAGGTTGAGGCCGGAGCCCATCTCGCGGGTCTCGGCAAAGGGGGTCAACAGCGCCTCCAGCTCTTCCTGGTTCAGGCGGCGGTTCAGGTCATCGATCTGGATCACGATCCGGTCGCCTTCCTGGCAGGTGCTGATCTGCAGGGCGCCGTTCTCCAGGCCATCGATGGTGCCCAGCAGGATGTTGCGCAGGCAGTAGGAGAGTTGCTTATAGTCCACGTAGGCCTGCGGCAGGCCGTCGGCCGGGTTGAAATGGCAGCTGTAGTTCTGGGTCAGGGCCTTTTCCTGGATGTCCCGGATCACGGTCTCCACCAGCTGGTTCACATCCCAGAAATCGCGAATCGGGTAGAGGGCGTCGGAGTAGGTCAGGATCTCGTCCAGCACCTCTTCCATCTGGCTGGCCTCGGCCACGATCGAATCGATGAAGGTGCGCTTGGGGTCGTTGTCCGGGGTGGCCTTGAGTACCGAGCGGGCAAAACCGCCGATCACCATCAGCGGGTTACGGATCGAGTGGGCGATGCTGGAGGTGATCCGGCCCACCAGGGCCATCTTCTCCATCTTGACCAGCAGTTCCTGCTGCTCCTGCAGTCGGTGGTTGGCATCCTGCAGCTTGGTCACCTCTTCCTGCAGCCGCTCGTACAACGAGGCCCGTTCAATGGCGAAGGCCACCGGGAAGGTGAAGGTCTCGATGGAGCGCAGGTCATCGTCGGTGATCGGCTGGCGGGTGATGAAGTTATCGGCCAGGATTACCCCTACCCGTCGGTTGCGGGCCAGCATCGGCAGCACCAGGAAGGTGTCCACCCCCAGCAGTTGGGCCAGTTCGGGGTCCACCTCCGGATTGTTGAAGGCGTCATGTACCAACAGCGGTTTCTTCTCCTCCAGGGAGCGGATGACCACATGGTGGATGTTGTCCATGGAGATCACCAGCCGGTTGAGGATGTCGTGAAACTTGTCCCGTTCGGCATTGAGCTTGTTCTGGCGGAAGGAGCGGGAGAGACTCTGCAGATCAAGGTCGCTGGAGGTGATTTCGTGCCAGGTCTGGCCGGCCTCCTCGGCGGAGCGAGGGCCGATGGCCAGGTGGCCGCGCAGGAAGTGACGCTCCTTGTCGGCCAAGAGCAGGAAGGCCCGGTTCATGCCGAACCCTTTGCCGGAGGTGATGGCGGTCAGGGCCACCGAGAGCACCTCCTCCAGATCCACCGAACTCTGCAATACCGAACCCAGTTCATGCAGAAAGCGCACCTCCAGGCTCTTGGTGTCGAGGAAGCTGCTTAAGGCCTGAATCTGGGCTCGTTGACGGCGGTAATCGTTGTGCAGGACGGAAAAGATGGGGGCCAGCGGGTGGCCTGAATCCCTGAAGCGGGAGAGGTCGCGCTTGAACTTGTCGCAGTCGCAACATTTTTCAAGAAACCGTCGCTGGCGGGAGAGCAGCAGATCCTCGTCGCCTGCGCCCAGATTGGGGCAGTCGTCCAGCGAGGTCAGGTCGCGGTCCCAGCAGCATTCCCAGTGTGTGGTGTCGTTGTCCATGCGAAAGGCTCCGGAACCAAGCATACCACGGGAACGTACCGGGTCAAGGGCTGAAGCGGGCAGTGGAGCGCTACTTCACCTTCCAGCTGGTACCCTGGGGAGTGTCCAGCAGTTGGATGTTGTTGGCCAGCAGCTGGTCGCGGATCTCGTCACTGCGCTTGAAGTTCTTGTCCTTGCGGGCCTGGGCCCGTTCGGCGATCAGCGCCTCGATCTCGTCCGGGGTGATGGTCAGCTGACCGGCCTTGTCGGCCTCGCGGGCCGCCAGCCACTGGGCGGGATTGGAGCAGAAGAGCCCCAGCACCTGTCCCATATCGGCAAAGGCGTTGCGGATAGTGGTCAGGGTCTGACGGCCTGTCTCGTCCGGCTGACCGGCCTCGGCCAGGTAGCGGTTCAGGGTGCGCACCAGGTCGAAGATCACGCCCAGTGCCTGGGCGGTGTTGAAGTCGTCGTCCATGGCCTCGGTGAAGCGGGGCAGCAGCTGCTGTGCTTTTTCCTGCAGCTCGGCCAGCGACGGTGCTGCCGGACCGTTGCCGCTCGGCCCTGCCAGGGCTTCATCCAGAGCCGCCAACGCCTCAAAGATGCGGGTCAGCCCGGCCTGGGCCTCCCGCAGATTCTGGTCGGAGTAATCCAGGGGCGAACGGTAGTGGGCCTGCAGGATGAAGAAGCGCAACACCTCGGCGTCGAACAGCTCCAGCACCTCGCGGATGGTGAAGAAGTTGCCCAGCGACTTACTCATCTTCTCGCTGTTGATGTTGACGAAACCGTTGTGCAGCCAGTATTTGACGAACTGGCAGCCGTTGGCGCATTCCGACTGGGCGATCTCGTTCTCGTGGTGGGGGAAGACCAGGTCCTTGCCGCCGCCGTGGATATCGAAGGAGGGGCCCAGGAAACGCATGCTCATTGCCGAGCATTCGATATGCCAGCCGGGGCGACCCTTGCCCCAGGGGGATTGCCACCAGGGTTCCCCCGGCTTGGACCCCTTCCAGAGGGCGAAGTCCATCGGGTTCTTCTTGCGCTCGTCCACCTCCACCCGGGCGCCGGCCTGCATGTCCTCCAGGTTGCGTTTGGACAGTTTCAGGTAGTCTTCGAAGGTCTCCACCGCGAAGTAGACGTCGCCTGCGGCCTCGTAGGCGTGGCCGTTGGCGATCAGCTTTTCAATAATCGCGATGATATCGTCGATATGATCAGTAGCCTTGGGCTCCAGGGTCGGTTTTTTGAGTCCCAGCCGGTCCATATCCTCGTCAAAGGCGGCGATGTAGCGGTCGGCGATGGTGCGGTAATCGGTCCCTTCCTGGTTGGCGCGGTTGATGATCTTGTCGTCGATGTCGGTGTAGTTGCGGACAAAGGTCACGTCATAGCCGGCGTACTGCAGGTAGCGGTAGATCACATCGAAGACGATCCCGGCCCGGGCGTGGCCGATGTGGCAGTAGTCGTAGACCGTCACGCCGCATACGTACATGCCGGCCTTGCCCGGCACCCGGGGGACGAACGGCTCTTTCTGGCCGGTGAGGGTATTGTAGAGTCGCAGAGACATGGGAACGCTCCAGGGAAGGGGCAAGGGGCAAGAACAAGGGGGAAAACAGCTTTTTCAACCCTTGGCCCCTGACCCATGACCCTGATTTTTGCGCTACTGTGCCATGATTTTACGGCAAAGACAAGGCTGCCCCTTGCAGAGCAGGCAGCAGCAATGCTACAAGCAATTGTTGATCAGGGAGGTGGGAGATGGACCGTCAGCAGTATGAAAATCAGCTGCACCTGTTGACCACGGAGGACTCGGGTGCGATCCTGTCGCTGCTGGTGGGGTTGTCGCAACGGCCCAAACCGCCCCGCATCCAGTTGCACAACTACTACAAAGAGGTGCCGGTGGCGGCCAGCGCCGAGATCCTCTACCTGTTCGAAGACTCCCTCTGCTGCCGTACCAACGAGACCCAATCGCGGGCCATCGAACTCAGCCGTCACACCATCCTCAAGTGTCCCGACCTGCCCCACGACATCTTCGCCGAGGCCTGCTACAGCCCCGAAAGCGGCGAGGTGATGCTGTCCGGTTTTTCCTACGTAGAGGTGCTGCCCGAACGACGTAACTCGATCCGGGTCAAGATCGGCGGGCTGCTGTTTGTGGATGTGGAGGCCGGACCGGACCGTTTTCGGGCCAAGCTGAAGGACCTCTCCCTGGGTGGCTGCGCACTGGAGGTGCCGGACAAGTCCCTGCTGGGCAGTTTTACCTACTTTTATCTCAACATGTCCCTGACGCTTGCCAATCGTCCAGCCCCGGTCACGTTGCGGGTCCTGGCACGGTTGTTGCGTTTCGAATCGGAAGGCAGCCCCTGCCGCTGTATCTTCCTGTTTGAGCTGGACCCTGGCAGCGAAGACCTGGTCGGCATGTTCATCGCCCAGCGCCAGGGCGAGATCATCCGCGAACTGAAGGTCTGATCCGATTGTCTGCCGGGCCGACTCCCTTTCCCGAGCTGTCCGGCCATCGTAACCAGGGCTGCGTCTATCGTGAGCAGCTCGGTCCCCGGGCTGATGGCCAATCACTCTTGGCCTATCTCAGCCGCCACTATCCCCACTCATCAGAGGAACAATGGACTGCCAATATCGGCGCCGGGCTGGTGCTGCTGGATGGCGTAACCGCCAGCGGTGATGTCAGGCTGCGGGCCGGTATGGAGCTGGTCTGGCGGCGGCCCGCCTGGGATGAGCCTCCTGCGCCGCGTCGGTTTGATCTGGTTTGCGAGGACGACGATCTGCTGGCGGTGGCCAAGCCGGCGGGCCTGCCCACGCTGCCCGGCGCCAACTTCTACCACTCAACCCTGCTGTACCTGGTGCAGCAGCAGTATCCCGCTGCGGTACCGCTGCATCGGCTGGGGCGTTGGACCTCGGGGCTGGTACTGTGCGCCACGAATCACGATGCCCGACGGGAGCTGCTGCGCCAGTGGTCGGCGCGGCAGGTGGGCAAGCGCTATCGAACCCTGATCAGTGGTAACCCGGTCTGGGATCAACAGCTCATCGAGACGCCGATTGGGCCGGTGCCGCATCCGTTGCTCGGTTCAGTGCATGCCGCTGCGCCGGACGGCAAGCCAGCCCGTTCCGAGGTGACGCTGCTGGAACGGCGTGATGGCTGCAGTCTGTGCGACGTGGCCATCGACACCGGCCGCCCTCACCAGATCCGCATTCATTTGGCCTCGGTAGGACACCCGCTGTTGGGCGATCCGCTCTACCTGTGCGGCGGTCGGCCCAGCCCGGACAGTGCGGCCCTGCCGGGTGATCCCGGCTATCTTTTGCACAGCGCCGAGTTGCGTTTTTGCCATCCCCGCAGCGGGCAGCCGACCGTGATCAGCTGTCCGCCACCGCCAGAGCTGCGTAGTCGGCTGGAGGGCGTCTGATTTATGGCTTGCCGGTCGGGCAGGGGCGGGCAAAGCAGAACAGCAGGCAGGTCAGCAGCAGTCCGGCCACCGGCAGGCTGAAGGCGGCACGAAACCCTTCGAGACAATAGCCGCCGTAGCGGGCGATCACCAGCCCCATCCCCTGCTGGGCAACGGCGGCCCCCATCAGCACGAAGAAGTTGAGCGAGGTCAGGCCGGTACCCACCATGGCCACCGGTATACTGGCCCTGATGATCGGGTAGATCATCACCCCGCTGGAGACGGTCAGGCCGATGGCCAGGAAGTAGAACCCCAGGCACCAGGTGGGCAGCAGCGGCAGCCAGCCCAGAAAGCCGGTCATCAGCAGGGCCAGGCCGAACTGGCCGGCCAGCAGGGTGCGGCTGTAGGAACGGAACAGGTTTTGTGCGATCCGGTCAGTGACCATCGAGCCGATGATGAAACCGATCGAGGTCCACATCAGCATCCGGCCGGCGCTGTCGCGGGAAAGCCCCAGTACCTCCATCAGGAACGGGCCGCCCCACAGCCCCTGCACCGCCAGGTAGTTGCCGTACCAGCAGAAGGCGATGGCTGCCAGCAGCCAGAAGGAACGGTCCCGGCCGAGTACGCCCCAAGCGGCCAGTATGCCTGGCTTTTCGAGCTGCTCGCCGCTTTCGGGCTCCAGCGGTTGCGGCGGACGATCCTGTACCTTGAGGAAGATCAGCAGGGTTACCAGCCCCTGCAGCAGGGCGATGATCAGGAACGCATCGCGCCAGCCCAGCCAGCCCACTGCCAGGGCTAATGGTGCGGTGCCGGCCAGGTTGCCCAGATTGCCGGCCGCCACCATCAGCCCCGAGATGCGGCCGAACTCCTGCCTGCTGTACCAGTGGCTGAAGATGGTGAAGGTGGCCATCAGCACGGCGGCAGTGCCGATGCCGATCAGCACCCGGCCGGCCATGGCGCCGGCCAGGCCGTTGGCCTTGGCAAACAGCAACCCACCCAGGGTAGTCAACAGTCCGCAGCCGGAGATCACCAGCCGCGGGCCGATCCGGTCGATCAGCGGTCCCAGCGGGATCTGGGCCACGGCGTAGACGTAGAACAGCACCCCGGCCAGGGTGCCCAACTGCTCAGGGGTCAGGTCCAGATCGCGGCTGACGTCGCCGGAGACCACCGCCAGGGAGACCCGGTAGAAGTAAACCAGGATGTACATCAGCGCCAGGGTGCCGAACAGGCGCCAGCGCAGAGTGGCAAATGAGGGCTTGTTGCTCATGGAAGATGTTCCTGCCTGAATCTGCTACAATCTGCAAGCGTAAAGGTGATCAGCTTCAGACGGCACTCGAAGGAGGCGCTATGGAAGAGCTGCTGTGCAGTGAGATCGTCCGTTTTGTACGGGAAGAGCCGGGCAACCGCTTCCCTGACCGTGAGCAACACTACTTCGATCAACCGCTGGTCGGTCTGGTGTCTGCCGACGACCCGATCTGGCTCCAGTATCAGCAGGTCATCGGCCCGTTTCACCGTACACCTGAGCAGCTCTTGCCGGGGGCAGCCACGGTGATCAGCTGGGTGCTGCCGATCACCCGGTCGACCCGCGAGAGCAACCGCAGCCAGACGGAAGTTCCCTCACGGGCCTGGTCACAGACCCGCAGCTTTGGCGACCGGTTCAACGCCGATCTGCGTCGCCATCTGGTGGCCTGGCTGCAGCAGCGTGGCCATCGCGCCCTGGCTCCGCAGCTGGACCCGAACTGGCAGGAGTTGGCCGATACGCCGGTGGGGATCGCCTCCACCTGGTCCGAGCGTCATGCCGCCTATGCCGCGGGTCTGGGTACCTTCAGTCTGAACGACGCCCTGATCACCCCGCGCGGTATCGCCCACCGCCTGGGCAGTGTGGTGACCGATCTGCCGCTTGTCCCCACGGTTGGTGAGCGGCCCGGTGTCTATGACTACTGTCTCCATTACCACAACGGCAGCTGCGGTGCCTGCATCGGCCGTTGCCCGGTGGCGGCCATCTCACGGCAAGGGCACGACAAGCCCCGCTGCGGCATCTATGTCTACACGACGCTGACCGGGCTGTTGGCCGAGCGTTATCAGGTGCCGATCACCGGGTGTGGCCTGTGCCAGACCAGGGTGCCCTGTGAGGAGCGCAACCCGGTGACTCGTTAACGGCCCGCAGTGTCCTGGCCGGTTGTGACAGTTGAGCAACGAACCACTTCCACGGAGGTAGTCATGCAGCTGATCGAAAAGATGGTCTCAACCCTGTCCGGCTGGGTATGGGGCCCGCCAGTGCTGTTGCTGCTGGTGGGTACCGGCCTCTACCTGACGATTATCCTGCGTGGTATGCAGTTCCGCGCCCTGCCCCACGCCCTGCGACTGATCTGGCACAAGGAACATGCCGGTGATGGCGATATCAGCCATTTTGCCGCCCTGATGACCGCCCTGGCGGCCACCGTCGGCATCGGCAACATCGTCGGCGTGGCCACCGCCATCACCCTGGGCGGGCCGGGGGCGGTGTTCTGGATGTGGATGACCGGTCTGGTGGGGATGGCCACCAAGTACGGCGAGGCGGTGCTGGCGGTCAAATACCGCGAGAAGGGACCCCACGGCATGCGGGGCGGCCCGATGTACTACCTGAGCAGGGGGGCCAACCTGCCGGTGTTGGGCTGGCTGTTCGCCCTGTTTACCGCCCTGGCCACCTTCGGCATCGGCAACATGACCCAGGCCAATGCCGTGGCAACGATCTTTAAATCTACCTTTAACGTTGAAACTTGGGTCACCGGGCTGGTGTTGATGCTGCTGACCGGGCTGGTGATCCTGGGCGGGATCAAATCCATCGCCAAGGCCACCTCGTTGCTGGTGCCATTCATGATCGTCTGCTACCTGATCGGTGGTCTGCTGGTGCTGGCGTTGCAGCTGGACAAGATTCCCCATGCCCTGGGGCTGATCTTTCAGCATGCCTTCAGCCCGGCTGCCGCCGGCGGCGGCTTTGCCGGCGCCACCATTGCTGCGGCCATGCGTTTCGGTGTCGCCCGGGGCGTGTTTTCCAACGAATCCGGCATGGGCTCGGCCCCCATCGCCGCCGCTGCCGCCCGCACTGCGGATCCGGTCAAACAGGCCCTGGTCAGTATGACCCAGACCTTTATCGACACCCTGGTGGTCTGCAGCATGACCGCCCTGGTGATCCTGACCGGCACCGGCTGGCTGGAGGGCGTGCCGGCCGGCCAGCTGACCAGCGCCAGCTTCGGTGCCGTTTTAGGGCAGCCCGGCGTGCTGTTGGTGGCCCTGGCCACGGCGTTGTTCGCCGGCTCCACTCTGATCGGCTGGAACTACTACGGTGAAAAGGCGATCGAGTACCTGCTGGGGTCAGGTGCCATCAAGCCCTACCGGGTGGTCTTTGTCTGCATGGTGCTGGTGGGGGCCATGATGCAGCTGGAATTTGTCTGGAACTTCTCGGACCTGATGAACGGCATGATGATCATCCCCAATACGGTCGGCCTGTTGTTGTTGTCCAAGGTGATCAAGGAGGAGACGGCCCGTTATTTTAAGTGGTGATTCCGCTTTCACTCTTTACATTGGCTCGTCTTCGGCCTTTGCCTCAATACGCCGGATTGCCCCTTCCAGTACCGCGTTGTTGACCCCCATTCCCATGTAACCGGTCTGGGCGTAGGTGTCGTACTGTTCCACCATCGTTGCCAGCCGGCCGACCTGAGCGGCCTGCTGGCGGTACCGGTCGGGCTGCTGCGTGATCCGTAGCAACTGCAGGGCCAGAAAATCGGGCAGCTCGTTTTCGGCCTGGGCCTGCTCTGTTGCCAGCTTGAGTTGTTCAAAGACGTCCATCGCTCCTCCTCCTACTGCTCCAGCCAGCCCAAGGTCCGCTTGATATCCTCGTGGTCGTAGGCCCATTTGCAGCAGCCGGCCTCGGCATACACATCGTACTCCCGCAGCTGGGCGGTCAACAGCTCGACCAGATACTCCTTGCCCTGGTAGCGCTGCCGGTTGGCCACCACCTCCAGCACCGGATCGGCCAGCCATCTGGGCAGCTCTCCCTGTTCGTACTGTTCCTGTACCACTTGGTGCAGCTCGTCAAAGATATCCATGACAGCTCCTTTACTGGTCACGCAGACCGTGTAGTGTCGTCAGTATCGCCTCCCAGTCCGGCTCTGGCGTCAGGTGGCACCAGGACAGGCGGATCGAGGTTTCGATCCGCTGCTCGCCCAGCCCCATGGCGGTCAGCACGTGGCTGGGGGTGCGGGTGTGGGAGGTGCAGGCCGAGGTGCTGGAGACCGCGACCAAGCCTTTCAGCGCCGTGATGGCGCGGTCGGACGGTATGCCCGGCAGAGAGAGATTGACGGTGTGTGGCAGCACCCACTGTTGATCACCGTTCAGCACCGGTGCCAGCGGTTCCAGTGCCTTCAGCAACCGCTGCCGGAAGGCGCGGCAGCGGTCGGCCCGGGTAGCATGGTCGCGCTGGGCCAGCTTAGCCGCCTCCCCCAGCCCGGCGATCAGCGGCACCGGCAGTGTGCCGGGTCGCAGGCCCTGTTCCTGGCCGCCGCCGAACATCAGCGGCGTGAGGGGCGGAAAGGCCCCATCACGTTTGCGGGCGATCAGGGCGCCGATCCCTTTGGGGCCGTAGATCTTGTGACCGCTGATGCTCACAAAGTCGATCCGTTGGTCCGTGAGCGGTTCTATCTGTTTGCCGAAGCCCTGGGCCCCGTCCACGTGCCAGAAGGCCGCGTGAGCCGCCAGGAGGAGTGCGAGTTCCGCCAGGGGCTGGCTGGCGCCGGTCTCGTTATTGATCTGCATGGTGGAGACCAGCAGGGTGTCAGGCCGCAGGGCGGTGGCCAGTCGCCGGGGCTCCAACCGCCCGCTTGCGTCCAC
Source organism: Geobacter sp. UBA4074 (assembly GCA_002383415.1). Classification (GTDB taxonomy): domain Bacteria; phylum Desulfobacterota; class Desulfuromonadia; order Geobacterales; family Pseudopelobacteraceae; genus Trichlorobacter. The sequence goes on from DFYU01000020.1 coordinate 28,930, forward strand.
CGGCAACCGTTCCAGCGTAAAACCCAACCGCTCCATCTCGGCCAGCGGTTCCAGCACCGCCTTGTGTTCGATGGCCGTCGTGATTAGGTGACGGCGGCCCGTGGCCAGACCGTGCTGCACCAGCCCCAGCAGGGCCAGGTTGTTGGCCTCGGTGGCGCCGCTGGTGAAGATGACCTCGTCCCGTCGGGCCGCCACCAGTGAGGCGATCTGGCCGCGGGCATGCTCGGTCGCCATGCGGGCAAACGCGCCAAAGTCGTGGATCGGGCTGGCGGCATTGCCGTACTCCCGTTCCATGAAGCGGTTCACCAGGGTCAGTACCGCCGGTTCCAGCGGCGTGGTGGCGTTGCAGTCAAGATAGATGGCCATCGATGGCACCTCGCTAGCGTCGTGTGCTGAGTATAGGCAAGGGCTCAAAATAAAAGAAATATATTGTTTTTATTGTGCTGATATATTTTATTTATAGCTGAATCAGCCTGACAGGGAGGGAACATGGACCTGCGACAGTTGCGCTTTATGCTGGAGGTGGCTCGGTCCGGGAGCTTTACACGGGCCGCGCAGCGGCTGCATATCGCCCAGCCGGCACTGAGTATTGCCATCCGTAAGCTGGAGGAGGAGCTGGAGGTGCAGCTGTTCAACCGGCGGGACCGTACCATCACGCTGACCGCCGAGGGGGCGGCGCTGGCGCGTCACGCGCGGCTGATGGAACAGCAGATGGTTGCGGCACGGCAGGAGCTTGACGATCTGCGGGGGCTTTTGCGGGGCGAGGTGCGGATGGGTCTGTCGCCGATGCTCAGCAGTCACTTTTTTCCGCAGATCCTGGCGTCGTTCAAGCGGCGTTATCCGGCGCTACAGCTGTCGATCAACGGTGACAGCGCCCGCAACATCCAGCGTAAGATCGCCTCAGGCAGTCTGGATATGGGGGTGATTGCCGGCGTGGTGCCGGAGGGGCTGGATGCGCACCTGCTGGTGCGGGACGAGCTGGTGGCCTGCGTCCACCGCAGCCACCCGCTGGCCGGCAGAAAAACGGCCCCGCTGCGGGTGCTGCTGGCGGAGCCGCTGATTCACTTCAGTGAGGGGTACCACCTGCGGGAACTGATCGACGAGCGGGCGGCCCAGGAGGGGCTCACCCCCAGCGTGGTGGCGGAATCGAACCTGTTTTCCCTGGCCCGCAGTCTGGTGCGGGAAGAACTGGGACTGGCCTTTTTTCCCAAGATGGTGGTGGCCAGCGAGAGCGAGATGGCGGTGATCTCCTGCGATCAGCCCCTGCTGCTGGACCTGTCCATCGTCTGGAAGAAGCACGCCACCCTTTCACGGGCCAACCGGGTGTTTGTCGATTACGTCATCCGGGAGGTGGATGATTACTACCTGCTGACCCAGGCCGCCGGCACCTTCCCGCTGCCCTGATCAGCCTGCCGGAGTTGTGCTCAGAGTTCAAGTCTGAATGCGGCCCCGGTTGCGGTGTTGCGGGCGGTCAGGCTGCCGCCCATGTTCTGCTCGATGATCACCTTGGACATGTAGAGGCCGATGCCGGTGCCGTGGGCCTGGTGCTTGGTGGTGAAGTAGGGGTCGAAGATCTTCGGCAGTACGTCGTCGGGGATACCGCCGGCGTTGTCGCTGATGGTTACCACGGAACGGCCGGCCTCTGCTGTGATGACGAGCTCGATGGCGGCATCGGGCACCTCACGTGTAATCAGGGCCTCCTTGGCGTTGGCGATGACGTTGAGCAGCACCTGGGTGTACTCGTTCGCGTAGCCTTCGGCTTGCACCTCTTCCTGCTGCTGGGCCTGCACGGTAATGTTGTGGCTGGTGAGTGATGGCGCCAGCAGGGCCACGGTCTTGGCCACGGTCTGGTTGATGCTGAACAGTTGTTTTTGCTTGTCCTGACGGAAAAAGTTGCGGAAGTCGTCGATGGTGCGGGACATGAACTGGATCAGTTCCATGGTGCTGTCCACATCCTGGGCCAGTTCTTGCTGGGTCAGTTGACCGCTGCCATTCAGGTACTTCATGTTCTGCACGATCAGGCTGATGTTGTTCAGTGGCTGACGCCATTGGTGGGCGATGTTGTTGATCATCTCCCCCATGGCCGCCAGACGGTTCTGGGCGATCAGGGCCTGATCGCGCAGGCGCAGCTCCTGCAAGGCGACTTCGATCCGCTGTTCAAGGGATTGATTGAGGGCCTCCAACTGGTGCTGCTGCTGGGATAATTCTTGCGTCATCCGATTGAAAGCTGACGCCAGCTCGCCGATCTCATCCCGTGATTTGAGCGTCACCTGCACATCGCGCCGCCCCTGTCCAAGCCGGTTGGCTGCATCGGCCAGTTCTGCCAATGGTCGAGTGATAGAGGAGGCGACGGCAAAGGCGGCCAGGGCGCCCAGCGCCAGCAATGCAGCGGCAAACGGTAACAGCTGCCACACCAGTTGCCGCAGGCTGTCGTTGATCACCTGCAGCGACAGCCCCACATGCACCCTGGCCAAGTCCCCCTGCACCGTCACCGCTACATCCTTAATCAACTCTTCACCGGCGTCAACCGTGGTGACCACCACAGTCTGATTGCGAGGCAGGGGTGCATCGATCTTCAGCAGATCACCGGGAAAGGCGCTGCTGAAGCTATGGCCCAGTACCTCGCGCCGGTCGTTCACCAGGTAAATGTAGCGGATATCGGTTTCGTTTTTGGTGTAGTCAGTCAGAATTTGCTGCAGGGCCACCCGGTTCTCGGTCAGGATCGGCGTGACCGCGGCCTCGGCCAGGTGGCGGGCGATGGAGATACCCCGCTTGCGCAGCTCGTGCTTCATGGTGCGCTGCAGCTGGGCCGTAACCAGCAGCAGCAACAGCAGGCAGAACAACAGGAACAGACCGCTGAAACCGACGATGAACTTGGTGCGTAGACGGGTACGTATCATCGGGCAGCTTGTGTGGCGAGCCAGCGGTTCATGGCGCGGATCGAGTCGTAGTTGCGGTCGTCGCCCGGCACAAAGCGGTCGATCAGCATGCCGTCCAGGATCGCCTTGCCCTCGGGGTTCTGGTGGACGGTGAGCAGGGCCTGCTGCAGACGCTGTTTGAGGGCTGGATCAATGCCGGGACGAACCACCACCGGCGGGATACCGTAGGGCTCAGACGTGGCAATCACGCGGGTGTTGGCCGTCAGGTGGGGGTATTTGCGGGCGGTATAGTCCCAGATCAGGCTGTCCACCGAGGCGCCGTCCACATGGCGCTCTGCCACCGCCTTGATGGAGTTGTCGTGGCCGTAGGTGAAGATGCGGCGGCTGAAGAACCGCTCCGGGGTTGTTTTGAGCTGGGCCAGCATGTAGGTGGGCACCAGTTTGCCGCTGTTGGATTTGGGGTCGGTGAAGGCGAAGGACTTGCCTTCCAGCTGGTTTAACTTCTGGATCGGACTGTCCTTATGCACAATGATGTAGGCGTGGTAAACCGACTTGCCGTTGACCAGCGGCATGGCGATCAGCTGCATGTCAAACTGTTGCTTGCCCTCTACGTAGGGACCGGCGCAGACAAAGGCGGCGTCGATGCCGCCGGATTGTAACAATCGGTTCAGTTCCTCGTAATTGGAGCGATCCACCAGCTGCACCGGCTGGCCGAGTTGCTGTGACAGATAGCCCTGCAGCTGCTGATAGTAGCGGTAGCCTTCCTTGGGGGTGATGATGCCGCCCATGCCGATCCGTAACGGTTTGACCGGCGTTTCCGCCGGCGCTGCAGCGGTCGGGGCGCTGGGGGACAGGTTGACCTTGACCGGCTGCTGGTCGTCGGGGCTGCAGGCAGCTACCAGAACAAGTAGTGCCAGGTAGGACAGGCTGCGTCGGAAACACATGAGATACCTCCGCACGAGCTGGCTCGCACAAACAAGAATCTGCCGCATTTTTATACAGCATAGCGCAGCGGGGCAGTATTGCAACCGGCGCTTCAGTCGACAAGCGGCAGCCTGACCGCGAAGCCGCTGCCCTGGCCGGGGACGCTATGCACCTCGATGCTGCCGCCGTGGTTGCGCACAATGCCCCAGGAGACCGCCAGACCGAGTCCGGTGCCGTGTTGCTTGGTGCTGTAAAAAGGGGTGAACAGCCGCTGCTGCTGTTCCGGCGTGATGCCGGGCCCGCTGTCGGTGACGGTGATGACCTGCATCCCCTGGCTGGTGCCGGCCGAGATGGTCAGGCGGCCCCCGCCCTCCATGGCCTGCAGGCCGTTCAGGATCAGATTGGTAAAGACCTGGCGCAGCTGTTCACGGTCGGCCAGCAGCTGCAGGTTCTGCTCGCGGTAGCTCCGTTCGATGCTGTAGCCCTCCAGCGGGATCTGGTGGTCGATCTGGTCCAGGATCTCGTCCAGCAGCGGGTTGAGTGGAAAGCGGCTGATCTGGCGCCGTTCCTGGCGGGCCAGGGTCAGCAGGCTGCCCACAATCCGGTTGATACGCCCCACCTGGGTCAGGATCTCCCGTACCTCCTCCTGACTGTCCTGCTGTTGGGGTAACTCCATCTGCAACAGTTCGGCATTACCCCTGATGATCGCCAGGGGGTTGTTGATCTCATGGGCCACTCCGGCCGAGAGCATGCCCAGTTCGGCCAACCGCTCACTACGGGCCAGTTCCTTTTCGGCCCGCAGCAGTTGGTGGTTTTTTTCTTCAAGCTCGATGGTGCGCTGCTGAACCTTGTCCTCCAGGGTGCGATTGAAGGCCTGGATCTCTGCCTCCCGCTGGGCCAACTGGCGGGCCAGGCGGCTGGTCAGCAGCAGCCCCAGCGTGGTCATGGCCAGCAGCAGCCCGGCAAAGGTCAGGTTGAGGGTGCGTCGCAGGGTGATGAACGGTTGCTCCGGCACACCGACGTACAGCGCGCCGACTATTGCGCCGTCAGGGTCCCGCAGCGGCTGGTAGGCGGCAAAGTAGCGCTGGTTGAGCACAAAGGCCCGATCGTGCCAGAGTTCACCCTTTTCCAGCACCTGGCTGGCCACAGCGGCCGACATGCGGGTGCCGATGGCCCGTTGGCCGTTCTCGTCAGTGACGGTGGTGGCGATACGGACATCGTGCAGGAACAGGGTGGCGTTTTGCTGCAGGCCGTCTTCTGTAGCTTGGCCCGGCGAGGTGATGCGGGTGATCCTCTCCACCAGCGCCTGGTTGTTGTTCAGCAACTGGCCGATGCAGACAGCACCCAGCAGCCTGCCGTTTGCGTCGTGCAGCGGTGCGGCGGCCACCATGAACAGACCGCGTTGCTCGCTGCTGCGGCTGTCTGCTTCGACATGGGGGGACGCTTGCAGCGGGATGGCCATCGAAGCGGCAAGTGCGGGATGTTCACGCTGGGCCTGCTGGGAAGTCAGCAGCAGAGTGCCCTGGGCGCTGGTGCCCCGCAGGGCCACTTGTACCGGCGCGAAGTGCTGCAGGCTATCGCCCGTGTAGGTAGGGTTGTTGAGCCGGTAGCGGACCAGTCCGGCCTGGTCAACCACGCTGACGAAACTGGAGGGGAAGCCTGACGCAGCCATGGTCAGGATCCGTTCCAGATCGGTTCGGGACAGCCGTTGCACAGCCCGGCCCAGTTCGGGGATCAGGGCCAGTTGTCGGGCGCGATGGGCCAGGTTGGCCAGTTCGCCATCGTAGATCTCCTGAGCGGCGCTCAGGTCGCTGCGGACCTTGGTGCGGGCCTGGCCTTCGATCCGGTCGGCGATCAGCCGGACGCCCACCAACCAGCTGACCAGCAGGGCTGCCACCAGGGGCAGCAGCGTCGTCAGCAGCAGGCGGCGACGGATGGCGGCAGCGTTTTTCACGGGGCGCTCTTCATCCCATACTCGGTCAGTTTGCGATCAAGGGTTTTGCGGGAGATGCCCAGGATCTCGGCGGTATTGCTCTTGTGAAAGCCGGTCTGCTTGAGCACTGCCAGGATATGCTGGCGTTCCACCTCGTCCAACGGGATCAGCGGCGCAGTTTCCAGCGCCACCGGTTCCGTCTTGCGTCCGCCCACCGGCAGCAGGTCGGCCGAAAGGTACGGGCTGCGGGCCAGGATAACGGCCCGCTCGATCACGTTTTCCAGTTCGCGCACGTTGCCGGGCCAGTGATAGCCGCGCAACAGCTCAAGGGCCGACGGCTCCAGATCGAGCAGTTCCTTTTTCATCCGGGCGGCGAAGCGTCGCAGGAAGTGTCGTGCCAGCGGTTCTATATCCTCGGGTCGCTCCCGCAGCGGCGGCACGGTCAGCGAGATCACGTTCAGCCGGTAGTAGAGATCCTCCCTGAAGCGTCCGCCACTGACCTCCTGCTGCAGGTCCTTGTTGGTGGCCGCCACAAAGCGCACATCCACCTTTTTGGGCTTGGTGCTGCCCAGGGGGATGAAGTCCCGTTCCTGGATCACGCGCAGCAGTTTGGCCTGCACCGCGGCGCTGACATCGCCGATCTCGTCCAGAAACAGGGTGCCGCCGTCAGCCTCCTCCAGCAGCCCCTTCTGGTTCATGATGGCGCCGGTGAAGGCGCCGCGCAGATGGCCGAACAGCTGGCTTTCCAGCAGGCTGTCGGTCAGCGCCGCGCAGTTAAGCGACACGAACGGTTTGGCCCGGCGGGGACTGTTGCTGTGGATGGTGCGGGCAATCAGCTCCTTGCCGGTGCCCGATTCCCCCAGGACCAGGATGTTGGCGTCGCTGGCCGCCACCTGCAGGGTCAGGTCGTAGACCTGGCGGAAACGGGGCGAGGCGAAGATGATCTCATCACTGCCGCCACGTTGCAGTTCCACGCGCAGCCGCCGGTTTTCGTCGGCCAGGCGGTGGTGTTCCAGGGCCCTGGTCAGCACCCCCAGGATCTTTTCCTTGGGGAACGGCTTCATCACGTAATCGTAGGCCCCCAGCTTGATGGCGTGTACCGCGTCGTCCACGGTGCCGTGGGCGGTCATCACCACCACCGGCAGCTCGGGGCGCAGCTTTCTGACCCGCTTCAGGATCTGGATGCCGTCGATGTCCGGCATACGCACATCCTGCAGCAGCAGCGAGGCCGATGCTGGGGCGGCGGTCTCAAGGCGCTGCAGCAGGTCATGGCCGGTGGTAAAGGTCTCAACCTCATAGCCGTGGCCTTTGAGCAGCTTGGCCAGATACCGCAGGATGCCGGCTTCGTCGTCGCAGATGTAGATACAGGGCATGATCCATTGTCCTTTACGGTGAGCAGTTGGACAAAATGATACAATGTTGCCGATGTGTATACAATGATTTTGTCGGCACAAGCACCACGAAAAGGGTGCTTGCTGTGCGCGGGCAGCGCGCAGTTCGGCGCAGGGGCAGTGCTGGAAAGGAAAGCGAGTGCTAAAAGGCGATTGCTAATGCCAGGCTGACGCCCGACATGGCTGGAGGTTCAAGGTGGTGCAGCGGGTTATGCTGAGCCGATGGGAACGCAGCGTTGGTCTCATTGAGCGTGTAGGCGATCGTCAAGGTGGCTTCCTTGTAACGGATAACCAGATCCCCCCTGTCGTTAAGAGCGATTGTGGAGTCGGGCGTGCGGGACTGCTGCAAGGCGGCAGGTTGTTTCGTGTTGGGGCTGGTCTGCAGTTCGACCAGCATATCTGCCTGCACGGCATCGGCAGGCGTAAGTAGGGCGAGACAGCAGGTCAGTATCAGTGTCGCAAGCCAACCGGTCGTAGATCTCGAAATGGTGAGTGCCATGATTCTGTGTGCTCCCTGCATGAAAAAACCGGATCGCGTCTATCATGTTGGTCAGATAGTTCGGCGACCCGGCTGTCTCGGGGAGACCCGTGGGCTTTCCGTCCCACCCTCGCGGGTGGTTTAGTATTGTCGTGTATCTATGTCCGGTGTTGGTGTTGGCCTAAAAGCATAATGCGTGCCGAGCAGCGCTTAAAATATTCGCTTTTTATTTCGGTGTGTTACGGGCGGGCGCAGTGGGGCGGCAGGGTATGGTTCTGGCGAGCGTCACGCTCAGTAACAAAATTTGTCGCTAGCCTGTGACCGGTTGGTTGGCGCAGCAGTTCCGTCCGACGCAGGAAAACATTTCAGGCATCGCTATCGGCGCCTTGTGCCGGCGGCAATATACTGTCGGCGCGGTAGGCATCCAGAAAGACCAGCACCACCGCCAGCACCAGCGGACCGGCAACCACACCGGACAGGCCAAAGGCCAGGAAGCCGCCCAGCACACCGAACACGATCAGCAGGATCGGCAGCTTGGCGTTGGTGCTGATGAATAAGGGGCGCAGCACGTTGTCGATGCTGCTGACCACCAGGGCGCCCCAGATGATCAAGGAGATGCCGGCAGCTGTCTGGCCCTGGGTCAGCAGGTAGATTGCCCCCGGCAACCAGATCAGGGCGGTTCCCACAAAGGGGATCGGCGCGCAGAGCGCCATCAGGGTGCCGAACAACAGCGGCGAGGGCAGGCCGGTGGCCCAGAAGGCCAGACCACCCAGGGTGCCCTGCACCATGCAGGTCAGGATCACGCCGTACATTACCGCCCGCAGCACCCGGCCCACGGTGTCCACGATGCGGGCCTGCAGCTGTTGGTTGAATTCCAGCAACTGCCAGCAGCGCTGCATGAAATAGGCGCCATCCTTGTAGAGAAAGAACAGGGTGATCACCAGCAGCACCATCTTGAGTACAAAACCAAGCAGGTTTTTGACCACCCCGGTGGAGTAGTTGAGCAGTACCGACAGTCCCTGTTTGAGCGCCGGCAGTAAAATACCCTCCAGATCAAGGTTGAAGGGGTCGATCAACGGTTGCAATCGCTCCAGCAGCGGAGTCAGCAGCGGATGCTGCAGCAGCCGGTCCACGGTCATGCCGTCGCTGCCGGCGGTCAGCCGTTCCAGGTAGTGGTAAGCGATGGCCACTTCATGGGAGAGTGCGATCATCATGCCGATCATCGGCAGCACCAGGGCCAGGGTGACGGCAGTGGTCATCAGGCCGGCGCAGATGATCTCACGTTTTTGACAACGAGCAAGCAGACGCAGGTAGAGCGGGTAGGTGACGCTGCCGATGGCGCCGGCCCAGATCATCAGGGCCAGAAACGGCGACAGGATCGCGTACAGCAGATACAGGAACAGTACGGCACCGGCAAAGGCCAGCAGTGTCTTGAACAGGGTGCGATCCATCTACGGTTCCTCGGCGAGTCTGTTAACGCAGTTCCGAGGTGCAGTTCGGGCAGCGTGTAGCCTCGTCGTGCACGGCGGATTTGCAGAAGGGACATTCCCGTCCCGGAGGGGCCGGGGCCGCTTCTTCCGCCTTGCGGACCTTGTTGGCGGCCTTGATGATCATGAAGATCACCAGCGCCATGATCACAAAATCGATGGCGGTGTTGAGGAAGATGCCGTAGTTAAGCGTCGGCACGCCGGCCTCCTTGGCCGCTGCCAGTGTGGGGAAGCTGCCGCCGGAGAGGGTGACGAACAGGTTGCTGAAGTCCACCTTGCCCATGAATAGGCCCACCACCGGCATGATCAGGTCGTTGACCGCCGAGTTGACGATCTTGCCGAAGGCGGCGCCGATGATCACACCGACTGCCAGATCCAGCACGTTGCCTTTCATGATGAAACTCTTGAACTCTTGCAGCATGGTCTGCCTCCTCTTTCCTTAATGGTCCTGCTTTTGCCCGGTGATCCGCACCGGCGGCCGGTCGGCAGCCTGCACCAGATCGCCAGGATACAGCTTGCGCCCACGGCGGGTCTCCACCTGGCCGTTGACCTTGATTTGTCCTTCCTGGATCAACAGTTTGGCCTCACCGCCGCTCATCACCAGGTTGGCCAGCTTGAGCAGGCTGTCCAGCTTGATGTAGTCGGTATCGATGACAATCAGTTCAGGCATTGGGCACCTTTCTGTCCAGTGAACGGTACTGGATCGCCTCGGCCAGGTGGGACTCACGGATCTGCTCTGAACCGGCCAGGTCGGCCACGGTGCGGGCCACCTTGAGGATGCGCGAGTAGCTGCGGGCTGAAAAGCCCAGCCGCTCGCCGGCCAGCTCCAGCATGCGGTGGCCAGCCGGGTCCAGCTCGCAGTGCTTGCGGATCAGGCGTGTGTTCATCTGGGCGTTGCAATGTACCTTGCTGCCGCTGAAGCGTTGCTGCTGGATACTGCGTGCCTGCACGACGCGACCGGAGATGGTGCTGGAGTCTTCACCGTCACGGCGGTCGGAGAGATCGCGATAGGCCACGGCCGGCACCTCGACATGCAGGTCGATCCGGTCTAGCAGTGGCCCCGAAATACGGGAGCGGTACCGTTTGATGGCCAGCGGTGTGCAGGAGCAACTATGGGCAGGATCACCAAGATAGCCGCAGGGGCAGGGGTTCATGGCCGCCACCAGCATCACCCGGGCCGGATAGGTCAGCGATTGCAGGGCCCGCGAGATGGTGACCCGGCCATCCTCCAGCGGCTGGCGCAGCACCTCCAGGGCGTGTTTTTTGAACTCCGGCAGTTCATCCAGAAACAGGACGCCGTTGTGGGCCAGCGAGACCTCGCCGGGCTTGGGAGATGTGCCGCCACCGATCAGGCCAACGTCCGAGATAGTATGATGGGGGGCCCTGAACGGGCGCTGGGTCACCAGGGCGGTGCCGTTGTCCAGCAGGCCGCTGACGCTGAAGATGGCGGTGGTCTCGATCGCCTCGTCAAAGCCCATGCCTGGCAGGATCGAGGGGATACGGCGGGCCAGCATGGTCTTGCCGG
>DFYU01000049.1:0-10967 GCA_002383415.1 Geobacter sp. UBA4074
CCGCCGGTCTGGTCCAGAAAGTTACGCATCTGGGCCGCCATGTTGCCGAAGCGGGTCGGCGTGCCGAAGATGATCCCATCGGCCTCAGCCAACTGGGCTGGCTCAGCGACCGGAATATGGGCAAAGGCGGCCCGGGCGGCCTTGGCGCCGGACTTCTCCAGCGCCTCGTCCGGCATCAGTTCAGGCACCTGCAGCAGTTGCACCTCGCAACCTTCCACACGGCGTGCCCCTTCGGCTATCGCCTCGGCCATCCGATACACATGGCCATACATACTGTAAAATACCACCTGCAGCTTGGTCGTCACATCGTCCTCCTCTCTGGTGCAAAGTATCTTCCACGGTTGTCAGCATACCGCGCTCTTGAGACCTGTCCAGTTATGCCGCTGACGTTTCCGCCTCGGCACCGATCGCCTTGATGGCCTCAAAAATGACCTGGTCATACTTGTCCTGACTGATGGCCAGGGCCACCACCGGTATCCGCAGCAGCGTCTTGACGAAGCCGAACCGCAGGTCACGGGGCAGCACCGCAATATAGGCCACCAGATGCTGTTCCTGCAGACTGTCCAACCCAGACTCCGTTTGCAGCGTTGCCTGCAGGTCGTTGATGGTGGCGGCCTGCACGTCGTCACGTTGGGCAGCGGCCTGCTCAGCCACACGGGGCCAGTCATCAAGCACCTCGCGGGCGGTCAAGGGCCGGCCAGCCCGATCAGCCAGCCAGCGCATAAAGGTGATGGCCGCCTCCTTACCCACAATGCCGGCATAAACCTCCATGGCCAGATCGCCGGGGAAACGGCAGTGCCGCCGCAGAGCGCTGACCATCTCCCAGCCACGTTCGGTGGGCTCAACCTGCATCTCCATTGGCGCCCCCTGCTTGGCCAGCATACCGCTATTGCCGGCCAGGAAGCCGCGTACGTCGCCATCCAGCTCACGGGCCACAGCGTAGCGAGCCCAGCATTGATAATCGGTCTCCACGTACAGCATCACCATCCGGTCGATCAGGGCCCGGTCCAGGGTAGCCACCTGATAGCTGCCGTCGGGCGGATTGATGGTGACCACTACTTTATGGCGCGGATGCAGTCGATGGGTGTGCAACGAACGCTGCAGTCCCTCGGCCGGCGGTTCCACAAACTGGAAGATGGCCTGCAGGGTGTCTTCCTGCTGTGCCCGGTTCAACTCATCACAATGCACCAGGGTGGGCGGATCGTCATCGGCCGGCCACCAGGAGGGGCGCGACCAGTGCATGATATCCCCTTCACGGTACGGTATGCCCACCAGATCGCCCACCTCCATCTGTCCCAAGCGCAACGACTGGTAACGCCAGCCGATCTCCCGGCAGACCTGCACAATGCCGGCGGTCTTGCCGACTCCGCGATGGCCAACCACGCAGGGGGTCAGATCGGTTTTGGTCAGAATCTCCCGCAACACCGCCTTCATCTGCTCAACGTGCATGCTCAGCAACTCCTTGAATAATTGTCGATTAGAATCATAGGTGAAACCGGTGGCGTATTCAAGCCTGTAAGCGCGATACCAACGGTACCCGCATCACCACCAACAAGGGATTCCGGACACACCAGAAACCCTTGACTTATCAGCGCAATTAAGTGAAATTAGCAAATTCTTGACAGGATCGTTTGACATGTTACCGCTCACCAGCGGCAACCGGAAAGGAACGAACGCAACCATGTGCGGCATCGTCGGTTATATCGGCCCTCAACAGGCCACCCCGATCATCTTTGAGGGCCTACGCAAACTGGAATACCGCGGTTACGACTCGGCCGGCATCGCCACCCTGCAGCCGACCGGCATCGCCGTACGCCGCAGCGAAGGCAAGCTCATCAACCTGGCCAAGCTGCTGCAAGAGCAACCTCTTGACGGCACCATCGGCATCGGCCACACCCGCTGGGCCACCCACGGCCGCCCCTCCGAGACCAATGCCCATCCCCACAAGGCCGGCTCGATCGTGGTGGTGCATAACGGGATCATCGAAAACTACCTCGCCCTGAAAGAACAACTCAAGGCCGCGGCCCACAGCTTTTCCAGCGAGACCGACACCGAGGTGATCGCCCACCTGGTGGAGGAAAAACATAAACAGGGCCTGGGCTTTGAAGCAGCGGTCCGTGCTGCCCTGCAGGAACTGCAGGGAGCCTTTGCGGTCTGCGTACTCTGCCTCAACGAACCGGACACCCTGATCGCCGCTAAGGTCGGCTCGCCGATGGTGGTGGGGCTGGCTGACCAGGAATTCTTCGTCGCTTCAGACATACCGGCCATCCTGGCCCATACCCGCGAGATGGTCTTCATGGAGGATGGCGACCTGGCCATCTTCCGCAATGGCGTGGCTGCCTTTTCGACCATCGCCGGACAGCCGCTGGAAAAAAAGGTACGCCATATCGACTGGTCGCCCCTGATGGCCGAGAAGGGCGGCTTCAAGCACTTCATGCTCAAGGAGATCCACGAGCAGCCCCGGGCAGTGCGCGACACCCTGGCGGGACGCTTTCGGGAAGAGATGGGCGACGTCCATCTGGAAGACCTGCACTATGACGATGCCACCCTGCAGACCATCTCCCGGATGGTGATCGTGGCCTGCGGCACCTCCTGGCACGCCGCCCTGACCGGCAAGTTTCTGATCGAGGAACACTGCCGCATCCCGGTGGAGGTGGATATCGCCTCCGAGTTCCGCTACCGCAAGCCGGTGATTGACCCGTCCACCCTGGTGATGGTGATCTCCCAGTCCGGCGAGACTGCCGACACCCTGGCGGCCCTGCGGGAGGCCAAACAGTTGGGGGCACTTAACCTGGCCATCTGCAACGTGCTGGACTCTTCCATCGCCCGCGAGGCGGCCGGCGTACTCTACACCCATGCCGGCCCCGAGATCGGCGTGGCCTCCACCAAGGCCTTTGTCACCCAGCTGGCGGCCCTGCATCTGTTCACGATCCGGCTGGGACGGGCCATCGGCAGACTGGATACCGCCCAGGGACGCCAGATGATCGCCGGCCTTAAAAAACTCCCTGAGCTGCTGGAGCAGTGCCTGGAGATCAATGATGCGACAGAAAAAGTCGCCAAGAAGTACATGCATGCCCGCGACTTTCTCTACCTGGGCCGCGGCAAAAACTACCCGATCGCCCTGGAAGGGGCTTTAAAACTGAAGGAGATCTCTTACATCCACGCCGAAGGCTATCCCGCCGGTGAGATGAAGCACGGCCCGATCGCGCTGATCGATGAAGAGATGCCGGTGGTGGTGCTGGTACCGAAGAACAGCGCCTACGACAAGACCCTCTCCAATATGGAGGAGGTCATCGCCCGCGGTGGGCGCGTGATCGCCATCTGCACCCAAGGCGACAACGACGTAAAGGCCAAGGCCGAGGCGGTGCTGGAGCTGCCCACCTTGGGGGAGGACCTGGACCCGATCCTGCTGTCGGTGCCGCTGCAACTGCTGGCCTACCACGTGGCGGTGCTGAAGGGGACTGATGTGGACCAGCCCCGCAACCTGGCTAAAAGCGTGACGGTGGAGTAAGCTGCCATGCGTCCCAGTCGTATGCGCTGGACCCATCGCATCGTACTGGTGGGCCTTTTTACCTCCCTGCTGGTGGGGTTCACCGTGCTGCGGACACCGGACGCCGTTGATGAACCGGCCGCGTCACTGCTGGACAAGTCCGACGAGGACCTGACGAGGGTTGAGTACCCCAGCCTGAAGTCGATCAAATGGCGGGGGCGCTTTATCCGCCCCCAGGACAGCCTGGAATCGCTCTACGGCAAGGACTGGATCTGGGTGGCTCGTTTCAACCGGATCGACCGGCGCCACGTCTATCCCGGTATGACCATCAAGGAACCGGCCAGCATGGACGATATCCGCGACTACACGCCACTGCCGCAGGAGTATGAACCGGCCAGGCGCCACCGCAAATACCTGCTGTTAGATGTGACCGAACAGTGGATCGGCGCCTACGAGCGGGGCAAACTGAAATTTTCCATGCCGGCGGCCACCGGCAAGGCCGGCAACGAGACACCGCTCGGAATTTTCAGGATCGACGCCCGCCACCTGACCCACACCTCCTCGCTGTACAAGGTTCCCGGCGAAGAGGGCGGCCAGTATCCGATGGACAACGCCCTGCGTTTTCACTTTGACGACAAGAACGTCGGCTACTGGATTCATGCCCGCGACCTGCCGGGACGGCCAGCCTCCCACGGCTGTGTCGGCCTGTTTGATGAGGCAATGCAGCGCCGGGTTTTTTCAGTACCCAAGCAGCCGGTGCTACTGGATTCGCAAAAGTTGTACGCCTGGGCGGCACCGGACAGCGCATACGGCGTGGACGACGGCAGCCACCAGGAGATCGCCAACGGCCCGCTCTTCGAGATACGGGGCGCCTTGCCCCGCCTGCTGCCAGCTCACCGCTAACCGCAGTCGCAGGGAGACCGCCAGCCTGTTTTGCCCTTTACATTCCGCCGCCATAGAGTAGTATTGCACCATTTGCTTTTGGAGATAGATACCCGTGGATAAACTGATCATCAAAGGTGGCAACCGCCTCAAGGGCGCCGTTACCATCAGCGGCTCGAAAAACGCATCCCTGCCGATCTGCATCGCCGCTGTACTGGCGCCAGGCGCCAGCACCATCACCAATGTCCCGCAACTGCGCGACATCACCACCACCATCAAACTGCTGGAATCCCTCGGGGCCGGCATCGAACGCACCGGCTCGACCCTGCGGATCGATGCCGCAACCATCAACACCGTGGAGGCCACCTACGACCTGGTTAAGACCATGCGGGCCTCGGTGCTGGTGCTGGGCCCCCTGCTGGCACGCTTCGGCCGGGCGCGGGTCTCCCTGCCGGGCGGCTGCGCCATCGGCGCCCGCCCCATTGACCAGCACCTGAAGGGTCTAAAGGCCCTGGGGGCCGAGATCCGGCTGGAGCATGGCTACGTTGAGGCCATCTCAAAGAAGCAACTCAAGGGCGCCCGGATCAACTTCGACATCTCCACCGTGGGCGGCACCGAGCACCTGATGATGGCAGCGGCACTGGCCAAGGGCGAGACGGTACTGGAAAACGCAGCCCGCGAGCCGGAGATCGTCGACCTGGCCGACTACCTGAACCGGATGGGGGCCAAGATCGAAGGGGCCGGTACCGACACCATCCGNNTCGAGGCCGGCACCTTCATGATCGCGGCAGCCATCACCGGCGGCGACATCAAGATCCACGGCATGAAGCTGGAACACCTGGATGCCCTCTGCTTCAAGCTGCAGGACGCCGGGGTGGAGATCAGCAACAAGGATGGCGTGGTGCGGGTCAAGGGGCCCAAGCGTCCCCAGGCGGTCAACATCAGGACCCGCCCCTATCCCGGCTTCCCGACGGACATGCAGGCCCAGTTCATGACCCTGATGTGCGTGGCGGACGGTGCCAGCGTGATCAGTGAAAACATCTTCGAAAACCGCTTCATGCACGTCTCGGAGCTGCAACGTTTCGGCGCCGACATCACCGTGGAAGGCAACTCGGCCACGGTCAAAGGGATCAAAAAGCTGTCTGGGGCGCCGGTGATGGCCACCGACCTACGGGCCTCGGCCTCACTGGTACTGGCCGGTCTGGTGGCTGATAACACCACCGAAATCTCACGCATCTATCACCTGGATCGCGGTTATGAGCATATCGAAACCAAATTGTCGGCCCTGGGCGCCGTGATCGAGCGGGTGACCGAGTCATGAACAACACCCTGACCATTGCCATCCCCAAAGGACGCATCCTGGAAGAATCAATCGAACTGTTCGGCAAGATCGGCTTCGACCTGAGCAGCATGCTGGACGACTCCCGCAAGCTGGTATTCGACTATCCCGAGCAGAAGCTGCGTGCCCTGATCGTACGGGCCACCGATGTACCCACCTACGTGGAGTACGGCTGTGCCGACCTGGGGATCGTCGGCAAGGACACCCTGCTGGAGCAGGAGAAGGACCTGTACGAGCCGCTGGACCTGAAGTTCGGCTACTGCCGGATGGTGGTGGCCGAGCCGGCCAACCGTGCCGCAAACGTCGATCCCACTCACTGGTCCCATGTTCGGGTGGCCACCAAGTACCCCACCGTGGCGGAACGGCATTTCAGCGCCCAGGGGGTTCAGGCCGAGATCATCAAACTCTACGGCTCCATCGAGCTGGGTCCACTGGTGGGTCTGGCCGAACGGATCGTGGACCTGGTCTCCAGCGGTGAGACCCTGCGCCAGAATGGCCTGGTGGAGGTAGAGACCATCGCCGAGATCACCACCCGGCTGGTGGTGAACCGGGCCTCACTCAAGACCAAACACCAACGGATCCGGGGCATTATCGATGGCCTGGAAAAGATTCTGTAACGGAGTAGCCACGTGCTGTTTCTCGACATCAACGACGCAACCTTTGACGATCAGTTTGCCTCCATCCTGGCCCGCGGCGAAGAAACCTCGGCCGAAGTGCTGGAGACGGTGCGCGGCATCATCAACGCCGTTCGCCAGCAAGGTGATGCTGCCCTGCTGGAGTACACCAACCGTTTTGACCGAATGGGTCTCAGCGACGCCAGCGGCCTGGAAGTCACCCAGGCCGAGCTTGACGCAGCCGTCGCAGCCGTGCCGACCGACGACCTGACGGCCCTGCAGCTGGCGGTGGAGCGAGTAGCCCGCTTCCATGAAAAACAAAAGCAACAGACCTGGCTCTCCACCGAAGAGCCGGACATCCTGCTGGGCCAGAAGGTATCGCCCCTGAACCGGGTCGGCATTTACGTGCCAGGCGGCAAGGCCAGCTACCCCAGCAGCGTGATTATGAACGCCGTCCCGGCCAAGGTGGCTGGCGTACGGGAAATCGTCATGGTCTGCCCCACACCGGGCAACGAGATCAACCCGGCTGTGTTGGCTGCAGCCAGGCTGTCCGGCGTGGACCGCATCTTCAAGGTCGGCGGCGCCCAGGCCGTGGCAGCCCTGGCTTACGGCACCGCCACGGTACCACGGGTGGACAAGATCACCGGGCCTGGCAACATCTACGTGGCCACGGCCAAGCAATTGGTCTTCGGCGCTGTAGGAATCGACATGATCGCCGGCCCCAGCGAGATTCTGGTGATCAACGACGGCAGTGGCAACCCGGCTCATATCGCTGCCGACCTGCTCTCCCAGGCCGAGCATGATGAACTGGCCTCCTCAATCCTGATCACCACCGACCGCAGCTTTGGCCAGGCCGTGGCGACAGAGGTGGAGCAGCAACTGGCTCAGCTCTCACGCGAGTCCATTGCACGGGCATCCTGGGATACATTCGGCGCCATCATTGTGGCCGGCTCCCTTGCCGAGGCAGCCGATTTCTCCAACCGGATCGCACCGGAGCACCTGGAGCTGGCGGTCAGCGACCCGTTTGGCCTGCTGCCGCTGATCGACAATGCCGGTGCCATCTTCATGGGACACTGGACTCCCGAGGCGGCCGGCGACTACCTGGCCGGCCCCAACCACACCCTGCCCACCGGCGGCACGGCCCGCTTCTTCTCACCGCTCTCGGTGGACGATTTTGTCAAAAAGTCCTCCATCATCAGCTTCTCGGAGCCAGGTTTGAAACGGCTGGGCAGCCGAATTGTGCAGATTGCCGGCCTGGAAGGGCTTGAGGCCCACGCCAAGTCAGTCAGCATCCGCCTGGGGAATGGACAATGATACCTCTGCGGTCAAACATCCGTGAGATGGCCGGCTACGTGCCCGGCTACCAACCGCCGGATATCGCCTCCTGGATCAAGCTGAATACCAACGAAAATCCTTATCCGCCCTCGCCCAAGGTGCGAGAGGCGATCCTGGGCGAACTGGGTGACGACGCCGCCTCGTTGCGCACCTACCCCAGCGCTTCCAGTGCGCTTTTGCGACAGGCGGCCGGTGAGCTGTACGGTTTCGACCCCTCCTGGATCATCATGGCCAACGGCTCCGATGAGGTGCTGAACAATCTGATCCGCGCCTTTGCGGCTGAGGGAGAGGAGATCGCCTTTATACACCCTTCCTACTCCTACTACGCCACCCTGGCTGAGATTCAGGGGGCCCGGGTGCGCACCTTCGGCCTGACCGATGACTGCCGGATCAGCGACTTCCCGCAACGCTATGCCGGCAAGCTGTTGTTCCTGACCTCACCCAACGCCCCGCTGGGGTTTGCCTTCCCGCTGGACTACATCAAAGAGCTGGCCAGCCGCTGTGACGGCATGCTGGTGGTGGATGAGGCCTATGCCGACTTTGCCGAAACAAACGCCCTCGATCTGGTGCGGCGCTTTGATAACGTGGTCATCACCCGCACCCTGTCCAAGAGTTATGCCCTGGCCGGTATGCGGCTGGGACTGGCCATTGCCCGGCCCGAGGTGATTGCTGCTCTGGACAAGATCCGCGACCACTACAACCTGGATCGTCTGGCCCAGGCCGCCTGTCTGGCGGCATTGCAGGATCAGACCTACTTCCGACAGCGCTGCGAGCAGGTGCGGGAGACGCGGGAATTTTTCACCAACGAGTTGCGAAAATTACAGTATCAGGTACTCTCCTCCCAAGGTAACTTCGTTTTTGCCACGCCGCCCGATCGTAACGGACGGCGTATCTATGACGGCCTCTATCAGCGCAAGATACTGGTACGCCATTTCAGCGATCCCCTGCTGGCCCATGGTCTGCGGATTTCAATCGGCACCCGGCAGCAGATGGAACAAACCCTGAGCGCCCTCAGGGACATTGGTTAGGGGCCGGTCACCGAAGACGCACGGCCCGCAAGGAGGAGCAGCATGCAGTTGAGTGAATTGCACGAAAAGTGTCACCAATGCAGCTTCAACTACTCGCGGATCGATACCGAGGCATGGGGACGCTTCAGCTCCAAACGGATCATGTGCCCAATCTGCGGCTGGACGGTCTACGAAGAACACCGCTGGGAAGAGGATGGCTCTACCACCCTGATGAAACGCAACGAGGCGCAAGGCTTCGGCGCCTACCGGCTGATTCCGCCCGGCGGCTACACCGGCTACAACGCCTTCCACTCAGAACCGAGCCCTGAGGTGCTGAGCCATATCAAGGAATTGCTCGTCGACAAGGGCTGGAAAGGGTACCTCTCGCTGTGGGATGTAAAAGAGCGCAAGGCCTACCTGGTGCAGGGGCACCCCTTGCAAAAATTTGACATCAACGGCAATAACGGCAGCAAATAAGGCAACAGGAGTTGATCTATCATGACACGCAGCGCAGAGATCGAACGCAGCACCGACGAGACCCGTATCAAGCTCAGCCTGAATCTGGATGGCAGCGGCAAGACGGCCATTAGCAGCTCGGTCGCGTTTTTGGACCACATGCTGAACCTGTTCGCCCGCCACGGACTGTTTGACCTGGTGGTTGAGGCCAACGGCGACATCGACATCGACTTCCACCACACGGTGGAGGATATCGGTATCGTGCTCGGCACAGCGGTACGACAGGCACTGGGCGACAAACAGGGTATCCGGCGCTACGGCTTCGCGCGGGTACCGATGGATGAAACCCTGGCTGAGGTCACCCTGGACATTTCCGGCCGGCCGTACCTGGTCTACCAGGTGGAGCTGCCCAAGGTAAAGGTGGGGAATTTCGACACCGAACTGGCCCGTGAGTTTTTCCAGGCCTTCAGCAACAACTGCGGCTGCAACCTGCATATCAGCCTGCTATACGGTGACAACGTACACCACATTATCGAAGCCTGCTTCAAGGCCTTTGCCCGTGCCCTCGATGAGGCCACACGCCTTGATCAACGGGTAAGCGGCGTACTGTCAACCAAAGGCGTGCTGTAGGCACCATTCCCAACCACAAAAAAGGGCGGCCCGAATGGCCGCCCTTTTTTCATGTGTCACACAACATCAGTAGCGCTATTTCAGCTCCTTCAACAGCACCCGCGCCCGCTTGGCTTCCTCACTCTTGGGATACTCCTGCACCAGCTTGCCGAGTACGTAGCGGCTGCTCTTGATGTCTTGCAATGCCTTGAAGGCCAAGGCCTGCTTCAACATGGCTGAGGGCGCCTTTTCTTTTTTAGGGAACTGCTTGATCACCTCCTGAAACTCCAGGATGGCCTGCTCGTAATTTTTTTCACTATAAAAACTCTCACCGATCCAATAGCGGGCGTTTGCAACCAGCTCATGCTGCGGCTGCTGATCGATGAAGGCGGTCAACTGGGTACGGGCAGTCGGCATATCACCGGCCTTAAACGACTCAAGCCCCTTTTGATACAGCGTATCTGACCGGGTGGTGTCGGTGACGGCGGTCGCCTGGACCCCCTCCTGCAGCTTTTTGTTCAACTCGTCCACGGCTGCCTGCAACTTGACGATCCGGTCCTCGATCGCAACAATACGGCGATCAACATCCTCCCGGTAACGAACCAGTTGATCGGCCGACTTCTTGGTGCCGACGCCAAAATCATCAACCTTACCGGCCAAGGCCTGCATCTCGGTCCGCGTGCCATCAAGCGAGGCCTGCAGATCCGCGTCTGACTTGCGCAAGGCAGCAAACTCATCCTTGAGGCCCTTCTCCCCTTCACGTGCCGTAGACAGATCTTTTTCCAAAGAATAGATACGGGTTTTAGTCTCGTCCACGTCGCGACGGACCGCATCGACCGCCCCTCTTGAAGCGCAGCCGCTCAGCAACGTGACCACTAGTCCTGCCACGGCAGCAGTGTATGCCAGCTTCATGATCCTGCCCCCTCTATGCGTTAATTACTTCCGTGTATTCGTTGTATTTATAGCATGCAGCTGCTGGTGGTGACAAGCAGGCAGAGCACGACTTACGCAGCTGCCGATTTTTCAATTGACAAGGCAGCAGGATTCTTTTAACAATTTTTCGTTTAAAGCCTCAGACTTTTCGATGTCTCTGGTGCGTTATTACCCCACAGGAGGATTTGGTATGGAACAGTATGCTGTCTACTTTGCCCTGGCCTGCGCCGCGGCAGCCGTTGCCTACGGCCTGGTTTCGACACAATGGATTTTGGGGCTGCCCCAGGGCAATGAGCGGATGC
>DFYU01000049.1:11000-11354 GCA_002383415.1 Geobacter sp. UBA4074
GCGCCATCTTCTCCGGCCTGACCGGCTTCATCGGTATGTTTGTCTCGGTCCGGGCCAACATCCGCACCACCGAGGCAGCCAAATCCGGCATCCACAAAGCCCTGAACGTGGCCTTCAAGGGCGGTGCCATCACCGGTATGCTGGTGGTTGGTCTGGGCCTGCNNCTGCCCCAGGGCAATGAGCGGATGCAACAGATCGCCGCTGCTATCCAGGAGGGCGCCGGCGCCTATATGAAGCGCCAGTACACCATCATCGCCGTCGTTGGCGTGGTGATGTTCATCGCCCTCTTCGCCACCCTGGGCATGAAGACCGCTGTCGGCTTCGCCGTTGGCGCCATCTTCTCCGGCCTGACCG
>DFYU01000049.1:11367-11535 GCA_002383415.1 Geobacter sp. UBA4074
TGGTTGGTCTGGGCCTGCTGGGTGTTGCCGGTTATTATTTTGTTCTGCAAAAGCTGATGCCGGGCGCACCGGTCAAGGATGTGGTCACGCAACTGGTTGGCCTGGGCTTCGGCGGTTCGCTGATCTCGATCTTCGCCCGTCTGGGCGGCGGCATCTTCACCAAGGGCG
>DFYU01000049.1:11666-12642 GCA_002383415.1 Geobacter sp. UBA4074
ATCATCGCCTCGATCATCGGCACCTTCTTCGTCAAACTGGGTGCCAGCCAGAAGATCATGCCGGCTCTGTACAAAGGCCTGATCGCATCCGGCGTGCTGGCCGCCATCGCCTTCTACTTCGTGACCGCCCAGATGTTCCCGACCGGCATCACCAATGCTGCCGGTGAGACCTTCAGCGCCAACAGCCTGTTCATCACCTCTCTGGTGGGTCTGGCCGTAACCGGCGCCATCTTCTGGATCACCGNNCCATGAAATCAACCGCCCTGCCGGTGATCGTGATCTCGGCCGGCATCGTGGTGGCCTTTGAATGTGCCGGCGTCTACGGTATCGCCATTGCTGCCGTTTCGATGCTGTCGCTGACCGGCATCGTAGTGGCCATGGACGCCTACGGCCCGANNATCGCCGAGATGGCCGAACTGGACGACTCGGTGCGCGCCGTAACCGACCCGCTGGACGCCGTGGGTAACACCACCAAGGCCGTGACCAAGGGCTACGCCATCGGTTCCGCCGGCCTGGCCGCTGTGATCCTGTTCACCTCCTACGTGGACGAACTGAAACTTGTGGGCAAGGATATCGACTTCAACCTGGCCGATCCCTACGTGATCGTCGGCCTGTTCCTGGGTGGCATGCTGCCCTACTACTTCGCCGCCCAGTGCATGGAGGCCGTAGGCAAGGCAGGCGGCGCCGTGGTGGAGGAAGTTCGTCGTCAGTTCCGCGAGATCAAAGGGATCATGGAAGGTACCGGCAAGCCGGACTACGCCTCCTGCGTTGACATCGTTACCAAAACCGCGCTCAAAGAGATGATCATCCCCGGCATCATCCCGATCGCCGCACCGATCATCGTCGGCTTCACCCTCGGCCCCAAGGCCCTGGGCGGTGTAATCGTCGGCACCATCGTCACCGGCATCTTCGTGGCCATCTCCATGACTACCGGTGGCGGCGCCTGAGATAACGCCAAGAAGTATATCGAGGACGG
>DFYU01000038.1 GCA_002383415.1 Geobacter sp. UBA4074
CTAGTAGAGAGTGGTTCGTCAGCCGCAGTGCCGTGTATGGTAGCATGAAGCGAGAAGAGGCGGCAGTGCGTCATAAAGTCCGCTCAGAGGCGATGCGACAGGCCAACCTGCTGGCCCAGCGTGGCGAACTTGATGCAGCCGTGGATGTTTTAATCTCGAAGGGTATCCGCAGCGCTGCCGACGACCCTGCGGCCTATGGTGCCCTTGCAAACCTTCTGTTATCTGGCAACCGTTTTCAGGATCTGCTGGCGTTGCTGCCTGAGATGCCGCCAGCAACGGACCCGGCTCTGATTCGTGAACTTCAGGCCGTTAGTCATGCCGCCTTAGGCGACGAGACCGCAGCCGATGCTGCTGCCCAGCAGGCCATCACTCTAGGGGGCAATAGGGCGCGTTCGCTGATGGTACTGGGAACACTGGCTGCCCGGAATACTATGCAGCTTCGCGCAGAGGGCTACTTTGCTCAGGCATTAGAGCAAGACCCTGCCTGCGGAAGTGCCTGGCTGGCCACTGCTGTGCTGTTATGGGGAAAGGGTGAGCGAGACCGGGCCTGGAAGGCAATACGCCGGGCGGTTGAGGTTAATCCGCTGGATGATCAGGCAATAACCGTTTTTCTGGAAACGGCTACCCGGACCGATCGTCTGCCGGCCGCGTTGCAGGTTGTGATCGAGGCGTTGAGCGTTTATCCGGACAGCCGCCATTTGGCCGTAGTCAGGGCGCGGTTGTTCAGTCAGTGCGGATATGATGATAAGGCCTTGCAGGCTTGTGAAAGTTTTTTGGTCCGTTTCGGCGTCGATGACGAGGTGTTGGCGTTGGCCCTCGGCCTGCGGCGCAAGATAGGCGTGTATGATCAACTGAACCAGGCGGGGAATGCGTCGGTCTCGCTTTGCATGATTGTTAAGAACGAAGAGGGCTGTCTGGCGCGTTGTCTTGCCAGCGCCAAGCCAGTGCTGCATGAGTTGATTGTGGTGGACACCGGTTCAACGGACCGTACGGAAGCCATCGCGACGGCCTTTGGAGCTAAACTGCACCGGTTTCCCTGGAACGGTAATTTCTCCGATGCCCGCAATCATGCCCTGGAGCAGGCGAAGGGGGCATGGGTGCTGGTGCTGGATGCTGATGAAGTGATTTCTGATCGTGATTATGGGCAGATCAGGACCTTGGTGCATACGGCTGCCGGCAAGAAAAGGGCCTGGAATGTCCTGACCCGTAACTACACCATCTGCCACCCCCATGGCTGGCAGGCCAACGACGGACGTTACCCGGCCGAAGAACAGGGCGGCGGCTGGCATCCCAGCAACAAGGTGCGCCTTTTTGCAAATGACCCACGGGTCCGTTTTAGCGGTGTGGTGCATGAGATGATCGAAGAAACCGCACTGCAGGCTGGATACGATCTTAACGATGCCAGCTTTGTGGTGCATCACTACGGCGGTCTCTTTGATGATGGCGAGACCGTATCCGAAAAGAAGCTCGCCTATCATACCCTCGGCATGCAGAAGTTGGCGGAAACCCCCCATGACCTGACGGCGCTGCGGGAACTGGCGATTCAGGCCGCCGAGTTGAAACGCTATGACGAGGCGATCGAGCTGTGGGATCGTTTTCTTGTCTTGCAGCCGGCGGCGGTCGTGGCACTTTTTAACAAAGGGTTTGCCCTGATGGGGTTGCATCGCTACCAAGAGGCGCTGCAGATGTCGCAGTGGGCTCTTGACTGTGCACCTGACCACAAGGAAGCCGCTTTCAATTACGGCACCTGCGAATTGTATGTGGGTGACGTGCAACGCGCCATTAACCGTCTAGAACTAGTGTTGCAATGCCACCCGGGACACCCTCCACTGCTTGCGCTGCTTACCGTACTCGAGCTGGCTGCCGGCAAGGCGGAGCAGGCTCGCCATCGGCTAGATCTGCTGCGCTCACAAAATTATCAGATCGTAGATTACCTAAAGTCGCGGTTATCAATCTTGGGCGAGGTCGGACGCATCGATTTAGCGGACATGATCCGCAAAACTGCCGCAACAGTAGGGCTTAATCTCTCGTGAAGGTCGCCATGCCGAGGGGCTCCTCCCATGGCTGGGGTGTCGCAGGTGAACGGCTCACGCTGGAGATTGGCAAGCTGCCGCCGCTTGAGGGGGTCACCCTGCACTGCATTGCGGGGCATGACTTTAGGCCCTATGATGCATCGGCCTGGGATCGCATTAACATAGGTTACTGCTTCTTTGAGCATGAACTGTTGGCTGCTCCATTCATTGCAGCAGCAGCAGAGAGGTGGGACTACATTGCGGCAGGCTCTAGCTGGTGTGAGCAGCAACTGCGCATCGGTGGCATGCAGCGCGTCTGCACGATTCTGCAGGGGGTCGATGCAGACCTGTTTCATTGCCAGCCCTCTCGCTCTGCTGATGGCCGCTTTATTGTTTTTTCCGGTGGTAAGTTTGAGTTTCGTAAAGGGCAGGATATTGTGATCGCAGCCATGCGGATTTTTATGCAGCAGCATGCCGATGTCTGGTTGTCCTGCTGTTGGCACAATGCATGGCCCAACTCGCTACAGAGCATGCAGCAGAGCAGGCTGATTGATTTCGCTTGGCGTGATAGCCCCTGCCACGAGTTGCTGCAGGAGACAGTTCAATGTAACGGTCTGGACGCGTCACGGGTGCTGCTGCACCCCTTGTTTCCCAATCATCGTATGACACTGTTGTATGCTGAAAGTGACCTTGGTCTTTTCCCCAGCCGTTGCGAAGGGGGCAACAACATGGTCATGTGCGAATATATGGCCTGTGGCCGGACGGTCGTTGCCTCGAATCAGAGCGGACATAGGGATGTGGTCAACGTAGCTAACGCCTGGGTGCTAAACAGGTACAAGTCGGTAACCGCAATGCTGGGCGGGTTGCAAACAGGTCATTGGCAGGAGGCTGTGGTTGAAGAGGTAGTTGAGCTTCTTGAGCTGGCCTATTGTGATAAAAGCGAGCGTGAGCGTAAAGCGATGCGAGCTGCGGCGGACATGCAGCACCTCGACTGGGCAGCAGCGGCGAGACAGTTCCATGCCGTAGGTCATGCGTTGCTAGAGGCCGCCAAACGGTAACCAGTCAAAAAATGAATGACCGGTTGCCATATCAAAAAAAGATGTTAAAGTTTTTGCAACAGCTGTCGATACCTATACCAAGGCCAGAAGGCCGCAACTCAACAACCCTAGAAAGGGGAACGAATCATGGCTATCAACGACATCTCCCTCACCGCCGGTATGCGCAGCAACCTGCTGCAACTGCAAACCACCACCAAGCTGACCGACCGCACTCAGGAGCGGCTTTCAACTGGCAAGCAGGTTAACAGCGCCCTTGACAACCCGACCAACTTCTTTGCCGCCCAGGCCCACGTCAACCGTGCCAGCGACTTCAGTGTACGGAAAGACGGTATGGCTGAGGCCATCCAGACCGCCAAGGCTGCCGATGCCGGTATCACCGCCATCTCTGCCCTGGTAGAAGCCGCTAAAGGTCTGGCATCTGCCGCTCTGGGCACCAGCAGCACCACCGACCGTGCAGCCTACGCCGATCAGTTCAACGCACTGCTCGGCCAGATCGACACCCTGGCCAGTGACTCCCAGTACCGTGGTACTAACCTGCTGGACGGCCAGGACCTGACCGTTAACTTCAACGAGGATGCCTCTGCCTCGCTGACCGTCAGCTCCTTCACCGCTACATCTACTGGCCTGTCAATTGCTTCGGCAGCTGGCAGCTGGGCCACCACTGCCAACATTGCAGCAGCCCAGACCGACCTGACGGATGCAAGTACCACGCTGCGTTCGCAAGCTAAGAACCTGGCCAACAACCTGAACATCATCACTACCCGTCAGAACTTCACTGACTCGATGATCGCCACCCTGCAGACCGGCGCCGACAAC
>DFYU01000140.1 GCA_002383415.1 Geobacter sp. UBA4074
TCGACGCCCGGATCAACCAGGATTCGGCCATCTCCCAGCAACTGACCCTCTGGAGCCAGCGCGGCTCCCAGGTGATCCGCGGCAGCATGCTGGTGATACCGATCGAAAAATCGCTGCTCTACGTGCAGCCGCTGTTTCTGGCAGCGGCCGACAAGGCCGGTCTGCCGGAACTACGGCGAGTGATTGTGGCCTTCGGCGACGAAGTGGTGATGGAAGAGACCCTGGAGCTGGCCCTGCAGCGGATTTTCGGCGGCCGACAACTGCCTGTAGCAGTTGCGACAACGATTCAACCCGATGCAGCGCAGAAGGGCGTCTCAACCGTTGAGTTGGCCCGCCAGGCCATGGCCAGCTATGAAAAGGCGATCAACCTGCAGCGTCAGGGTGACTGGTCCGGCTACGGCGAGGAACTGCGCAACCTGCAACGCATCCTGAAGCAGCTGGCACAGTGAGACACGCACCATGAACAAAGCGAGCCAGCTCCGTCAACAGATCTACCTGATCATCTTCGAGTCGGACACCACGGCCGGCAAGGCCTTCGACCTGGCTCTGATCGTTTTCATCCTGCTTTCGGTGGCGCTGGTGATGCTGGACAGCGTCCCCGGCATCCATGATAGCTGGGGAAGCTGGCTCTTGGGCGGAGAGCTGCTGATCACCCTGCTGTTCAGCATCGAGTATGCGCTGCGGCTGTACAGCGCCCACCGCCCCCTGCGCTACGCCGGCAGCTTCTTCGGCATTGTGGATCTGCTGTCGATCTTGCCCAGCTACGCCGGGCTGTTCTTCCCCGGCCTGCAGTTCCTGGCCACGGTCCGTATCCTGCGCGTGCTACGGATATTCCGCATCCTGAACCTGGTGCAGTTCATGGGCGAGGGCAACAACCTCTGGCAGGCCTTGCGGCGCAGTCGCCACAAGATCACCGTCTTTCTGACCACCGTACTGACCGTCGTGGTGATCGTCGGCAGCCTGATGTACCTGANNACTGGGCCATCGTCACCATGACCACCGTCGGCTATGGCGACATTGCCCCCCAGACCCCACTGGGGCAGCTGATTGCATCGCTGCTGATGGTGATCGGCTATGGTATTATTGCGGTGCCGACCGGCATCGTAACCAGCGAGATGATGCGCTCCCAATCGTCCGTCGGCCCGGACGGCAGCTGCCCCTGCTGCGGCAGAATGCTGAACAGCAGCGTCACCAGACCTACGGAAGCAGCCAAACAGTGCCATGATGAGGGGTGAATAGCATGCCTGAACTGAATGTCCTGTTCCAACCGGTGGGCCAGTACTGCCGCCGCGAGGTGATCACCTGCGAAGCCGGAGTACCGCTGGTGACGGCCGCCACGCTGATGCGGGAACGCAACATCTCCAGCCTGGTGACCACTGAACAGGGGCAACCGGTGGGCATCATCACCGACCGTGACCTGCGCAACAAGGTGGTCGCACTGGGCCGCAACCCGGCCGAACTGACCGTGCAACAGGTGATGAACAGCCCGTTGATCACCATCGCTGAAGACGAATTCCTGTTCGAGGCGCTGCACCTGCTCTCACGCCACCGCATCCACCGTCTGGCGGTTATTGCCCCGGACGGCAGCCTGACCGGCATCATCACCGACTCCGATATCCTGCGGATCCAGACCCGTTCGCCGCAACAACTGGTGCGAGAGATTGAGGAGGCCGCCGGGTTGGACGAACTGGCCGAGCTGCACAAACGGGTCCAGGGCCTGGTGAAACATCTGGTGGGCACCGGGGTAGCGATCAGCGAACTGGTGCGGCTGATCGCCCACCTGAATGACCGGATCCTGATCCGGCTGACCGAGCTGGTCCGTTCAAAACAGTTTCCTGGGCTTACCGACCGCTTTGCGCTGCTGGTGCTGGGCAGCGAAGGACGCAGCGAACAGACCCTGACCACTGATCAGGACAACGCCCTGGTCTACGCCGACGACCTGCCGGAGCAGCAGGTGGAAGAACTGAAAACATTTTCGGAGGCCCTGATCGATGCGGTAATCAGGATCGGCATCCCTCCCTGCCCCGGCGGCATCATGGCCAGCACCCCTCAGTGGCGCCACAGCCTGCAGGGCTGGCGACAGCAGCTCAACCACTGGTTTGGGGTGCCAACTCCCGAAAACATCCTCAAGATCAGCATGGTGTCCGATATGCGCACCCTGTACGGCGACCCAACTCTGGAACAGGCCTTGCGTGCCCACGTCTCCGGTCGTCTGGTGGGCAACGACGCCTTCCTGGGCCACATGACCGCCAACCTGCTGCGCTTCGGCGTGCCCCTGGGCTGGTTTGGCCGCATCAAGACCGAAAAGCCCCCCCACAGCGGCCTGCTGGACCTGAAAAAGGCCGGCATCTTCGCTGTCACCGAAGGGGTCAAGATCCTGACCCTGGCCAACGGCCTGCAGGTACAGAACACCCGCCAGCGCTTGGCGGCCCTGCAGCAGGCAGAGGTGCTCAGCCCGCAGGAAGCTGACGATCTGACCGCAGTCTACGACAGTCTGGTGCAGTTTCGGCTGCGCAGCCAGGTTGATGATATGAATGCCGGCCGCCAGCCCGACAACCGGATCGCACTGGCCGACCTGAACAGGATGGAGCTGGGACGTTTGCGCAGCGCCCTGGAGGGGGTACGCTCTTTTCAGCAGTTGCTACAACAGCGCTACCGCCTGGGTCAGATGATGTAAACTGATAACAAGCAGCACAAGGGGACACAGCATGACACAACAACGTCTGGTGGTGATCGGCGGCGATGCCGCCGGCATGANNCTACTCGGCCTGCGGCATGCCCTACTTCATCGCAGGACTGGTGGACGGACCTGAAAAACTGGTGGCCCGGAGCCCGGAGAAGTTCCGCGATAAATACAACATCGACGCCCGCACCGGCCACGAGGTGACCGAACTGGACCTGGGCAACCAACGGGTGCGGGTACGCAGCCTGGCCGACAGCAGCGAGGCCTGGGAAGCCTATGACCAGCTGTTGATCGCCACCGGCGCCGAGGCGATCTTCCCCAAGCTGCCAAACAGTGATAGCGACGGCATCTTCGGCCTGTCCACCCTGGCCAGCGGCATCCGGGTGCAGCAATTCATGGATCAGCAGCTACCCCGCCGCGCCGTGGTGGTGGGGGGCGGCTACANNACATCGGCCTGGAGATGGCCGAGGCATTGGTGCGTCAGGGGCTGCAGGTGGCACTGGTGGAGCGCGGAGAGCAGGTGATGGGCACCCTGGACCCGGACATGGGTGCTTTGGTCTCGGATGCCCTGCGGGAGATCGGCGTGGAGCTGTATCTGAACGAATCACTGACCGGTTATGAGGCTGCCAATGGGCTGGTCACCGCTGTGGTCACCGACCAGCGTACCCTGCCGGCTGACCTGGTGATCGTGGGCCTGGGAACCCGGCCCAACAGCAGTCTGGCCGCAGCAGCCGGCATCACCCTGGGGGAGAAAGGTTCGATCCGGGTCAATCCCCGCATGCAAACCTCGGCCGCCAACGTCTGGGCCG
>DFYU01000068.1 GCA_002383415.1 Geobacter sp. UBA4074
TGGTGGCCTTGACGTTGATCCGGTCAACCTCCACCCCGCAGGCCCGGGCGATGTTCTCCCGCATGACCGGGATGTGGGGTGCCATCTTGGGCCTTTGCGCAATGATGGTGGCATCCAGGTTGCCGACCCGGTAGCCGCGCCCCCGCACCAACCCAACCACGTGCTGTAAGAGCTTCATCGAGTCAGCCCCCTTGAAGGCCGGGTCGGTATCGGGGAAGTGCTTGCCGATATCCCCCATGGCCAGCGCACCTAAAAGAGCATCCGCAACCGCATGCAACAACACGTCTGCGTCGGAGTGCCCCAGCAACCCCTTATCCCATGGGATCTCCACCCCGCCCATGATCAGCTTGCGGTCATCCACCAGCCGGTGGACGTCATAGCCATGTCCGATACGCATCATATAAAGTCCTTTCCAATCAAAACCATTTTAACGCAAAGGCGCAGAGGCGCAAAGAAGGTTTCCTGTTAGCAAACAACGCTACCAGTCGTGCATTTCTCTGCGTCATTGCGCCTTGCTTTCATGCTTTGCGTTAACCGTCTTTTGGACGGTTGTATCCAGCAGGTGCCGCGGCTGCACGTTGCCCAAGGCTGCCAGCAGACTGTTTTTGACCTGGGGGATATCCCGCTCCAGCTCGTTAAGCAGCCGCTTCATCCGCTGCCGCTGCTGATCGGGATCGCCGGACACCGGACAGGAGCAGGAGACTGAGCTGATGCCGGCCTGCCGGACCAGCTCGATGATCTCACCTTCGGCCAGGTAGACCAGTGGGCGGATCACGGTGATATCGCCGTCGTCACAGACCGTCCTGGGCGCCATCGCCTTGAGGGTGCCGATGAAAAACTGGTTCATCAGCAGGGTCTCAATGAAGTCGTCACGGTGATGGCCCAAGGCCAGCAGGTTGCAGCCCAGCCGTCGGGCCGCCCCGTAGAGTGCGCCCCGCTTGAGACGGGCACAAAAGGAACAGTATGAGGAGCCGGGCCGCAGTTTGGCGTTAATCACCGCAGCATGGTCGGTCCGTTCAACCTGCAGCGCCAAGCCCAGCGGCTCCACAAAACGCTGGATCGCCTCGCAATCAAAACCAGCAAAACCGGCATCCACCGTGACCGGCAGCAGCTCATAACGGATCGGCGCCCGCTGCTGCAACTCGCGCAACAGCAGCAGCAGGGCCTGTGAATCCTTGCCCCCGGACAGGCCGACACAGATCCGGTCGCCCTCCCTGATCAGGCCGAAATCGGCGATGGCCCGACCAACCGAGTGGCGCAGACTGCGCCACAGTTTGGAATCAACCCCCTGCGGGCAGGCCATCCGCTAGCCTCCGGCGGCCCGGTCCAGGAATGTGCGTACCAGCGGGGCAAAGGTCTCGTGTTCCAGCAGGAAGGCATCGTGGCCGTAGGCCGAGGGGATCAGGTGGTACTCGGCCGTCTTACCCTGTGCCTGCAGACAGGTGGCCATCTCCTCGGTCTGGTAGGGTGGGTAGAGCCAATCGGAGGTAAAGGCGAAGAACTGGATCGGCGCACTCACCTGACCGAAGGCCTCAGCCATCGATTCGTAGCCCCAGGCCACGTCGTACAGGTCCAGCGCCTTGGCCAGATACAGGAAGGAGTTGGCGTCGAAACGGTCCACAAAGTTGTAGCCGTTGTAGTTCAGGTAGCGTTCCACCTCGAACTGGCCGAAGAAGTCGAACAGACCGTCCTTGGCCGAGTAACGTCGGCCGAACTTCTGCCACATCGACTCGTCGGACAGGAAGGTGATGTGGCCGATGCCCCGCGCCAGGGCCAGGCCATCCTTGGGGTTGTGCTTATACTCCCCCTTCTTCCAGGTGGGGTCGTTGAAGATGGCCCAGCGGGCCACGGCGTTCAGCGATATGGCCTGGGGTGACGGCCGGGGAGTGGTGGCCAGCACAATGGCCGAGGCGATCCGCTGCGGGTACTGGGTGGCCCATTCCAGGGCCTGCATGCCACCCATGCTGCCCCCCATCACGGTCAGCAGTCGCTCAATGCCGAGATGGTTGAGCAACAGCTCCTGGGCCCGCACCATATCGCGCACGGTGATCACCGGAAAGGTCAGGTTGTAGCGTTTGCCGGTCTTAGGGTTGATCGAGGTGGGACCGGTGGAACCGTAGCAAGAGCCGATCACGTTGGAGCAGATCACGAAGTAGCGCTCGGTGTCCAGCAGCCGGCCGGGACCGACAATGGCATCCCACCAGCCGGGCCTGGTGTCCTCTTCCCGCCGCTTGCCGGCCAGATGGGCATCGCCGGTCCAGGCATGCTCAACCAGGATGGCGTTGGAACGATCGGCATTCAGGGTGCCGTAGGTCTCATAGACCAGGGTCACCGGCGCAAGTATCCGCCCGCTCTCCAGCCTGATGCCTGCGTCAAAGGTGATGCTCTGTTCCTGAACGATGCCGACCGACATGCAAAAGCCCCTGTTCATGATGAGCAGGGGCTTTGGGTGGTGTACGCCGAAAACCTCGCTCATCTTCGCCTTGCGGCAGGATTTAGCACCTGGCGTCCCTGCGGGGACCGGTTGCTGTGGCTTCGTCGGGCCTTATCCCTCCACCACTCTCGATAAGCAGATTGTTAAGCGGAACAGTACGGTAAGCCGAGCCCGCTTGTCAATCAAATATCCCGGTGCCGAGGCCGGCAGAACGGTCTGGAAATAGTGGTGGGCATCTGGTATAGATAACCAGTTGCAGAGTCTGCATCAATCCTACGCGAGGAGGCGACATGAAACGGCTGGTACTGCTGCTGGGCCTGGCCCTGCTGCCGCTTTTCAGCGGCTGCGCCCACAACTATTTTAATGTCCCGCAAGACAGTTTTGCCGAACAGGTCAAGGTGCTTGGCATCGTGCCGATCATCGTGGACAGCGAGTCCGACATCCGCCACCCGCAACGGGAGGAACTGATCGCCCTGCTGACCAGGCAGAGTCGGCTCCATGAACGCTCGCTGACGCGGCTGATCAAGAATACCAACAGCTTCTACACCGTGACCATGCTGGATACCGATCCGCAAGCCCTGTTCAAGGAGCAGCTCTTCCGCCGTGAACGGCGTGATGATGCCTCGATCCAGTACAATAAATATTTCTGGAAGACCGACGGCATAATCGAGCTGATCCACAAAAACAGCCTAGACGCCCTGATGGTCGTAGTGATCAGCGGCATCACCCGCCCGGAACGGATGGTCTCGGCCAACCTGATGGAATCCCTTGAAGCCGACTACAACTACCTGATCATGACCGCCCAGATTCTGGACCGCAAGGGAAACATCCTCTGGGAATACCCCAACTTCCGGACCCGCAGCCTGTCCTATGACCCGCTCATCAACCTGCAGTACCCCAATTTTGATGAAGCCCGGGCCAACCTGAGCTCAAAGGTGCAGATCAAATTCAAGGCGCTGGAGGGGATCAAGCGTGCCCTTGAGAAACGGCGGCAAGATTTCCTGCTGCAGGAGACCAGCGAGGTTGAACTCTACATGGACCAGTTTGAGTCGATGAGTGAACTGCTCAGCATTAACCGCGAGCCGAAAGCCAGCCAAGCGGCCGAGCAACCCAAGCAGGATCCGGCCAAGGAGCCTAATCCATGACCATCGAGATCACCCTTGACGGCAACAAGCGGGTGAGCGCCCACTACCCCGACGGCCTGAGCCTGGCAACTGACCAGAGCGTCGAGGACGGCGGCGAAGGTGCGGCGCCGTCTCCCTATGCCTGCTTTCTGGGGGCCATCGGCACCTGCGCCGGGGTGTATGTGATGGAGTTCTGCCGGGCGCGGCGCATCCCCACCGAAGGGGTCAAGCTTGCCCAAGAGGCGGTCTTTGAGACCGACGAGCAGGGCAAACGCCGCCTGGCAGCGGTCAATCTGACCATCAAGCTGCCAACCGACTTTCCGGAAAAATACCGCGGCGCCATCGTCAAGGCCGCCGGTCTCTGTTCGGTGAAGAAGGCCATCATGACCCCGCCGGCCTTTTCCATCGACTACCAACTCGTGTGAACCGGCCCGTGGACGACGCCCGCAAGGAAAAGCTGAAAAAGGAGCTGCAGGGGATGGGGCTTGCCGCCCTGGGTATCTTCATCCTGCTGGCCTTCCTGACCTTCAGCGCCGCCGACCAGTCTCTGAACAGCTGGTCCAGCGAAGGCGGGGTGCGCAACTTGGGGGGCCGGCTGGGTTCCCAGGTGGCCGACCTGTTCTTTATGCTGTTCGGCCTGGCCGCCTATCTGGTGCCGGGGGCGCTGCTGTTCCTGGCCTCCAACCTGTTGCGTTTCAAGGAGCTGCGGCTGCGTGGCTACAAGCTGGCCGCCTTCAGCGGTCTGCTCTTCTCCCTGTCGGCCCTGTTCGCCTTCAATCTCGAATCCACCGTGCTGTTCGGCCAACAGGTTCCCACCGGCGGCGCCATCGGCGCCCTGACGGTCCGCTTCCTGCGGGCGGTGGTCGGCACCACCGGCGCCCTGCTGGTGCTGCTGCCGCTGCTGGCGGCCTCGATCATGATACTGTGCCGTTTCTCGTTTGTACTGTTTGCCGGCTGGTGGCTGGAAACCATGCGCCAGAAGTGGAGCGCCTGGCGGGAACGGCAGGCCCACCGCAAGGATGAGCAGCAACGGGACAAGGCCCTGGCAGCCGGCAAGCCGGCACCGTCCAGCGGCCCGGTCATCAAACCCCAGGCCCCGCCGCCACCGCCACCCAAGCCCAACTTCTTCAAGAAGGAGAAGAAGAAAGAGGCTGCCAAAGACAAACCGATCCAGGAGACCTTCGACTTTATCACCCAGCAGGAAGGCTTCCACACCCCGCCCCTGTCACTGCTTGACCCGCCGCCGGCCAGCGATCGCCGGGTTGACAAAGAGGCACTGGCAGTCAACGCCCGGCTGCTGGAGAAGAAGCTGCTGGACTTCGGCATCGACGGCGAGGTGGTGGAGATCGCGCCCGGCCCGGTGATCACCATGTACGAATTCGCCCCGGCCCCCGGCATCAAGATCAGCAAGATCGCCGGCCTGGCCGACGATCTGACCATGGCCCTGCAGGCGCTCTCGATCCGGATCGTGGCGCCGATCCCCGGCAAGGGGGTGGTGGGGATCGAGGTGCCCAACCGTGACCGGGAGACGGTCTACCTGCGGGAGATTTTCACCTGCGAGGAGTTTCTGCAGAGCCGGATGAAGCTACCGCTGGCCCTGGGCAAGGATATCGCCGGACTGCCCTCGATGGCCGACCTGGCCAAGGCGCCCCACCTGCTGGTGGCCGGCTCCACCGGCTCCGGTAAGTCGGTTTCGGTCAACACCATGATCCTGTCGCTCCTGTTCACCGCCACTCCGCGAGACGTGCGTTTCATCATGGTGGACCCCAAGATGCTGGAATTCTCCATGTACGAGGGGATCCCCCACCTGCTGCTGCCGGTGGTGACCGAGCCGAAGAAGGCCTCGCTGGCGCTTAAGTGGGCCGTGGTGGAGATGGAGCGCCGCTACCGGCTGCTGGCCGACAAGGGCGTGCGCAATATTGAATCCTACAATCGCAAGCTGGCCACCGAAGAGGAAGAACAGGACGCCCTTGCCACCTCTGACGCAGAAATCATCGAGGAACTGGAAGAGGTATTGGAAGGTGAGGACGCTGCGCCGCTCGACGAACCGCTGCCGTTTGTACTGGATGACAAGGAGCCGCTGGAACACAGCCACCTGCCGTACATCGTGGTGATCGTGGACGAGTTGGCCGATCTGATGATGGTGGCCGGCCGCGAGGTGGAGGAGCATATCGCCCGTCTGGCCCAGAAGGCCCGCGCTGCGGGCATCCACCTGATACTGGCCACCCAACGGCCATCGGTGGATGTGATCACCGGCCTGANNGCACCATCCTGGACTGCAACGGCGCCGAAAGCCTGCTGGGCATGGGCGACATGCTCTACCTGCCCCCCGGCACCGGGCGCCTGCAGCGGATTCACGGCGCCTTTGTCTCCGATGCCGAGGTGCAGCGGGTGGTGGACTTCCTCAAGAAACAGGGCAAGCCGGTCTACGAAAAGTCGATTCTGGAGATGAAGGACAGCGACGACAAGACCGACTTCGGCGATGAAGAGCTGGATGAACGCTGGGAGGATGCACTGCGTCTGGTGGCTGAAACCAGGCAGGCCAGCATCTCGATGGTGCAACGCCGCCTGCGGATCGGCTACAACCGGGCCGCCCGGATCATCGAGATGATGGAGCGGGAGGGGATGGTGGCCCCCGGAGACGGCACCAGCAAGCCCCGCGAGATCTTCCTCGAGAATATCAACGTGTACCTGAACTCGCCGATCAACAAGTAGGAGTTCATGATGGACATCACAGCCGCAGCCATTCAGTTCACCGTCCAGCAGGGGGATATCGCCGCCAACCTGGCCTATGTCCGCGAGGCGCTGTCTCGAGTCGCCGCTCAAGGGGCCCAACTGGCGCTGCTGCCGGAGATGTGGTCCACCGGCTTCGCTTACCGGAATCTGAGCGAGCTGGCCCAACAGACCGATGCGGTGGTGGCCGAGCTGCAGCAGCTATCGGCCCGCCACCAGCTGGTGATCGTCGGCAGTCAGCCGGAACCGGCCGGTGACGGCCGGGTCTACAACACCGCCCATGTCATCGACAACGGTTGCCTGGTTACCAGCTACCGCAAGCTGCACCTGTTCTCACTGCTGGGGGAGGACAAGGCCTTCAAGGGGGGCGACGGCTGGTGTCTGGCCGAAACCTCGTTGGGCAAGATCGGCGTGATCATCTGCTACGACCTGCGCTTCCCCGAGCTGTCGCGCCGGCTGGCCCTGGAAGGGGCCCGGGTGATCTGCGTGCCGGCCCAATGGCCCAAGCCGCGCCAGGAACACTGGCGCACCCTGTTGCGGGCACGGGCCATCGAGAATCAGCTCTACGTGGTTTCCTGCAACGCCTGCGGCCTGATCGGCAAACTGGATTTCTTCGGTATGAGCATGATCATCGACCCCAAGGGCGAGGTGCTGGCCGATGGCGGTGAATTGCCGGGGGAGATCGTGGCCCCGCTCTCCTGGGAGGCGATGGATACCTGGCGGGCCCAGATCCCCTGCTTTAACGACCGAAGACCTGAACTTTATTAGACTAATCCCTGAATTTCTTGACGCCTCGATCTGGGGCGACTACTCTTTAAGTGCACGTCTAATGTAGAGCATCTGGAGGTTTGTTGTGACAGATATGTTGAGTCTGGCCGGTACCGGACCGGTCGTGTTGGCGGTCTTTGTGATCCTGATCTTTTTCTCGGTGGTCTCCTGGGCGATCATCTTCTACAAGCTGTTCCAGATCCACAAGGCCAACAGCGAATCGGTCCGCTTCATGGACTTCTTCTGGAAGACCAAGCGCTTTGACACCATCGCTGCCCAGGCCGACCGTTTCTCCAGCTCACCGCTGGTGATGCTGTTCAATGAAGGCTACAGCGAGCTGAAGCAGGTGATGGATGGCGACGCCAAGCAGGAGCAGACCGGCGTCAGCACCGATCTGGGCGACATCGACAACGTCACCCGGGCCCTGCGTCGTGCCACCAACCAGGAGATCAACCGTCTGGAAAAATACACCACCTTCCTGGCCACCACCGGTTCAGCATCGCCGTTTATCGGCCTGTTCGGCACCGTCTGGGGGATCATGGTGGCCTTTGAAGGGATCGGTCGCACCGGCTCGGCCTCGCTGGCCGTGGTGGCGCCCGGCATTTCCGAGGCACTGCGGGCCACCGCCATCGGCCTGATTGCGGCCATTCCGGCCGTCATGGCCTACAACCACTTCCAGCACAAGATCCGGGTGCTGGTCAAAGAGATGGACAGTTTTTCCACCGAGTTCCTGAACATTGTCCAGCGCAACATCACCGGCAAGTAGGAGCAGCTCGATGGCAATGGGACGAGGAAACGACGAACGGGGCATGGTTGCCGAGATCAACGTCACTCCCCTGGTGGACGTGATGCTGGTGCTGCTGGTGATTTTCATGGTCACCGCACCGATGATGCAACAGGGGGTGCAGGTCAACCTGCCCAAGGCCGACACCAAGGGGATGAGTGCCCAGGAAGATACGGTGATTGTAGCGGTTGACCTCAACGGGCGCACCTTCATCAACAAGGACGAGGTGCCGGCCGGTGACCTGCGGCAACGGTTGAGCGAGCTGTTCGCCACCCGTACCAAAAAAGAGGTCTTCCTCAAGGCCGACGCCGGCGTACCCTATGGCGAGGTGGTGCGGGCCATGGCCGATATCAAGGGCGCCGGCATTGAACGTCTGGGCATGGTGACGGAGCCGGCCCAGAAATAACCATGCACGCCCTGCAACGACGATCAGACACCTGGCTGGGTGTCACGCTGCTCCTCTCCGCCACGGTCCACGTGGCGGCCTTTGTTTGTATGGTCTGGCTGCAACAGTTGCAACCCGATCTGGGCCAGCTGCAAACCACCTATTATGTGGATGTCGTCAACCTGCCGGTGGCAGCCCCCCAGGCCGGCAGCCCGTTACCGGAAGCCTCGCCAGCCAGCGAAGACGAGGTTGCAGCAGCCCCCCAGGCCGGCCCCCAGACACCACCAGCCACACCGTTCCCCGCAACCGCCGGCGGCAAGGCCGCCCCCAGTGAAGACCACGGGTTTCAGGAGCGGATGGCCAAACTGGCCGCCAAGGCTGCAGAACAGCGCCAGGCAGCTGCGCTGGAATCGCTGCGCAGGAAGATCGGCAGCGGCACAACCGGCATGCCGGGCGCCACCGGCAGCCAGGCCGGCAGCGATTACACCGCCTACCTGCACTCACGGCTGAAAGACGCCTTCCGCAAGACCATCAGCTACCAGAGCTCGGCTCCCTTTGCGGTGGTGCGCCTGACCGTCGATGGTGATGGCCGCATCCTACGGACCAGGTTCGAGCGCAGCAATGGCGACAAGCTGTTCGAGAGCGCCGTGCAGCGGGCCATCAGCCTGGCAGAACAACGGATCGTACCGCCGCCAGGGCGCAGCACCTATGAAGGCACCTTTGTCTTCAAACCCCAAGGAGTCACGCAGCAATGAAACGGATCATCCGCCTGCTGTGCGGTCTGGCGCTGCTCTGCAGCCTGACCGGCACCGCCGGCAGCGCAACCTATATCGAGGTAACGGCACCGGGCAACCGACTGCTCAGGCTGGCTATCGTACCTGCCCAGCCGCTGGGTGACACCGTCAGACCCGAGTTGGCCAACGAGATGGCCGAGGCCCAGGTGTTCGATCTGACCATGTCCGGTCTGTTCACCGCCGAACGGCGTGATGCCGCCCCCCTGCCGCAAGGCTTGGGGCTGAGTGTCATAGATTTCATCCCCTGGCTTACTGCCGGCTACGACCTGTTGATCCGAGGCGAATACGAATTGCGGGGCGACGAGCTGACGGTTGAGTTCCGTCTGTTTGACGTGCTGAACAAAAAACCGTTGCTGGTCAAGCGCTACCTGGGCAGCCGCAAGGACCTGCGCCGCTTCAGCCACCATTTCATCGACGAACTGCTGGCCACCCTAGCCGGCGAGCGTGGTCCCTTTAGCTCACGCATCCTGTTTGTCTCCACCCAGCCCGGCAACAAAGAGATATTTGCCATGGACTGGGATGGCCATAATCTGCAGCAGATCACCAGAAGTGGCGCCATCACCATCAGCCCCGATGTCTCCCCTGATGGCCGCGAGATCATCTTTACCTCCTACAAACGTGGCAACCCCGATCTCTACAAGCGGGCCCTGTCCAGCACGGTGGACGTACCCCTCTCCACGCGGCGAGGGGTCAACATTACCGGCGCCTGGTCGCCGGACGGCACCAGGATCGCCCTTGGGCTTTCAAAGGATGGCAACACCGAGCTCTACCTGATCAATCGTGATGGTTCTGCCCCCGAACGACTGACCGTCTCCCACGCCGCCAACCTGTCGCCCTCCTGGTCGCCGGATGGCTCCAAGATCGCCTTTGTCTCCGACCGTCTCGGCAGACCCCATATCTTCATCATGGATGCCAATGGCGGTAATGTGCAACGGCTGACCACCAACGGCGGCAACAACTTCAATCCGGCCTGGTCGCCCAAGGGCGACAAGATCGCCTACACCCACCAGTCAGGCGGCTTTCAGATCTTTGTGATCAACACAGACGGCAGCGGTGATACGCAACTGACCAGCGAAGGCAGCAACGAGCGGCCACGCTGGTCGCCGGACGGCCGTCTGATCACCTTCAGCTCAAAGCGGGGCGGCAACGAGGCGATCTACGTCATGCGGGCCGACGGCAGTGGCCAGACCAAGGTCAGCCGGAGCAGCGGCAACAACATTCACCCCGTCTGGGCTCCACGCCATTAAGTTTTTTACGGGTTGCGGTTGCAAAACCAGATCTGTTGAGTATACTGAAGCACATTGTGACATGCGTAACGCATCACAAGTAGTTGATTACGGAATCACCAAGGAGGCGTCAATGCGTAAGGAATTTAGAGGTTTGATGGTTGTTATGAGCCTGACCGCCCTGCTGGCTGCTGGCTGTGCCAAAGAAGAAGTTGTCACCAAGGATGAGCCGATGGTCCAGCAGCAGACCGTTCAGCAGACTGAACCGACTGCTCAGGCTGCAGCTCCCGCTGCGCAGGCTGCAGCACAGGTAGCCACAGTTGCTGAGCCTGTTCAGGAACAAGCTGCCGCCAAGGCAGCTGCGGGCGTATCCCTGGCAACCGTCTACTTTGACTTTGACAAGTCCGACCTGCGTCAGGATACTCGCGACGTACTGTCCCAAAACGCTGAGGCACTGCTGAAGCAGATCGGTGACGTGAAGGTCAGGATCGAAGGCCACGCTGACGAGCGCGGTTCCGACGAATACAACATGGCCCTGGGTGACCGCCGTGCCAAATCCGCTGAAAAATATCTGATCAACCTGGGCGTCAGCGCCGACCGGCTCTCCACCGTCAGCTACGGCGAAGAGAAGCCTGCTGTACAAGGCAACGATGAGGCCGCCTGGTCCAAAAACCGCCGCGCCGAATTTCTGATCGTACAATAAGCGGCTGTTCCCTGTCTGACAAAAGCACCGGTTGCCGGGACCTTCCCCGGGTCCGGTGCTTTTTTTGTTGCCGGCTTGACTTTTATATTTTTTTATATATATGAAAAGATATATATTAACGTTCAAGGATGGCGCATGCGAATATTCGGGATAACCGTAGTCATCATCGCCAGCCTTCTGCCCGGAGCCAGGGTGGAGGGGAGTGATCTGCCGCAACTAGCGCTGCGCGAAGCAATACGCCGGGGCTTAGAGCTGAATCACCAGGGCCGCGCCGCACAGTTTCAGGCCGAAGCGGCCCGCTCCGGCGCCACAGCCGCGTCACTGCACTACCTGCCCAGCGTAACGGTGGAAGAAAGCTGGACTCGCTCCAACATGCCGGTCACCACCTTCATGATGAAGCTGAATCAGGGCCGTTTCACCAATCAGGACTTCGCCATCTCCAGCCTCAACGACCCGTCGCCGGTCAATGATTTCAAATCAGCAGTCACTGTCGAACAACCCCTGTTCATGCCCGAGGCCTGGGCTGCCCGGCGTGGTGCGCATGTTCCAACACGCATGATCAACCGCCGGCAAGCCAGCAGGTACTGAAGGATGTGCCGGTGGTTACCGTCACCAGCAGTGAGCTGGCACAGACGGTCGAGCTGTCCGGGACCGTCAGGGCCCGTACCAGCGCCCTGGTTGCGGCACGCATCCCCGGCACGGTCAGCCTGCTGCAGGTGCGTGAAGGAGATCGGGTGCGCAAGGGGCAACTGCTGGCCCGGCTGGAGGCACAGGAACAGCTGGCCCAGGCCGGCGCAGCCAATGCCGGTATCGAAGAGGCGCAGCGCGGGCTGGACGAGGCCCTGGCACAACGCGCACTGGCCGACGCTACCTTGAGCCGCTTCCAGGTACTCTATGACGAACAGGCCCTGACCCGCCAGGAATTCGAAACCCGTCAGACCGAGCGTGCCCTGGCACATCAGCGCGTTGCCCGTGCCGAGGCCCGGCTGCGTCAGGCACGTGAAAACGCACGGGCCGCCGGGGCCATGGCCGATTATGCACGGATCACTGCACCGATCAGCGGCATCATCACCAGCAAGCAGGTCGACTTGGGGGTAACCGTCTTTCCGGGCCAGCCGCTGATGACGATCGATGACGAAACCAGCTACCAGTTGGAACTGGTCGTGCCGGAAAGCTACGCTGCACTGGTGCGCCCCGGCACGCCGGTCCAGGTCAGCCTGGATACGCTGCAGAAAACCGTCAACGCCACTGTGGCAGAACTGGTGCCGGCAGCCGATCCCGCCAGCCGCACCTTCACCGCCAAGGTCAACCTGCGCGTAAGTGGTCTGAAGAGCGGACTCTTCGGGCGGGCGATCCTGGCGCTGGACACCACCCGCGCGACGCTGCTGGTGCCAAAGCAGGCCATCTTTGAGCGTGGCGCCTTAACGGCGGTCTGGACGGTTGACCAGACTGACACCATCAGAATGCGGCTGGTCAAGGTGGGCAAGGCAGCCGGTGGCCAGGTCGAGATCCTGGCCGGCCTGACCGGCGGTGAACGGATCGTGGCGACCCACCGGACAACGTTGGTGGATGGCGCCAAGCTGGTCCCGTAACAACCGGGATACGACGATCGTTTCGAAAGGGAGCGTTATGAAGACATTGCTGCTGACCCTGGGCCTGCTGGCAGCCCTGGCCGAAAGTGCCCGGGCCGATAACTTCCGCTGCCCCAATGGCGCCATCGTCTCCACCGGCGATACCATGGCCGAAGTCTATGTCGAGTGCGACCCGCCCAGCTTCAAAAATGTACGCACCGAATCGGAGGCCGGCTACCGTGGCGCCACCATCCTGATCAACGTGGAAGAATGGACCTACAACGAGGGGCCGCATCGCCTGATGCATACGCTGACCTTCCGCAACGGGGTACTGGAAAAAGTGCAGACCCTGGGCTACGGGAAATAGACCATGACTGAACCGTCCCTCGGCTTTGCGGGCAAGGTGGCCCGCGCCTTCATCGATTCGAAACTGACGCCACTGATCGTAGTGGCCGCGCTGCTGCTCGGCCTGTTCGCCATCAAGATGACCCCGCGCGAA
Source organism: Geobacter sp. UBA4074 (assembly GCA_002383415.1). Taxonomy (GTDB): domain Bacteria; phylum Desulfobacterota; class Desulfuromonadia; order Geobacterales; family Pseudopelobacteraceae; genus Trichlorobacter. The sequence continues at coordinate 13,022 of DFYU01000068.1, forward strand.
GAGGAACCGCAGATCTCGGTGCCGATGATCGACATCTATCTGCCACTGCCCGGCTCATCACCCCAGGAGGTGCAGGAGCGGGTGGTCAAGCCGTTTGAAGGGCGGTTGTGGGAAATTTCCGGCGTGGAATACCTCTACTCCATGAGTCGCCCCGGCATGGGGGTAATTACGGTCCGCTACAAGGTGGGCCAGAACATGGAAGAGTCGCTGGTCAAGCTATACAACAAGGTGATGAGTAACCGCACCGTGCTACCGGCTGGCGCAGGCGAGCCGCTGGTGGTGGCAAAATCCATCGACGACGTGCCGATCCTGGCCCTGACCCTCTGGTCAGAACGCTATGATCACGCCATGCTACGCAAAGTAGCCCGCGAGATCTGCGACGAGCTAAAAAAGACCGATAACGTGGCCGAGGCCGAGATCAAGGGCGGCCTCACCCGGCAGCTGAGGGTAACCTTGGACGGTGCCCGGCTGGCAGGCTTCGGCATCTCGCCGCTCCAGATTGCAGCAGCCCTGCAGCAGGGCAACGCCTCGCTCCCCTCCGGCGCCTTCAGCGGTGCCAACCGCGAGATGCTGGTGGAGACCGGGCTGTTTCTGGACAGTGAACAGTCGGTGCGCCAGCTGGTGGTGGGCCTGCACAGCGGCCGGCCGGTCTACCTGGGCGATGTGGCCCAGGTCAACGATACGGTCAAGGAGCCGGATGATTACGTCTTCATGGGCCTCGGCCAGGGGGCCGGTCACCGCCAGCTGAGCGGTAACCCCCATCAGGACTACCCCGCCGTTACCGTCTCCATTGCCAAACGCAAAGGAGCCAATGCCACCTGGGTGGCGGACGACCTGCTAAAAAAAGTGGAGTTTATGAAGGGCCGGGTGATCCCGGCCGACATCCAGGTGACGGTGACCCGCAACTACGGCGAGACCGCCCGTGAAAAGAACAACGAGCTGCTGTTTCATATGTTCCTGGCCGCCATCTCGGTCACGATCCTGATCGCCCTGTTCATGGGCTGGCGGGCCGGGGCCGTGGCGGCCATCGCCATACCGGTCACCCTGGCGCTGACCATGCTGATCTTCTACCTGATCGGCTACACCCTGAACCGGATCACGCTGTTCGCCCTGATCTTCTCGATCGGCATCCTGGTGGACGACGCCATCGTGGTGGTGGAGAACATCCACCGTTATTTCACCACCACCCGCTTCAAACCTTTGGAGGCAGCCATCCGTGCCGTTGACGAGATCGGCAACCCGACGGTGCTGGCCACCTTCGCCGTGATCGCCTCGATCCTGCCGATGGGCTTTGTGGGCGGCCTGATGGGCCCCTACATGCGGCCGATCCCGGTGGGGGCCAGCATGGCCATGATCCTCTCCATGTTCATCGCCTTCATTGTGACTCCCTACTTCGCCTACCGATTGATGAAGGGCCAGCACCATAGCGGGGCCGAACCGGAAGGCGAATCAAAACTGACCGTCTTCTACCGTCACTGGATGGGGCGCTTGCTGCACGACGTAAAACTGCGCAACGGCTTCCTGATCGCCGTGGTGGTGCTACTGCTGGCCTCCTGCTCGCTGATCTACTTCAAGGCAGTTACGGTTAAGATGCTGCCGTTCGACAACAAAAATGAGCTGCAGGTGATCATTGACGCCCCGGAAGGGACCCCGCTGGAGCAGACCGCCCGCATAACCCGCGAGATGGGCGATGCCCTGCGCAGCGTGCCGGAGGTGACCGACTTCCAGCTCTACATCGGCACCAGTGCACCGTTCAACTTTAACGGCCTGGTGCGGCACTATTTCCTGCGCAAGGGGCCACACCTGGCCGATATCCAGATCAACCTGCTGCACAAGGGGGATCGTTCCGCACAGTCACATGACGTGGCCAAGAAGATCCGTCCGCTGCTCAAGACGGTGGCCGACCGGCATCAGGCCAGGGTCAAGGTGGCCGAGATTCCGCCGGGACCGCCCGTACTCTCAACCCTGGTGGCCGAGATTTACGGCCCGGATGACACAGCACGTGCCAGCATCGCCGAAAAGATCAAAGCGATCTTCACTGCCACCGCCGGGGTGGTTGATGTGGACTGGTACCGCGAGAGCGACCAGCCCAAGGCCACCTTTGTGGTGGACAGCGAAAAGGCGGCCCTCTCCGGCATCAAGGTGGCCGACGTGGCCCGCACCCTGAGCATGGCGCTGTCCGGCCAGGATGTAGGTCTGCTGCACCTGCCCAAGGAGAAGGAGCCGGTGGCCATCAACCTGCGGCTGGCAACCAACCAGCGCAGCTCCCTGGCCGATCTGGCCTCGATCAGCGTGCCCGGCCCCCGTGGCAGCGTGCCGCTGTCACAGCTGGTAACCGTGCAGACCGGCAGCGAGGCCAAGACCCTCTATCGCAAAAACCTGAAAAATGTCGTCTATGTAATTGGCGATGTGGCCGGCGAGATCGAGGCGCCGGTCTATGCCATCCTCAAGATGCAGAACCAGATTGCCGCCCTGCCGACCCCGGACGGCTCCACAATCGAGATCCTGGCTGCCCGGCAGCCCTGGTCTGAAGCCACAATGGGCATGAAGTGGGACGGTGAGTGGCACATCACCTACGAGGTGTTCCGCGATCTGGGGATCGCCTTTGGCGCCGTGATGGTACTGATCTATATCCTGGTGGTGGCCTGGTTTAAGGACTTCACCACCCCGCTGGTGATCATGGCCCCGATCCCGCTGACCCTGATCGGCATTCTACCGGGCCACGCCCTGTTCGGCGCCTTTTTCACCGCCACCTCCATGATCGGCTTCATCGCCCTGGCCGGCATCATCGTGCGTAACTCGATCATCCTGATCGACTTTGCCGAGATGAAGCGGGCTGAGGGGATGCCGCTGGACGAGGCGATCATTGAGGCCGGTGCGGTCCGTTTCCGGCCGATGCTCTTAACCGGCGCAGCCGTGGTGGTGGGCAGCTTCGTGATTGTCTTTGACCCGATCTTCCAGGGGCTGGCCATCGCCCTGATGTGCGGTGAGATCGCCTCGACCCTGCTGTCGCGGGTCACTATCCCAATCCTGTACTTCCTGGTGCAGGGTTGGAAAGAACGGCACCATATCGGGCAGCCCCACGCTGCCGACACCCCCGCTTAAGGAGGCCTCCATGTACATCGAACGGATCGTCAGGATCGTGGCCGGTGCATTCATCGTCATCTCGCTGTTGCTGGCCCATTATCACTCACCGCTCTGGCTCTGGTTCACCGGCTTTGTGGGCCTGAACCTGTTCCAGTCAGGCTTCACCCAGTTCTGCCCGCTGTTCATCATCCTTGAAAAGATGGGGGTGCCGCGCTTTCCCACTGACGGCTGCTGCAAATGAGCACCCGCATCACGATCCTCTGCGAAAATTCGGTGGGGCCGATTTCCGGCACCCTGGGCGAGCACGGCTTCAGCGCGCTGGTTGAGCATAACGGCGATACACTGCTGTGGGATACCGGCCAAGGCTTTACCCTGCTGCACAACGCCCAGCGGATGAACAANNCACGGCCATTACGATCACAGCGGCGGGCTGCTGCCGCTCTTGCGCAGCTGTGGCCCCAAGCGGGTCTTTGCCCATCCGGCCGTCTTTACGCCACGCTATCGCCATAAGGACACCGGTGAATCGCTGTCGCTGGGGCTGCCCTATCCTCGCGAGTACCTGGAAGGACAAGGGGCCTGTTTCGATCTGAGCGCGGGGTATCGTGAGATCCAGTCGGGCATCGCCTTGACCGGCGAAGTGCCTCGCACCACCGGCTTTGAAACCGGCGACAGCGGCCTGTTCACTGATCTCAGCGCCAGCCAGCGTGACCGGTTTGACGACGACCAGTCACTGGTGATCACCACCAACAAAGGACTGGTAGTTCTGCTGGGCTGCTGCCATGCCGGTCTGATCAACACCCTGCAGCATGTCAGTGCTCAAACCGGCCGCAACGACATCTACGCCGTGGTCGGCGGCACCCATCTGGGCTTTTGCTCCACCGACCAACTGGAACAGACCATCCAGGCGCTGACAACATGGCAGATCAAAAAACTGGCCGTCAGTCACTGCACCGGCTTTTCAGCCGCCTGCCGGCTCCAGCAGGCCTTTCCTGCAGCCTTCCATAACGCCCAAGTGGGCTACTGTCTCAGCCTGTAGTATCGGTCTAAACATTTGTTAGCCCCTTTTATTTTAGTGATTCTTATGCTAGGTAAGTAAAAATAAAAATTTTCCTATCGTAAATTGCGTACAAAATTTCTATTTAACCGAAGGGGAGGCCGTAGACATGGCGTATGACGTGACGAATGAACAGCTGAAAAGCTGGGTGGCAGAAGTAGCTGCAATGTGTGAGCCTGACAACATTCACTGGTGCGATGGTTCCCAGGAAGAATATGATCGGCTGTGCGCCCAGATGGTGGCAAGCGGCACCTTCATCAAACTGAACGAAGCCAAGCGGCCCAACAGTTATCTGGCCTTCTCTGATCCGATTGATGTTGCCCGCGTTGAAGACCGCACCTTTATCTGCTCCCGTTCAAAGCAGGATGCCGGCCCCACCAACAACTGGGTCGACCCGAAACAGATGAAGGATACCCTCAAAGACCTGTTCAAGGGCTGTATGAAGGGCCGGACCATGTACGTGATCCCCTTCAGCATGGGTCCCCTCGGTTCCAACATCGCCAAGATCGGCGTTGAAATCACCGACTCCCCGTACGTGGTGGTCAACATGCGGATCATGACCCGCATGGGTAAAAAGGTGCTGGACGTGCTGGGCAACGGCGAATTCATCCCCTGCCTGCACTCGGTCGGCATGCCGCTGGCCACGGGCCAGCAAGACGTCGCCTGGCCCTGCAACAAGGAAAAATACATCGTTCACTTCCCAGAAGAGCGGGCCATCTGGTCCTTCGGCTCCGGCTACGGCGGAAACGCCCTGCTGGGCAAGAAATGTCTGGCGCTGCGGATCGCCTCAGTCCAGGCCCGCGATGAGGGTTGGCTGGCCGAGCATATGCTGATCCTAGGGGTTGAATCCCCCACCGGCGAGAAGTCCTACGTCGGCGCTGCCTTCCCCAGCGCCTGCGGCAAGACCAACTTTGCCATGCTGATTCCGCCCAAGCCGTTCCAGGACAAGGGCTGGAAGGTAACCACCATCGGCGACGATATCGCCTGGATCAAGCCGAACGCTGACGGTCAGGTCTACGCCATCAACCCCGAGTACGGCTACTTTGGCGTTGCCCCGGGTACCAACTACGACACCAACCCCAACGCAATGATCTCCTGCGAGAAAAACTCGATCTTTACCAACGTGGCCCTGACCGAGGATGGGGATGTCTGGTGGGAAGGGATGACGAAGGAACCGCCGGCAAAGCTGACCGACTGGCAAGGCAACGCCTGGACCCCCGGTTGCGGCCGTCCGGCAGCTCATCCCAACGCACGCTTCACGGCACCGGCCTCCCAGTGCCCCAGCATCGACCCGGAGTGGGAGAACCCCAAAGGGGTGCCGATGAGCGCCTTTATCTTTGGCGGTCGCCGCAAGGATACGGTGCCGCTGGTCTACCAGGCCTTCAACTGGAGCTTTGGCGTCTATCTGGCAGCCACTCTCGGTTCCGAAACCACTGCCGCCGCTGTGGGCGCTACCGGCAACGTCCGCCGCGACCCGTTTGCCATGCTGCCGTTTTGCGGCTACCACATGGCCGACTACTTCTCCCACTGGCTGCAGTTCGGCCGTTCCATCCCCCGTCCGCCGCGGATCTTCAGCGTCAACTGGTTCCTGAAGGATGCCGACGGCAAGTTTGCCTGGCCCGGCTACGGTGAAAATATGCGGGTCCTGAAGTGGATCATCGACCGGGTGCAGGGTCATGCCGGCGCGGTCGAATCGCCGCTGGGCTGGATGCCGCGCTATCAGGATATGGAATGGGATGGCCTGGAGATGGACCGCGAGAAATTCCACGATCTGATGTCGGTGGATCGCGGCGTCTGGCAGAACGAGGTGCTGTCCCACGAAGAACTGTTCATCAAGATGTACGACAAGCTACCCAAGGAGTTCCTGCATATCCGTGAGCTGATCCTTTCATCGCTCTGGCGTTCACCCGAGCACTGGGAGCAGATCGGTGAGGTACACCCCGAGGGCTGGAACGAGTAATCCGTTCCCTGCCGTGTGCTGAAAACCAAAAGGGCTGATCCGTTCAAACGGGTCAGCTCTTTTCTGTCACGTGCGTCTGTCGTTATGTCAGTCCACTACCTCGATCTCCCGTACCCGCACCGCTTGCCCGCTCAGCACCTGAATACGAAAACTGCCGCAGCTGCGACAGGGATCAAACAAACGCTCCAGCGGCGATTCGTGGCGACAGTCCAGGCAGCGCCCCTTCCCGGCCACCGGCAGGATATGGAGTCTGGCTCCAGCCACCAGCGTTCCGGCGCTGCAGGCCTCGAAGCAGAAGACCACCGCCTCCGGAACGACACCAGAAAGCTTACCGATCTCCACCACCACCAGCGACACCGGCTGACCGCCTGCATTCCGCTCGCAGATCGCAACGATATCCTGAGTAAGCGCCATCTCGTGCATTTTTATATACTACACCGACGCGAGGCATAAAAAAAGGCCTGTCAGGTTACCCTGACAGGCCTTTTGGTTGCCGTAAGGCAGATTACTTCTTCTCAGCAGGAGCAGCTTCAGCAGGAGCAGCCTGAACGGAAGATACCGGTTGCTGAGCTTCGGGGGCCTTAGGAGCCTCGACAGCCGGAGCCGGAGCAGGAGCTTCTTCCTTCTTCTTGCAGCCAGCGACAACGCCAAGGGCCAGAGCCAGTACCAGGGACAGCGAGAGCAGCTTCTTCATTGTGATTCACCTCTTCGAGTAATTAACCCTGTGTCAAACACAGTGGTTCAAAGCAACAGACAGGAATATACTCGGCTTAATAGCGAAGTCAATAATTTTTTTAGCAGCATCTCACTAATGATGAAAACGGCCTGCGCGGCCTTTGTGGGCCGGGGTTGGCGCATTGTGGCAGACAAAGCATTGCAGCTCTTCGACCTTCTTGGCATCCAGCGGAGAAGCGGGCTGATCGTGCCTGATCGGCGTGTTGTACTGCGATGTCTGGAACGGCAACTGACCACGCTCGTCACTTATGGTGGCGGCCTGATAGTTTACCTTCCAGTTGGTGGCGATCTCGACGGTGTGACACTGGTCGCAGCCGCCGGGGGGCGGTATGCTTTTCCAGGCGCTCAGCATGGCACAGCCGGTAAACGTCGACAACAATACAAACAAGGCAACAGGGATCAGTGATTTCATGGCCGTTCTCCTTTAGCGTTGCTCCAAGCCTACCACAGTAGCAGCAAAAAGCCATCCTCAAGCACTGAGGCGCAGTACTGCGCGGGCCGTGGCCGTGGTCACGGCCGCCAATTCGTCCAGCGACACCTGCTTTAGTGCTGCCAGTGCACGGGCCGTTTCCAACAGCCAGGCCGGTCGATTGAAGCTGCCGCGGTGGGCCTGGGGCGCCAGGTCAGGCGCATCGCTCTCCAACACCAACTGGGAGAGCGGCAGTTCGCGGGCAAAACGGAGCGATCTGACCGCCCCCTGATAGGTAATGGTGGCAGAGATCGAGATCGCAAAACCGAGGCGGATAAACTCCCGAGCCGACTCCAACGATCCTGAAAAGGCATGCATGATGCCGCCGATCTGCTCAGCCCGCTCCTCCTGCAGGATGGCCAAGGTGCGGCCAATGGCGTCACGGCAGTGGATCAGCACCGGCAGGCCATGACGACGGGCGATACGCAGTTGTTCGCGGAAGCAGGCCTCCTGACGCGGCAGGTCAGCCACCTTTCGATCCAGACCGATCTCACCGATGGCCACCACCTGCGGTGCCAGCCGGTCCAGACGGTCAAGGGCATCCTCACTGGCCTCCGCCCATGCCATTGGATGAATCCCGATTGTCGGCAATGCTGAGGGATAACGGCGGCAAAGCTCCATGATCCCTTGCCAGCCGGACGGACGGATGGCAGGCACCACCCACTGCGCAATTCCAAGGGCCTGGGCTTGGTCCAGCAACTGCGGCAGCTGGCTGAACAGCGGTTCACAATCCAGGTGACAGTGGGTGTCGACCAGCATGGCACTCACAAAAACCAGCACAACGGACGGAACAGCCATTCAAGCAACCGCTGCAGCAGACCGCGCCTGACGTGGTCGTCGAGGGTAACGGCCCGCGAGCCGGCCAGATCCTGCTCAATCAACGCCCGCACCTGACTGCCGAACGCACGGCTGCGGATCACGGCGTTGATCTCATAGTTGCGGTGGAAGCTGCGTTGATCGAGATTGGCGGAGCCAAGCACGGTCCGCTCTCCGTCGATCAGCATCAGCTTGGCATGCAGAAGCTGTCGCTCCAGTTCAAATATCTCGATGCCGGCCTTGAGCAGCGATTCATAGGTACTGTGGCTGACCAACCTGACCAGCGGCACATCGCTGCGGGCCGGCAGCAGCAGGCGGACCCGCACCTGCCGGCGGGCTGCCCGCAACAGCGAACGCATGATACGGGGACCAGGTATGAAGTAGGGGTTGACGATCAGTAGTTCTTCGGTTGCCGAGGCCATCGCCACCCGGAAGGTGGCCCGGATGCTGGAGCGCAGATGTTGGGGACTACCGCTGACCAGAGAGACGTCCACCGCCCCTGCGGCGGGTGGCGGTGGCGGATCAAGGGCCGGCAGCAGGGGCCGACTGCCCTTCTCCTGCAGCCAGGTCTCGGCGAACAGCTCTACCAGCGGCGTCACAGCAGCGCCCCGTAAACTGAAGCCGACATCGTGGAAACTCCGCTGTTGCTCAAGCAGACCGGCGTATTCGTCACCGATATTCAGGCCGCCCAGAAAGGCCAGCTGTCCATCAATCAAGGTCAGTTTGCGATGATCCCGCCGGTCAAACCAGTGTAGCCCTTTGCGCAGCGAAAGCGGATTGAAGGCCAGGCACTGCACGCCTTGACGACGCAGAGATGAGAAGTAAGCTTCGGGGGTTTCGAGGCAACCCACGGCGTCATAGATCAGGAATACCTGTACACCGCGCTGCACTGCATCCGCCAGTAATGCTGCCAGTCGACCACCGGTACGGTCGGCGCGAATGATGTAATATTCCAGACAGATCAGCCGTTGCGCCTGTTGCAGTGCTGCGAACAGGGCGGCGAAAAAACGCTCGCCGTTGGGGTATAGCGTAACCTGATCGGCCTGCAGCGAAGCGGGCAGCATACCACCGGCGTGACGTCCCAAACGCCGGATGAGACGCGCTACACGTCCTTGCGGTGCCCCGGTTACTGCCATTGTCGGCCTCACTCCCCTCCTGACGGCCCTGCACTTGGCACCTGCTGCTCAGGCGCCGCCGGTAACGACCCTTGCGCCGCCGGTGCTGTTTCTCCCTGCACCGGCACCGGCTCTGCCTCAACTGCCGGCTCAACCGGGGACGCCTGCTGCGCCGATGATTGCGGCGGCTGGATCAGCTCCTGCTGCAGACTGAAATCCACCTTGCGCTGCAGACCGCCGATATTGGGGGCCTGGGCCAGAGCGGTCTGATATTCGTCTGCCGAGATAACCCCCTTTGCCCGCATGTTGCGCAGGATCATGTTGGAGCGGCGCAGCACCTTGCCCAGGTTGCGATACGGGTTGTAGGCCACCCGCGGCCCCGGCAGCATGGCGGCCAGAAAGGCGCTCTCGCGCGGAGTCAGCTCAGCCGGCGACTTGCCGAAATAATAGCGCGAGCCGTGGCCGATGCCGTAGACCATCGGCCCCAGTTCCACCACGTTGAGGTACAGCTCCAGAATGCGTCCCTTGGTCAGTTCCTGTTCCATACGCCAGGCCAGATAGACCTCCTTCAGCTTACGGGAGATGGTCTTTTCACGGGAAAGATAGACATTTTTGGCCACCTGCTGGGTAATGGTGGACGCCCCCTTGGCCAGGCTCTTCTTTTCAAGGTCATGCTTGATGGCCTGCTTGATCGCCTTGACGTCGATCCCTTCATGCTTGTAGAAGTTACCGTCCTCGGCCAGGATCACCGCCCATTTCATTTCAGGCGCAATGCGCCCCGAAGGCGTCCAATACCGGTTCTTGGGTCCCAGCACAAACGACCGCTCTTTGCCCTTCCAATCCCGCACCTCGATCGTCATGCTCGTTTTGCGATTGGCAAGCTGCTTAATCGGCGGCAACAGGGCCAGCGAGATAATGATATAGGCCAGGTACAGGCAGCAGACGACGCCCCCGGCAATCAGAAGTTTTTTCACAGGCTCCTCCTGCACCACTTGTAGCAGATTATCAGCCTGAGGAAAACGGTCTGTGCAGACCGCAAACGTCAAGGGCCGGGTAATCCCGGCCCTCGCAGACTGATCGACGGTGTTGCAGCTTCAACCCTTCAACACATAGCCGGCGATGGTGTCGGCGATCTTGGCCGGTCCACTGCGGTCGTTGTTGAAGATCAGGTGATAGACATTCAGGTCGTAGGGGTCGCAGTCCAAGAAATCACGAATAAAACGGTCCCGCTCCTTCTGCCGTTTTTCCACCAGTGGTTCGGCCTCACTCTTGTCGATCGCCAGCCGCTTGGCGATGGAGGCCACCTTGAAGGCCGACGAGGCAAACATCCTGAAATGCCAGCAGTTTTTCATGCGACGGGTAACCTGGGCCGCGCCGCGTCCGACAATGATCACATTACCCTCTTCGGCCAGGGCGATGATCTGCTTACTGAGCAGCCGATAGTAATCCTTGTCGCTCTTCCAGCGTGGTGAAAAGGTGGACATAAATTCATCTAGAAAGCGGTTCTTTTCTCCCAGACTGTGCAGCACCTTTTCTGAGAGATTGTGACTCTTGGCCACCTCGTCCAAGAGCGCCTTGTCCATCAGAGTCCAACTCTGACCGGTTTTGCTCTCAAGCTGCTGTCGCAGCAGTTCTGCCATCGGGTAGGCCTCGCAACCGAACTCCCGCGAGATGGTGATGGCCGGCTTACGGGGAGGCTCAGTCTGCTGGCCACCCTGCCGACGGCTGACTTCAAGGAAGGCACCGAGTCGGTTCTCAATGGACGGGATCAACGTGGATTCTGGCATGACCGTCACCTCCGCAGGATGTATGGCCCAAGGCCGTTTCATAACCAGCTGCCCTATTAGTTTAGCATGCTTTTAGCGATGCTCAAGCCGGCATTGACAGGCCGCTGCTATTCACGGTATCTGGTGGGTACTTTCAACAGGAGGCACAACTATGGTTACCCATATCGTCTTTTTCAAACTGACCGACCCGACACCCGCCAACATCGACGCCGTGCGGGACAAGCTGCTGTCGATGGAAGGCAAGATTGCCGAACTGCGTCACCTGGAGGCCGGCGTCGATGTCATCCGTTCCGAGCGTTCCTACGATGTGGCCCTGATCACGAAATTTGACTCGCTTGCTGATCTGCAGGCCTATCAGGTACATCCCTACCACGCCGGCGAGGTGATCCCGTTCATGCGGGCCAACTGCTCCTCGATCGTGGCGGTGGATTACGAGGCCTAGTCCAGCTCCACCGGCAGAGATTGCGTCAACCTGATTTCGTGCGGTGCCACCAGCGCGCGGTAGGCCAAGGCCTCCACCCCCTGGGCCACCGCCTGACGCAACAGACGGCCGTAGGCCGGATCAATGGCGTCAGCCGGGGCAACGGCGACACCATCCCCGCGCTGCACCGTGAACAGGATCACCCCCCGCTCGCCGTTTCTGACCACCTCCATCAGCTCCCGCAGGTGCTTCTGACCCCGCTCGGTGACCGCATCGGGGAACAGAGCCCGTCCGTGCTCCACCAGGGTCACATTCTTGACCTCCACAAAGCAGCGCCCCTGATCCCCTTCCAGCAGGATATCGATTCGGCTGCGTTCGCTGCCGTAGGACACCTCCCGCCGTAGACGCGGATAGCCCTGCAGTTCGGCGATGGTGCCATCCAGAATCGCCTCTTCGGCGAGACGATTAGGCAGCATGGTGTTCAACCCCACCCAAAAGCCGTCCACCTGTACCAGTTCCCAGGTGTGGGCCAGCTTGCGGTTCGGGTTGGGACTGACGGAAAGCATCACCGGGCTGCCGGGCAGGTTGCAGCCCAGCATGCTGCCGGAGTTGGGACAGTGGGCCGTCACCAGCGAGCCATCCGCCAACTCGATGTCGGCCAGAAACCGTTTGTAGCGCTTGATCAGTCTGCCAGGGATCAGCGGGGGCAGCTTCATCGCTGACCTGCCAGCCTGGCGGCGGTGCGGATGGCGGCCTGCATGCTGCTGGCCGAGGCCTTGCCGGTTCCGGCCAGGTCATAGGCGGTGCCGTGATCAACCGAGGTACGGATGATCGGCAGCCCCAGGGTGATATTGATGCCATCATCGAAGTGCCGCATCTTGAGCGGAATCAGGCCCTGATCGTGGTACATGGCCACCACCGCGTCATAGGGGGGCGGCTCCTGTACCGCAAAGTGGAAGAAGGTGTCGGCCGAGAAGGGGCCGGCCACATCCAGCCCTTCGGCCTGGGCCTGCGCAATGGCCGGCAGGATGGCGCTGGTCTCCTCGCTGCCGAAGGCGCCGCCCTCGCCACAGTGGGGGTTCAGGGCCAGCACGGCGATGCGGGGCGAACGGTTGCCGCAAAGCGGTGCCACGCCGCTGGCAGCCACCCGGATGGTCTTGAGGACCTGCTGGGTGGTGATCAGACGCGGCACGTTGGCGAGTGCCTCATGGATCGTGACCAGTGCCACCCGCAGCACGTCACCGGCCAGCATCATCACAAAGTCGTCGCAGCGGCAGAGTTCAGCTAAAAGCTCGGTGTGTCCCGGGTAGTGATGGCCGGCGCGGTGCAGCGCCTGCTTGCTGATCGGGGCGGTGGCCATGGCCGCCACCTCGCCAGTCAGACACAGCTCGGCGGCCCGGCGGATATAGCGATAGACCGCGTTGCCCGCCCGCTCCGAGGGCTGGCCGTAGCGGATATCCAGATCCGTCAACTCCGACAAGGGCAGCAGTGCCAGGGCGTCCTCAGGTAATCCCCGGGCCTCGGCCGGTGAACTGACCGTCACCAACTGCAGCCTGCTGTCACAGACCCGGGCCGCCCGCTGCATGGCGCGCTGATCTCCCAGCACCAGAGGGATGCAACAGCCCCGCAGCGTCGGGTCGGCCAATGCCTGCAGAATGATCTCCGGTCCGACTCCGGATGGGTCTCCCATGGTAATGGCGATTAGCGGTTTCGGCATCGCATGTTCCTCTCTACCGGTCACCGCCGGCATCCGTGCCTGCAACATGTAGCATAAGCCGCCGGGTTTCATTTATAAAAAACTGTGATACGTTTTACGTATGTCAAAGCAGGCAAAGCACCGAGGGAGCCCCATGACCCTGCGCAGCAAAATGATTATCGCCACCACCGCCGTCACCACCGCCATCTTCCTACTCTTGGCAGTGGTAACCCTACGTTATTTTGAGCACAAACAGTTCGAAACCATCATCGGTCAGCAGCAGGCCATGGTCAGGTTTACCGCCAGCGAGATCGACGCCACCCTGCAGAATGCCAAGGAACTGCTCAACGCCAACGCCATGGTCTTCCCCCTTGCTGCGCTGGACGCGCCGGACAAGGCCAGCGCCTTCCTCAAGAGTCGCACCGGCCTGCATCGTCTGTTCAACCTGCATCTGGTGATCCTTGACCTGAACGGCAACCTGCTGAGCGAATGCCACAGCCTGCCCGATCACCGCCGCACCTATTATGGCGACGACCCGTTTTTCAAAACGACCCTGGCCAGCGGCAAGCCGCAGATCTCCGACCCGTTGCCCTGCTGCCTCAAAAACGGCGAACACAATATCATGATCTCGGCGCCGGTGCTGGACCCATCGGGCCGGGTACGGGCCGTGATGGCCGGCGCCTTCAGCCTCAAGCGCGACAACATCCTGACCCGTTTCAGCAAGGCGGTCAGCGCACAGGACGGCTTCATCCGTCTGGTCAGCTCAGGCTACACCGTCATCATCCACTCCTTTCCTGAGCAGGTCATGAAGCAGGTTGCCCCTGGCCACCACCAGCTCTTTGATGACGCCCTGGGTGGCTTCAACGGCACCCGCCTGAGCGTGGGCCGCAAAAACGATCAGGTCTACACCTCGGTGCAACGGCTCAAATCCATCGACTGGGTGCTGGCCGCCAGCTTCCCCCGTCAGACCGTCATGCAACCAATCATCACCATGCGGATCATGTTCGCTACGGCCATCGCCGCCAGCCTGATCGCACTGATTCTGATCATCTCGGCCTACATGGGGTACTTAAGTAGACCGCTTAAGGCCTTCACGTTGCATCTGCAGGAGCTGCCCAACAAGAGCGGCGATGATCGTATCTTCACCACCACCAGCCATGATGAGCTGGAGCGGATGGCCACCACCTTCAACGGCCTGATCGCCACCCTTGACCGTCAGGCCGATGACCTGCACCAGCAGAACGTCTCGCTGGAGCAGGAGATGGCCGAGCGACAGAAGTTGCAGGAGGCGCTGCAGCATGAACAAAAGGAACTGCAAGCCCTGAACGAGAGCTTGGCACAGCGGATAACGGAAGAAGTAGAGAAGAACCGCGAGAAAGACCAACAGTTGCTGCAGCAGGAACGGATCGTGGTGATGGGAGAACTACTCAGCGCGCTGGCCCATCAGTGGCGCCAGCCGCTCAACAACACCTCGCTCTTGATCCAGCAACTGCAGCTCCAATACGATGAAGGTGAACTGACACCGGAGCTGATGGCACAGTTCAGCCATGAGACCTTGGGGATACTTTCCTCCCTCTCCCGTACCCTGGAGGGGTTCAGGAGCCTGTTCCAGGCTGACCAGGAACTGATCGACTTTGACCCGGTGGTGCGCACCGAGGAGGTGTTGCAGCTGGTTCGGCCGGGCTGCGAGGCCAACGATATTCGCCTGCAGTACCACGGCCAGGGCAGCTGCACCATCAGCGGACACTACAACGAGTTTACCCGGGCCTTGATGACCATCCTGGGCAACGCCCGCGAGACCCTGGTCAACCGCAAGGTGCCGGATCCGCAGATTGAGGTGAGTTGCATCGCCGAGGAAGGCCATGCGGTCATCACCATCAGCGACAACGGCGGCGGCATCGCGCCTGAAGTCATCAACCGGATTTTCGACCCCTACTACACCACCAAGTTCATGAGCCAGGGTACCGGCCTGGGTCTGTTCATGTGCAAGACCATCATCGAGCGGGTCATGCACGGTTCGCTCACCGTCCGCAACACAGCGAACGGCGCAGAATTCACCCTTACTATCTAGTCCTCCCGCAGAACAGGCACACCAAAGCCGGACGGCCAAAAGGGGCGTCCGGCTTTGGTATTCATGCTGTACTGCAGTCTCAGGCCTTGATCTGTCCCTGGATGCCGATGGTCACCTCGGCGTAGGGGATCACCTTGCCGCTGTTCTTGATCGCCTCCTTGGCGGCCCAGGTGATACCGCCGCAGCAGGGCACCTCCATCCGCAGCACGGTCACGCTCTTGATGCTGGATGCCCGCAGGATCTCGGTCAGCTTGTCGGTAAAGAACTGGTTGTCGTCCAGTTTGGGGCAGCCCATGATCACTGCCTTGCCGTCCAGAAAATCCTCATGGTAGCCGGCATAGGCCAACGGCACGCAATCGGCGGTCAGCAGCAGGTCGGCATTCTGGAAGTAGGGGGCGGTAGGGGAGACCAGCTGCATCTGTACCGGCCACTGGGCCAGGCGGCTCTGACGGCTGCCTTTGGGGGCATCCGCAGGGGCCGGTGCAGGCGCGCTGGCTGGGCGATTGAAGGACATCATCCGCGAACCGGGGCAACCGCCACCGTGGCCATGGGACGGAGCCGGGGCGTGCGCGCCGTGAGCCGGGGCCGGCTTGCCCTGGGCAGCCAGGTGCTGTTCCACCGCAGCCTCGTCAAAGGCGTCGGTATCGCGCTCCTCAATACTGATGGCATCCTTGGGGCATTCACCCAGGCAGGCCCCCAGGCCGTCACAGAGGTTATCGGCGGCCAGCACCGCCTTGCCGTTGATGATCTGGATGGCCCCCTCGGCGCAGGAGGGAACACACAGGCCGCAGCCGTCGCACTTGTCCGGGTCGATCTTCACAATTTTTCGCAACATGTCTGCCTTCCTTTCGTTTAGAAAAAATAATGCCAGAGATAATCAAGTCGCCCGCGCAGCAGCATCCTTCTGCCTGACCAGGCCATGATCTGCCTGACCTTGTCCCGTTGCTGCGGGGCGTAACAATGGATGCGGCACTTTTTGCAGCTCGGTTTTTCGGCCTCCAGCGGACATTTTTGGCGCTTCAGGACGGCATACTCAAAAAAACCGGCACATTCCGGGCAGAGCTGCAGCGGCTTGTCGCTGCCGGGCACGGTCACCGGCTGGCGCCCGTCGTGGCGGTGACCGGCGCACCAGACCTCGGTAAACCTGCCGATCACCCTGATATCCTTTGCCATCTGCCGAGTCATCGTTTGCATGCTGTCATCCTGCCGGATAATTGTCGCGAGCGACATGACGCCGGTCAAAAAAGTGATAATCTCTTTACCATGTATGCCTGATCGGTTACAACGAGGGTCCACACCCCGCGCATGCGCGCTGCGCTGCCACTTTACCCACGGAGACCTGCTTGATGGGGATGCTTCCGATTGACAGCCTTGAGGTCGGCATGGTGCTGGCCAACGACGTCCTGGACCGCACCGGGCGGATGCTGCTGGGCGCCGGGGCTGAGCTGAGCCAGAAGCACCTGACCATTTTCCGCACCTGGGGCGTGGTTGAGGCCGATATCGCCGGTATCGACTACGTAAATGACGAATCACCGCTGCCGGCCGAGGTGGACCCGGCGGCCCTGGCAGCGGCCGAAGAGGAACTACTGCCGCTGTTCAGCTACGCCGGCACCGAGCATCCCGCACTGCGGGAACTGCTGCGGCAGGCCGCCATCAGGAGGGTGCAGCATGGCCTTCGCTGATCAGCCGGTCTATACCGTGGCATGGCTGGTGGACCGCACCAGCACCGTCTACTCACTGCCACTGTTTTACGAGCGCCTCAACGAGGCGATCAACCATCCCCGCACCTCCATCGACGACATCGCCAAGATCATCACTGAGGATCAGGGCCTGACCGCACGCCTGCTGCGGCTGGCCAACAGCCCGCTGTTCGGCTGGTTCGGCAAGGTGGATTCGATCAACAAGGCGGTCACCATCATCGGCACCCAGCAGCTGCGCGACCTGGCCCTGGCCGCCTCAGTGATGGGGGTCTTCACCGGCATCCCGCCGGAGCTGATGAGCATGACCTCCTTCTGGCGTCACAGCGTGGCCTGCGGCATCATCGCCCGCACCCTGGCCACCTGGCGCCGCGAACCCAATGTGGAGCGGTTCTTCGTGGCCGGTATCCTGCACGATATCGGGCAGCTGATGATGGCCACCACCATCCCGCCGGTGGTGATGGAACTGATGCAGCAGAGCCGCAGCACCAAACTGCCCTATCATCTGACCGAGGCCGAGCGATTGGGCTTCGACCACGCCGATGCCGGCGGTGCGCTGCTGCAATCCTGGAAGATCCCGGCCAACATCGCCGAACCGGTGGAACATCACCATCACCCGTCCCGGGCCGCTCAGTTCCCGCTGGAGGCCGCCACCATTCACCTGTCCGACCTGATCTGCCAGGCGATGGACTACGGCCAGACCGGCGAGTGGTGCCTGCCGCCCCTTGACACCGCCGCCTGGGAGCGGCTGGGAATGTCGTCCCACCAGCTGGGCACGATCATCAAGCAGGCCGAACCGCAACTGGAAGAGACCTTCAGCATTCTGACGGAGGGCGTATGAGCCAGCATGACGACCAGGCCGCCTTCCCCTTCTTCCAGCAGGAGCGGATCAGCTACCTGGAGGAATCCAACCGCCGCTACGTGGCGATCCTGGAAATGCTGGCCTCCAGCGGCGACTTTCAGGCCGACCTGGCCCGGGCCAGTGATCCATCCGCCATCTACCGCGCCACCCTGGCCCAGATCCGCCGCCTGATCCCCTTTTCCTCGCTGGGCGTTCTGATCAGCCAGGAGGACGGCAGCTTTGAGCTGACCATCGCCGAACCGGGGGCAGCACTGCAGCTGCTGCAGGCCGAGGCCGACCGGCAGATCATGTCCGGTTCCTTTGCCTGGGCCCTCAACCGCAACCAGGCGGTGCTGGCGCCGGCCGCTGATGATCAGACCGCGCTGCTGCAGGTGGTCTCCACCCAGTCCCGCATTATGGGAATGCTGATCGGCCTGCTGCCGGGCCAGGGGATCACCATTGAGGCGCCAGCCTTGAACGCCCTCTCGATCGTGCTCTACACCTGCGCCTATGCCCTGGAAAGCGTGACCCTGCGGGGGATGCTGCGTGAGCAGATGGATACCCTGGAACTGAGGGTGGAAGAACGGACCTGTGAACTGGAGCAGGCCCGCCAGCATGCGGTGGCAGCCAGCCAGGCCAAAAGCGCCTTCCTGGCCAACATGAGCCACGAGATCCGCACCCCGATGAACGGCATCATGGGCATGACCGAACTGCTGCTGGAGGAGGAGTTCACGCCCGAACAGGCCCGCAAACACCTGCTGGCGATCCGCGACTCCACCGATAACCTGATGATCATCATCAACGACATCCTGGACCTGTCCAAGATCGAGTCCGGCAAGATGTCGCTGCTGTCGCAGCCGTTCCTGCTGCGTCGCGGGCTTGCTGACGGCCTGCACCCGTTGCAGGTACGGGCCGAACAGAAAGGGCTGCGGCTGGCAGTTGAGGTCAGCCCCGAGCTGCCTGACCGGCTGGAGGGTGACCTGCCCAAGCTGCACCAGCTGCTGACCAACCTGGTGGGTAACGCCATCAAGTTCAGCGATCAGGGCACCGTCACCGTCTCGGTCTCTGCGGGCCAGCCTGAGGCGGAGGGCATCGTGCTGCGCTTCTGTGTGGCCGACCAGGGGATCGGCATCCCGCTGGAGGCCCAGCAACGGATCTTCGACAGCTTTGAACAGGCCGACGTCACCACCACCAAACGCTACGGCGGCACCGGGCTGGGACTGGCCATCTGCCAGCGGCTGGCCGAACTGATGCAGGGCATGATCTGGCTGGAGAGCCAGCCGGGGGTCGGCAGCCGTTTCTACTTTACCGTACGGCTTAAACCCGCCGCAGCCGATGCCGTCTTTGAGGTGGAGCAACCTGCCATGACGGTAGCCACCGACCAGCCCCAGCCTGCCGGCCTGTCGGTGTTGCTGGCCGATGATGTGGAGGTCAACCGCGAACTGGCCAAGGCGGTGCTGCTGCGCAACGACCATCGTATCACCGAGGCTACCAACGGCCGCGAGGCGCTGGAGGCC
>DFYU01000024.1 GCA_002383415.1 Geobacter sp. UBA4074
TTACACAAAATCATTTACAGGACCGAGAATGACTCTTCAAAAGTCTCATGGATGAGACTAGCGGACCGTATTACAAGGCCGGTCCGTTGATTTTGACCCTGGCGGCTCACCAAAGCACCCCTTGGAGAGGGAGCGAAAACAGAGCACGACGCAGCACGTCAGAAAATGAAACCTTGCGCTCAGACGTAGTCTGCAACGATGTTTTAAGATCGAAGAGGCGCTTGTATTCTTGATCGTTCAGCGTTAGAAGGATTTTGTGTTTACGCATAACTCACCCATAAGCAACTTTACATAATATATCTTATGGGCGTTACAGGGGTGGTTATCGATAAAACTTGCAAAACATGGTGAATGTAGGTACTGTTGCACGTTGTCGAATTTGTTGAAAAAGGAGCTTGCTGCTGCATGAGCAAAGAAGAAGCGATTGAGGTTGAAGGCACGGTGATCGAGCCGCTGCCCAATGCGATGTTCCGGGTTAAGCTTGAGAATGATCATGTTGTTCTGGCTCACATCTCCGGCAAGATGCGTAAGTACTTCATCAAGATCCTGCCTGGCGACAAGGTCACGGTGGAGCTCTCTCCCTACGACCTGAGTCGTGGCCGGATCACCTATCGCGCCAAGTAGCACATACAGTTTGACATACTTTAAAACTCATGCCTGACAGTTCCTGTAGTGCATGAGTTTTTTGTTCTTAACTATTCGATTTTAAGGAGATTGTATGCTGTCTGTTGCTGATTTGAAAAAAGGTACCAAGCTGATCATTGATGGTGACCCCTATCTGGTAACCGCCTTTGATTTTGTTAAACCCGGTAAGGGTCAGGCACTGTACAAGTGCAAGATGAAAAACATGATCAACGGGGTAACCCTCGATCGCACCTATCGCTCCGGTGAAAACTTCGAGCCGGCCAGCATGGATGAGCGGGACATGGAGTATCTCTATAAGGAGGGTACTCACTATACCTTCATGGACCAGCAGTCCTATGAGCAGGTGGTGATGGAGGAAGAGACCGTGGGCGACGCCAAGAACTTCCTGCTGGAAAACACCAAGGTGTCGGTTTTGCTGTTCGGTGAAAAGCCGATCGGTGTTACCCTGCCCAACTTTGTGAATCTGAGGGTTGTTCAGACCGACCCCTGGCTTAAGGGCGACACCTCCGGCAGTGATTCCAAGCCTGCCACCCTGGAGACCGGTTACGTACTGCGGGTGCCGCCTTTTATTGAAGAAAATGAGCTGATCGTGATCGATACCCGTACCGGTGAGTATTCGACCCGCGTGAAAGGCTAGCATGACGCACTCGGCCCTGATACTCCGGGCTCAGGTGGTGCAGGCCATACGTCAGTTTTTTGTGGAGCGGGGGTTTCTCGAAGTGGAGACCCCCCTTCTTATTCCGGCCAATGCACCTGAAGACTATATTGATCCGATAGCTGCCCTGCCCTCCTGGCAACTACAGACCTCTCCCGAGATCTGCATGAAACGCCTGCTTTGTCGGGGTCATCAACGGATATTTCAGATCAGTCACTGCTGGCGAGCTGACGAACGCGGGGCTCGCCATCTGTCGGAATTTACCATGCTGGAATGGTACCGGGCCGATGCGGATTATCATGACCTGATGAAAGATTGTGACGGTCTGTTGCGGCAGGTGGCTCAACAGTGTACTGCTGATGGCAGATTTATCCGTTTTGGCCAAAAAATCGACCCAATGGCAAAATGGGAGCATATCAGCGTCCAGGAGGCCTTTTTGCGTTTTGCGCAGGCCGATGCATTGTCCAGCGTTAAAAACGGTCTCTTTGATGAATTGCTGGTGTCGCACATCGAGCCTGGTTTGGAACATTTTGGTGTGCCGGTTATTCTGACCGACTATCCGGCTGAGTTAGCCGCCCTTGCGCGTCTCAAGGCTGATAACCCCCGCTACGCAGAGCGCTTTGAGCTCTACCTGGCTGGTCTGGAGCTGGCCAACGGTTTCAGTGAATTAAACGACCCGCAGGAGCAACGGTTGCGGTTCGAGGAGTCCAATCAACGACGATCTGCTGCCGGCCGGCCAGTGCTGCCGTTGCCAGAGCGCTTTCTGAATGAGCTGTCAGCCATGCCCCCTTCGGCCGGTATCGCCCTGGGAGTCGATCGGCTGGTAATGCTGGTTGCTGGGGCAGATACGATCGATGATGTAGTGGCCTTCAGGCCTGAGGAGTTGTAAACCATGTTACAATTCAACCTGCTGCATAAGGACCGTTCATCAGCGGCCCGCCTGGGTATGCTGACCACCAGTCGTGGTGAAATTCCCACACCGATATTCATGCCGGTGGCTACCCACGGGGCCATGAAGCCGCTGACTCCGGTGCAGATTGAGGAAACCGGCGCCAAGATCATCCTTTCCAACACCTATCACCTGCACCTGCAGCCGGGGGAGGGCTTGGTACAAAAGGCAGGCGGCCTGCACCGTTTTATGGCCTGGGACAAGCCTATTCTGACCGATTCAGGCGGTTTTCAGGTCTTTTCTCTGCCAAAAAAGCGGATCACTGAAGATGGCGTTTTTTTTAAGCATGAGCTGACCGGTGAAGAGATCTATCTTGACCCGGCCGCTGCGATCCGCATCCAGCAGGATCTGGGGTCGGACATCATGATGGCCTTTGACGAGTGCATCCCCTACCCCTGCGACAAAAAGTACGCCGAGCAGTCCACCAAAAAGACCATCCGCTGGCTGAAGGAATGCCAGAAGGCCTGGACCAGTCCGGATCAGGCCCTGTTTGGCATTGTGCAGGGCAGCGTGTATGAAGATCTGCGCATGATGTGCGCCCGTGAGATGGGCAAACTGGATCTGCCGGGCTACGCCATCGGCGGGGTCTCGGTGGGCGAGGGGCTGGAGCTGCTGAAAAAGGTGGTGGGCTGGACTGCGCCCCATCTTCCTGAACATAAGCCGCGCTACCTGATGGGGGTCGGCCTGCCGGAGGATATTCTGGAGAGTGTTGAGCGGGGTATGGATATGTTCGACTGCGTTATTCCCACCCGCTATGCCCGCAGCGCCACCCTGTTCACCCGGCGGGGCAAAATCCGTCTGACCAACAAGAACTACAAGCGGGATTTTTATCCAATTGATCCCTCATGTTCCTGCTATACCTGCCGCACCTTCAGCCGGGCCTACCTGCACCATCTGTTCGTGGCCAATGAGGTGTTGTCGGCCGTGCTTTCGGCCATCCATAACATCACGTTTTATCTGACCATGATGGCGGAGATACGGCAGGCCATTGCCGACAACCGTTTTGTGGCCTATAAAGGGGCGTTTCTGCAGGAATACCTTGGAGGGGACAAGCAGGGGCAGGGCCGAAAAGGGTAAGACGGATTATCGTTTCCGCTTCTTCTCCATTTCTAGATCAAGGTCTTTCAAGCGTTCGATGTTTTGACGCAACTCTCTGTTTTCACGAATCAATTCTCTGTTTTCGCGCAGCAGGTGCGTAATCTGTTCCCGGTCGCGATCACGCCCTCCCTTGGGGCTGGTCAGCCAGGCAAGCAGCAGATTGGCCTGCGGCGTCCAGCTGCTTTGGGGGTGTTCTTTACGCAACCGCTCCAGTAGCGCCTGAGCACGCGGCGCACTCTTGGGGCCCACTTCTTCGGTGATCAGCAGCAAGGATAGCCTGAAGAGCGCCTCGTCCGTTACTCCGCTGACTGCTGGTGCATTGACCACATCTTCAAGCAGATCATGGGAACGCCGTACCTCCCCCGCCTTGAGCATCTCAAGGCTGGCGCTGAGTTGTTGTTCCTGACGGTTTTGCCAGCCCAGTCCCGTACAGCCGGCTAAAAACAGTGAAGATACGGTTAAAACTGTTTGTAACTGCCGTCGAGTCAGCTTAACCACTGCCTGCCTCCCGCACGATGATGTAGTTACTGCCCGATGATTCCTTGACCCGGTCCTTGACTTCGGCGGCTGCCGTGGCGATCTCGGCTGCCGTGCTATATTTACCAGGCTGACAGTTCAGGACCGCAATCGAGATGGTCACCAGCGGGAAACGACGGGCAACGCCATAGCGGTCAACCCCTTCAATAAATCCGGCTGCCCGGTCATGTTCTGAATAATAGCGCGGTATCATGGCGTCGAAATCCCGGATAATGGTTTGGCAGGCGGTCTTGGCAAGCATATGGTTGATAATAACCACAAAGTCGTCACCGCCGATATGCCCCACAAACGCTTCAGGATCTCCCAAGCCCTCAACCACAGTATGGATTAGATAACCAGCCTCCTTGATCAATTCGCTGGCCTTGATGTAACCATAGTGATCATTGTATGACTTGAAGTTATCCAGATCGAGGTAACACATGGCAAAGGGTTGCTGTTCCCGTAGACGTTTGGTGATGGAACGCTCAATAGCAATGTTACCCGGCAATCTGGTCAGTGGGCTGGCATCAAGGCTGATCTGCTCGAGCTCCTTCAGCCGTTGCCCCATCCGCATGAAATCCTGGGCCAGGGTGCCGATCTCATCACCGGCAGGAATCTGGGGATCGTGCTCGAAATCACCGGCAGAAATACGGTGCGTTGCCTGCTGTAGTTTGTTGATTGACGTGGAAAAAGTATACACAAGCACGACAGCAACCACCACCGACAATGCGACACCGCTGAACGCCAGGACAAGTGCCCAGGCAGAGGTTTGGGCCTCCTTTGATTTTGCAGCCATCAGCTTTTGTTCCAGGATCTGTTGCTGTTCAGCGCGGAGGCGTTCGATGGCCGTCTCCACCGTAACAGCAGCTGATTTGAGTGCAGACTCATGCACTGATTTTTCTGTGAAGAGTTTGACGGTTAAGGCGAGATAGGCGTCATGACTGGTGATGAGATGCGGCAGGGTGCTGAGTTGGGTCCGCTCCTTGAGCAGGTTGATCGACTTTTTGAAACCTTCGGCCTGACGGGCATGCACCTCAATCAGTTCAGCTTGGCCGAGGATCATGAATCTGCGAGCGGTTCGTTCCTGGGCCAGCATGCCGTCGCGTAATGTAATAGTCGCTGTAGCGGCAGCGAGGTCATTGTGGGCAATATCACCCACCGTGCGGTGCATGGTGGTGAGGCCGGCAATGGCATACACTAAAGCCGCCAGCATACAGGCGCCGTTGATGACGAAGCTTAAGATCAGTTTGCGCCTGAAGGGCAGGTGTAGACGCTTTCGCTTCTGCATAGGTGGGTGTATGCTACTCCAAACAGGTGTCCAATGAAACACAAAACCTTTGCCGACACGACTTTTCACTAGTGCTAATCGAGGAGTTATTTGCATGTCTGATGATCACACAAATCGCTTTGACCGGATTATCTCCATTATGCGTCGCCTGCGCGCACCGGGTGGCTGCCCCTGGGATGCCGAACAAACCCATGAGTCCCTCAAACGCTATCTGCTTGAAGAGACTTACGAGGTGCTTGAGGCCGTTGACAGCGGCTCTGACGAACATCTGCAGGAGGAGCTGGGCGACCTGTTGCTGCAGCCGGTGTTTCATGCCGCCATCGCCGAGGAGCGCGGCAGTTTTACCATGGATGATGTGCTGGATACGCTGGCTGACAAATTGATCCGTCGCCATCCGCATGTCTTTGGTGATCTTGAGATTAGCGACAGTCAGGCCCAGATTGAAAACTGGGAAAAGATCAAAAAAGAGGAAAAAGGCGAGGAGCGTCGCTCGGCATTGGCTGGAGTGCCACCCCACCTACCCGCCCTGCTCAAGGCCCAGAAGATCACGGAAAAGGCCTCACGGGTCGGTTTTGACTGGGAGCATGTGGATCAGGTGATGGCTAAGGTGATGGAAGAGCTGCATGAATTTGAGGAGGCGTTGGCCAGTGGTGACCAGGAACATACTGAAGCGGAGCTGGGCGACCTGTTATTTGCCATAGCCAACCTGGGACGTTTTCTGGCCCTGGATACCGAAGAGGCGTTGCGCAAGACCATCAACCGCTTTCAAAAACGGTTCAGTCATGTTGAAGAGCAGATGCATCGTCGTGGCATCTCTATGCACGATGCCAGTCTGCGTGAAATGGATGAATTGTGGGAAGAGGCCAAATGCAAGGAACGCAATATATGATTTTTTCCATGTATGGGCCTGGTGTATGCAATTACAGTGGGTTAAATCCTTATCCACACAATCTGTGGACAAGCTGTTGATAACGGTGTGGATGAATCGTAAAAGCAACACGCTTACAAACGATTTTTTCCCATTGCCTATTTTTTAGGCATTAGTTTTGCCCTATAAAATCAATATGTTGCTTCTGTTTTGCCTGATTACAGCAACTTCAGCAGTGAAAAGTGTGTCAAGGGAAATAAATTATTTTTGAATTAAAAATTCCTGTGCAAAACAGTCGATTTTAAAAGCTGGTTTGTTACCCCTGAATTCAACACCTTCCAAGCTCAATAAGTTTTTTTTCATGGCTAGCCCACCTGGCCCGCTATAACCGGTCAAGGCTCCCGAAGCCGCCACCACCCGGTGACAGGGAATGATGATCGGGATCGGGTTTGCCGCCATGGCGCCACCGACAGCACGGGCTGCCCCCGGATACCCGGCCAGCTGTGCGAGACAACCGTAACTGATCACCTGGCCGTAGGGGATCTGTAGGGCGCGCGTAAGTATCTGCTGCTGAAATCTGGTGAATCCATGCAGATCGAGCGACAGTTGCGCAAAGCTGATCGGCGTATGATTGAAATAGCACTCCAAGAGTTCGGCCGCCTTGCGGGTAAGCGCCGAACTGTTGCAGTCCACGGTGGCGAGTCTCTCTTCAAGTGGTGGCAGCTCCAGGCGGCAGATACCGGTCTCGGTGGCAGCCACCAGGCCCTTGCCATAGGGAGTTCGGAAAAATGTCTGATAGATCATGCTAGCCCCTGCCAAGCTTGCGTTTGAGGATGGCTCCGAATTCCAGCATCTCCTCTGAATGGAGCAGGTACATCGCCACACTGTAACAACCAACGGCAAGCAGCACTGCCAGAGCAAGTCCGCCTGCCTTCACAAGCTTCTGCCCATCCAGAGACCAATCCACCAGACCGGTTGCCCACCAGGCTGCTGCACCAGCCAGCAGTGAACCAGCCAGCGCGGAGAGCGCCGTGCGCAGTATGCGGCGCCCACCCAACAGGCCTGTCTTACGACGTAACAGCCAGAACAGAAGCGACATATTGACCAGGGCTGACAGTGATGAGGCCAGTGCCAGGCCTCCATGCAGCAGCGGTCCCATCAGCCAGAGACTAAAGGCCAGGTTGAGCAGGAAGGCGATAAACGCGGTAACGACCGGTGTTTTGGTGTCCTGCAGGGCGTAAAAGGCCGGCGCAAGCACCCGCACCAGCGCAACACAGGATAATCCCAAGGAATAGTAGATCAGGGCCCTGGCTGATTGCAGCGCCATGTCGTGATCAAACTGCCCTCCCATGAACAAGAGCGCCATCAGCGGTTCAGCGCAGACCATCAGCCCCACCAGAGAGGGGATGGTTATAAACAGGGTCAAGCGCACCCCATAATTAAGAGAATCTTTCATGTCGCTCAGCTTGCCCTCAGCTGCCTGACGGCTCATGGTGGGCAACACCGCCTGGGCCACCGAGACCGTAAAGACCCCTTGCGGGAATTCGAACAGGCGTTGGGCATAATAGAGGTATGAGACGCTGCCCTGGGGCAGCAGCGAGGCCAGGATGTTGCCGACGGTGATATTCAGATAGTAGACCCCTACCCCAAGGGTGGCGGGCAGCATCAGCAGGGCGATCTTTTTAAGTTTGGGATGGTTGAAGCCGAAACGGGGCCTGATCGGATAGCCCATCCGCCACAGCACCGGCACCTGTAAGCCCAGTTGGATCAGCCCGCCAACCAGCACGCCCACAGCCAGTGCGGTGATCGGATACTGGTAGAAGGGACGTAATGCCAAGGCACAGACGATCATGGCGATATTCAGGAAGACGGTGGAGATGGCCGGGGTGAAAAAATGGCGCAGGGTGTTGAGGATACCCATGCAGAGCGCCACCAGCGAGATGAAGAATAGGTAGGGGAACATCACCCGGTTCAATACTACGGTGAGCTCGAACTTGCCGGGTGTGGCGCTGAAGCCGGGAAACATCAGCCGGACGATCAGCGGCGAGAATACGATTCCCAGGATGGTCACCAGACCGATCACGATTGTCAACAAGGTAAAGCAGAGATTAGCCAGCTCTCGGGCCCGCTCCCCCCCCTCCTGAACCAGAGTTTCAGAAAAGGTCGGTACAAAGGCTGCAGTCAACGCACCTTCGGCAAAGAAGCGTCGCAGCAGGTTGGGAATCTGGAAGGCAGCGAAAAAAGCGTCGGTGGCCATGCCGGCCCCAAACAGGCGCGAGGTAACCATATCGCGCACCATGCCCATGATACGGGATAGGATGGTGGCAGAACCCAGGACGCCGGCTGCCTTGAGAATCCCTTTACGCTCAGACATCGCTGTCCTCGTCCATCAGCTCCAGCAGTGCCTGAGACTCGCTACTAGGCAATGCCTGTACGCTTTTCAGTTTACGCTCCATCTGACGGGTGCGGGTGGCGGCTGAATCAATGTGGTTACCTGCCTCCTGCAGCTTTTTACGGGTTTTGTCCAGTATGTCGCTGAACCGGCCGAACTCGGTACGTACCGCCCCCAGCAGGTTCCACACCTCGGCAGATCGTTTCTCAATGGCCAGGGTGCGGAAGCCAAGTTGTAAACTGTTTAACAGTGCTGCCAGGGTGGTGGGACCGGCCACCATCACCTTGAACTCCCGCTGCAGCGACTCAAAGAGGCCGGGGCGCCGCAACACCTCGGCATACAGACCCTCGGTGGGCAGAAACATCACGCCAAAATCAGTGGTGTGGGGCGGGTCAAGATACTTATCACGGATATCGCCGGCAGCCAGCCGAATGGCCCGCTCCAGCAGTTTGCCCGCCTCATCGGCAGCGGACAGATCGGCCCGTTCCTGAGCCTCAACCAGCCGCAGATAATCCTCTTGCGGAAACTTTGCATCCAGGGGAAGAAAAACGGCGCTCCCGTCCTGGCCATCGCGCCCTGGCAGCTTGACGGCAAACTCAACCCGCTGATTGCTGCCGCTACGGGTCTCAACGTTGGTTTCATACTGCCCCGGCGCCAGAATCTGCTCCAAAAGCGAGGCAAGTTGTACCTCACCAAAGGTGCCGCGGGTCTTGACGTTGGTCAGTACCCGTTTCAGATCCCCCACCCCGTTGGCCAGGGACTGCATCTCTCCCAACCCCTTTTGTACTTGTTCCAGCCGTTCGCTGACCAGCTTGAAGGATTCACCCAGCCGTTTTTCCAGGGTGGCGTGCAGCTTTTCATCCACCGTGGCCCGCATCTGTTCCAGCTGCTTGGCATTATCCTCCTGGATTGACTGCAGGCGGTTCTGCAGCGTTTCACGCAGCTTCTCCATGCGGGCGTCATTGGTGCTGGTCAAGGTCTTTAATTGATCGCCAAACAGCTCAAGTTGGCTCTTCTGCAGGCCGGCCAGCTCACTCATCCGTTGCAACAGACCATCTCCCAGCACCTTGACGGCATTGAGCGATTCTTCCCGTCCCTGTCGTCCGATCGTCTGCGCCTCTTCCCGGCTGCGAGCCAGTTCTTCACGCTGAGTGCGCTCGTTGCGCTCCAACAGACGCTCCAGTGCCTCAAGGCGGGGTTCCAATGGGGATTGTGCAGACCCCAGGCGCGACAGTTTTACCAGCAGGATCACCAACAACAGCAAGCCTGTGACGCTTGCTGCTATGAGTAGCCCAAGAAATGTTTCGGTCATATCGCTCTCCAAATCAGTGCTGCTGCAAAAAACCGCCTGGCAGCGGTTGCTGCACCAGGCGGTTGTGGATCGTATCACTGCAGGTAATCGGTCACAGTTTCCGCTTGTCGATCACCCGGGCGGCCTTGCCTTCAAAGCGCGGGATGCTGTTGGGTTCCACCAGTTTGACGGTGATGCCGACACCGATCACCGACTCAATTCTTTTTTCGACCAACTCCAGGAAGGCTCGCTGACGCTTCATCTCGTCAAAGAAGATATGTTCGGTGACCTCGATGTTGACCTCCAGCACATCACTGGTGCCACGACGATCCACGATCAACTGGTAATGTGGTTCACAGCCCTCAATGGCAAACAGCACCTCTTCGATCTGGGAGGGGAAGACGTTGACCCCCTTGATGATCAGCATGTCGTCGCTACGGCCCATGGTTTTCTTCATCCTCACCGTGGTACGGCCGCAGGCGCAGGGTTCGTAGTTCAGGCTGGTGATATCACGGGTGCGGTAGCGGATCATGGGGAAGGCTTCTTTGGTGAGACTGGTCAGTACCAGCTCCCCGACGCTGCCCGGCGGAAGAACCGCTCCGCTGTCGGGATCGATGATCTCGGCAATGAAGGCATCTTCCGAAACATGCATGCCGTTTTTGCACAGGCATTCACCGGCCACGCCGGGGCCGATCACTTCGGACAGGCCGTAGTTGTCAGTGGCGCTGATCTGCAGCCGTTGCTCAATCTCGCTGCGCATCGCCTCGGACCAGGGTTCGCCGCCAAACAGACCCACCTTGAGCGACAGGCTCTTGGGATCAATACCCTGTTTTTCCATCCGCTCGGCCAGGGTCAGGGCGTAACTGGGGGTACCCACCAGCACGCTGGATTTATAATCCTGCATGATCATCAACTGTTTGTCGGTGTTGCCGCCGCCCATCGGGATTACTGCCGCGCCGATCGCCTCGGAGCCGTAGTGCAGGCCAAAGGCCCCGGTGAACATGCCGTAACCGAAGGTGATCTGGATCACATCGTCGTGCGTTACACCGGCGGCGGTCATGAAGCGGGCCACCAGGTTCGACCAGGCCTTGAGGTCGTTCTTGGTATAGCCCACCACGGTCGGCTTGCCGGTGGTGCCGGAGGACGAATGGATGCGCACTACTTCACGCAGCGGCACCGCAAACATGCCGTAGGGGTAGTTGAGCCGCAGATCCTCTTTCGTTGTAAAGGGCAGCTTGGACAGGTCAGCCAGGGAGGTGACATCCTCAGGCACGATGCCCAGCTCGTTGAACTTGTTCTGATAGCAGCGGACGTTTTTATAGACCCGGTTCAGCGTGGCCTGTAGCCGCTCCAGCTGCAGCTGCTCCAGTTCCTCGCGAGGCATACACTCGTGTTGAGGATCCCAGATGCCGCTCATCGGGCACCTCCGCAGGCCGTACATACCGCCTCCAGCACCCGGTCGATAGCCTCTTCCGGCGTCAGCAGCACCATTTCGCCCCCTGCCCGCTGCTTGTACTCCACCTTGCCGTCGGCCAGGTTTTTGCCACCCACCACGATGCGTAGTGGAATGCCGATCAGGTCATGGTCCTTAAACTTGAAGCCGGGACGTTCATCGCGGTCATCCAGCAGCACTTCAACCCCGGCAGCCTCCAGCCGGTCATGCAGTTGTTGCCCCATGGCCAGGGCAGCCTCATCCTTCTGGGCGTTGATCACCACCACCGAGCAATGGAACGGTGCCAGTGCCAGCGGCCAGATGATACCGTTTTCGTCGTGGTTCTGTTCAATGGCAGCGGCCACGGTGCGGCCGATGCCGATACCGTAACAGCCCATGAAGATGGTCTGTTCCTTGCCGTCCTTGTCGAGGTAACAGGCGTTCATGGCACTGGAGTACTTGGTGCCCAGCTTGAAGACGTGTCCCACCTCGATCCCCCGCCAGACCTCGAGGGTTCCGTTCTGGCAGCGGGGGCAAGGATCACCGGCCCCGACCAGGCGGATGTCGGCAGTGCGGGTGACGCTAAAATCACGGCCCAGGTTTGCTCCCGTATAATGCTGGTCAACCTCGTTGGCGCCCACTACCACGTCAGACAGGGCAGCGACAGCATAATCGGCCACCACCTGCAACTCTTCCCTCAAACCGATCGGCCCCAGGAAACCGGGGGGGGATCCGGTGAAGCGCAAAATCTCCTCGTCAGTGGCCATCCGAATTTCATCCCAACCCAAATGGTTCTTCAGCTTCAGTTCGTTCAGCTCATGGTCGCCCTGCACCAGTGCCATCACGAACTGTCCCTCGCCATCGGAACAGATCAAGGTCTTGATCAGGGTTGACTGGGGTCGGCTAAGAAACTCAGCCACCTCGGCAATGGTCTTTTGGTCGGGGGTATGCACCTTGGTCAGTGCCTGTTGCCCTGCCCCGCTCTGTGGCAGTTGCACCCCTTCGGCCTTTTCTACGTTGGCGGCGTAGCGGCAGGCGCTGCAGGAAACGATGGCGTCCTCACCGGAAGAGGCCAGCACCATGAATTCATGGGAGGCGGAGCCACCGATGGAGCCGGTGTCGGCCTCCACGGCCCGAAAGTTGAGGCCGCAACGTTCGAAGATTCGGTTGTAGGCCTGGTACATCTTGTCGTAGGAGAGATCAGCCGCCGCAGAATCGACATCGAACGAGTAGGCGTCCTTCATGATGAACTCACGGCCACGCATCAGGCCGAAGCGGGGACGGATCTCGTCACGGAACTTGGTCTGGATCTGATAGAAGTTAACTGGCATCTGGCGGTAACTCTTGACCTCACGCCGGGCAATATCGGTGATCACCTCTTCGTGGGTGGGTCCCAGGCAAAATTCGTTATCCTTGCGATCGTTAAATCGCAAGAGTTCTTTGCCGTACTGGGCCCAGCGCTTGGATTCGATCCAAAGCTCAGCCGGCTGCACGCCGGGCATCAGCAGTTCGATGGCGCCGGCCCGGTTCATCTCTTCCCGCACGATCTGCTCGAACTTGCGGATGGCGCGCAATCCCAGTGGCATATAAGTGTAGATACCGGCAGCAATCTTGCGGATCATGCCGGCCCGCATCATCAGTTGGTGCGAGATGACCTCTGCATCGGACGGCGTTTCTTTAAGTGTTGGAATAAAAAAACTGCTATAACGCATTACAATAACTCCATATCAGATCAGTTTGTAGCGGCTGAGCATCTGGGTAACCGCCTCGCGGCGGAACGGTTTAACAACATAGTCGTCACAATCGCCCTCGAAAAAGGCGTTTTCGATATCCTGCGGTGAATTACAGGCCGAGATCATAAAGACCTTGGTGCGGTCACCCAGCTGCTGGTCACGCTCCCGAATCTGGCGCAGGGTTTCGGTGCCATCCATGACCGGCATGATGATATCGAGACAGATCAGGTCGTAGGGGGTGCTTGCAGCCACCGCGTTGTCGAGCAATGCCAAAGCCTCTTTGCCGTTTTCGGCCTGATCACAGGGGCCAAACTCTTCCAACAGCGTGGCCAGCATCATTCGACCCATTTCATCGTCGTCAACGATCAAACTACGCATAGACTTTTCCTCCATGATTACAGGCGGTTGATTTCTTCCAGCAGTGCATCGGCCAATTCAGCCTCAGCAACTTTGCGGACCACTTCTCCCTTACGGAAGATCAGCCCTTCCCCCTTGCCGCCAGCTACACCAACGTCGGCTTCACGGGCCTCACCAGGGCCGTTGACGGCACAGCCCATCACCGCCACAGTGATCGCCTTGTCCACCGACTGCAGACGACGCTCCACCTCTTCAGCCACCCTGATCAGATTGATCTGACAACGGCCGCAGGTGGGACAGGAAACGAAATTGACTCCCCGCTGTCGCAGTCCCAGTGATTTCAAAATCTCAAAGCCGACCCGTACCTCGTCCACCGGATCGCCGGTCAGTGAGACCCGCAGTGTGTCGCCGATGCCGCCGTGCAAAAGGATGCCGAGCCCAACTGAAGACTTAATGGTGCCGGAAAAGATGGTGCCTGCCTCAGTGATGCCGATATGCAGCGGATACTCAACCTGCTGCGACAGCAGTCGATAAGCTGCCACGGTCTTGGGCACGTCGGAGGCCTTGAGCGAGATCTTTATCTCCCGGTAGTTCAGATCTTCCAGTATCCGCACATGTCCCAGTGCCGACTCCACCATTGCCTCAGCCGTCGGATGACCGTACTTCTCCAGCAACTGTTTTTCCAGAGAACCGGCGTTGACGCCGATCCGGATCGGCACCTTACGCTCGGCAGCGCTCTTTACTACTTCGGCCACCTTCCAGTGCTCACCAATGTTGCCGGGGTTAAGCCGCAGGCCGTCAATGCCGCCGTCCAGCACCCGCAAGGCCAGCTTGTAGTCGAAGTGTATGTCGGCAATCACCGGAATCGGGCTTTGGGCCTTGATGGTTGCCAGGGCTTCTGCCGCATCACCATCGGGAACGGCACAGCGTACAATCTCACAGCCGGCAACGGCCAAGGCGTTGATCTGAGCCAAGGTTGCCGACACATCACGCGTGTCGGTGGAACACATCGACTGCACAGCGCAGGGAGCTCCGCCGCCTATTGCCACCGGCCCAACATGAATCTGTCTGGTTAAGGGTTTCATAAGCTATGAATACTAGCCGAACACCGCCTCAATTGCAACATCGCCTAACGCCGCGTCTGGGGTAGATGCACATACCAATAGACGCAGGCGACAAACAACACTCCGCCTACGATATTACCCAGGGTTACCGGCAGGATGTTTCCCCAAAGAAAACCACCCCAGGTGAGGTTTGGCTCCTGGATGCCCAATTTGGCCGACAGCAGCAGGCCGGCCGGGATAAAATACATGTTGGCCACTGAATGCTCGAAACCACTGGTGACAAAGGCCATGATCGGCGCCAGACAGGAGAGCAGTTTGGCAGTGACATCACGGGAGGCCACCGCCATAAAGACCGCCAGGCAGACCAGCCAGTTGCAAAGCACGCCGCGAATGAAGGCCACTTCAAAGGAAAGCCGACATTTGGCAGTGGCAACCATCATCGCCTGCTTAGCCACAACGCCATTCTGCCATAGCTGTGATTCAAACAGCAGCCAGGCCATAAACAATGAACCCAGCAGGTTGCCCAACAGCACCAGCCCCCAGTTTTCAGCCAGCTTACCCCAGGAAATTTCACCATCCAGCGCAGAACTGACCAACAGAGAGTTGCCCGTAAACAGCTCGGCCCCACAGACCACCACCAGCATCAGGCCGACTGAAAAAACCATGCCGCCCAGTAATCGGCTGATGCCGAGTCCCACAAAGACTGCGCTATCCTGGGTGACCACCGTTGACAGCTGTGCCCCGAAGGCGATGTAGAATCCAGCCAGCAGTGCCAGCAGAAAGGTGCGACGACGACATTGGGTCATCACCCGCTTGCCGTTCTGGATAATAACGCCGATGGTTTCGGTGGGTGTCAGGAACAGCTTGGGTTCCATAGCGGCTCCGGTAGTATGAAATAATCAAAATCCAGCAACAGCGCCGCCGGGATCAGTGTGTCCAACTCGTTAAACGGTTGTCCCAGCAGGCGTGTGGTAAATTTGCGAAACAACCGTAACTCGCGGGTGAAGATGTCATTGAATGGGGCCCGTAACGCCTCCATCTGAAGTGGGTCGCAACCAGCAAAGTTCATGCTGCACCACTCGTCAAACAAGATCTCCCCGCTGTCATCCACCATCGGGATACCATGCAGACGACAGGTCATGGGGCGACTGTCGTAAATCAGGCAGGTTCCGTCATCACCCAACAGTGAGCAGGGCGTCTCGTCATCTTCCGGCATCACCTCATCCCACTCCTCTTCCGGATAGCCGTTGAGCAGGTACGGTGCAGCAAAATCAGGCCATCTGCAGCGGATGATCTCCAGACGATGTCGGGCCAGCTCCAGGGGGCGTTCACGCACCTTCTGAGGCAAGCGGTCAAAGCCGTCCTTTATCAGAAAGGCGTCCAGCAGCGTGATGTCAAACAGACCTCGGCAACAGGCAGAACAGCCCCGCTGACAGGCGATCTGCTCACCTGCCGCGAGGCTGCAGCGGCGAAACCAGGTATCTACTTCGTTCAAAAGCTCCCGATAGGAGGGCAGCAGGGCATGTGTATCGGGCATTACATGTAGATCATGACCTTGAGGTTGGCACTGCCATCCTTATTGGTGAACGGAATCGTCACCCCCTTGCACTGGACGTTCATGCTGGCAGCATCCTCGGCCGGCTCGGCAACGGTGCGCAGTTGGCCGGAAACCACCAGCGGCAGGCCCATCGCCACGTTGCCGTACTGGTCATGATATTTGGTCTTAAAGGAGCCGGCGATATTGTTGACCAGTTCACCAATGGCGTCTCTGATCGAATCCTCATCCGGATCGTCATCCATCAGCATCTCTCGGGCCACCAGGTTAGCGGTCGCCCGGTCGGCAGCGATGATGATGTAGCCCACCCGGTCGCCAGCCACACCGATGATACCGGTAACATCGGAATCGACCGGCGCCATCCTGCGCTCCACCTGGCCGGCGTACAGATCAACATTCATGTAGCATTTAAAGGTGTCCTGGGTTGCAGACATGATGGTGAACATGATTTCTTCGAAACTAAGACCAGACACGGTAGCTCCTTCACGTAAGAATTGTCATTGTATATACCACAGCAAAGTACTTCTGCCACTCACAACGTACGGCCGTCTACCTTGAAGACAAAATCGTAGTTCAGGATATCTTCCCACTGGAATCCTTTGGCGGTCGAACGGGTGTCGTCACCACCACTGTATGGTTTTCCTGGAATGAAGAACCAGTTCATGATCGCCTCACCAGAGGCGCGCAGGACGATCCAGTATTTGCCGGGCGCGAGCTGGTGCGGCCGACTCCCTTCTGGAGGGAATGAGAAATCCACCCAGTAGTAACCCGGTTTATGACGAGAAATCTTCTCCAGGTCCACCAGATTGGAGCGGATGCCCTGCATGATGTCCGGCTTGTTTCCCGCGTCCTTGACCAGATCAAGATAGACCGAACCATCGCCGCCAAACTTGCGCATGGCCAACGAAATTCTGTCCAGGCTCATTCGGTCTTTGACAATGAAGGCCTGGGCGTAGATATGTTGCGAAGTGACATACTCCGAAGTTTCGCGCTCAAAAATCCTGGTACCGGTGTTTCCCTTGACATTGTACAGGGATACCAGGTTGGGAAACTCCAGGTTGCCGAACACGAGACGGCTGCCAGCCACAGGCTTTTTACGTTCCGGTTTTGCAACCACCACCGATTTCGGCGGCAGCGGTGTGCTGGGCTTGGATGGCGTGATTACGCCTGCCGGCTTGGGCTCTACAGGTTTTTTGCCATCGTCGTCCACGGTCTCGATCCGGGTCACTACCGGGCCGGCTCCGGTAGCTGGAGGAGCCGTCACAACAACGGGAGGCTTGACCGGCACAACGGGAGGAGCGGTTGGCGTAGGAACAGGTGGCTTTAGTACTGGTGCGGCTGGTTTATTGTCTGTGGCTGGGGGCGCCGGTCGTGACGGCACGGCAGGTGCGACCGTGTCAACTGCCTTGGCGATGCTGGCACGTGCAATCTGATTGCTGAGCAGATACGGCCGCGGCGCGCTGTCGTAGCGCTTCATCTTAAGGTTGATGGCGTCGTTGACGAACCGTCCGTTGATGGTCTCACTATAGGCAGGCAGATACGGTCCACCACGCCAGGTATCATTAATATCCCTGGAATCGATGCCGTGGGACTGTTTGATGTGGCGGGTAGAGGTAAACTGTTTTGACTGCTGGGGGTCGTAAGGCAGCCACCCCAGGTCAGGAAACCATACCTCCAGCCAGGCATGTCCCCCCTGCCCCATGCTCTGCACAATCCAATTGCGGGCATCGATCGGCACCTTCCAGGAATCTTTGAGGGTGATGCCGCCCACAATACGGGCCGGAATACCGAGGCTGCGTAACAGGGCGATTGAAAGATGGGCGAAGTTCTGGCAGTTGCCGCTTTTGGTGGCCAGGGTGTAAGCAGCGTCGTACTGGGGCGGGTTGAAGGTGTATTTGATGTTGTCGGCCACCCAGTTGGTGACCGCCATCACCGCATCATGTTCGTTGGCGGCGCCAACGGTAAGTTGACGAGCCAGTCGCTGGATGGCGTCGTCGTTGGATTGCACCAACTCGGTTGGCTTGAGATAGCCGGCTTCCTGCTCAGCCAGACGACCCAAGGGAAACGGCGCTGTGCTGGTCAAGGTGGTTAGTTCGCTGCGGATGCTGGCGGTATAGGTCAGCCTGATCCGGATATCCCGGTCAACCTGTTGCCAGGCCACCTTTTGAAAACGGTTGCCGAAGCGGTCGGTTTCGATATTTGAGCTTGCTGGCCGAGGGCTGAAATCAGCCTGAAACCCGTCGATTGACTGGCTTACTGTGCGGCCATTGAACGTGGCCGGTAATGCAAACCGAAAAGAAAAGCTGGATACCGTTCCCTTGTTAACCGCAAACTCCACGGCCTGTTGCATGGCCACAGTGCCATCCAGCTCCCCTTCCAGGATCAGGGTCTTGGCGACGGCCGTGCCGCTGGCCAAGATGGTACAGCAGGCTGCGGTTACAACGGAAAGGATCAGTCTTTTCATGACAGCGCCCTCCTGCCGGTGTGGTCCTGGTTATTCCCACTCAATGGTTGCAGGCGGTTTTTGGGAGATATCGTAGACCACCCGATTGACCCCCTTGACCTCATTGATGATACGGGTCGAGATGCTGCCCATCACCTCGTAGGGCAGCTTGACCCAGTCGGCGGTCATACCGTCCAGCGAGTTTACGGCCCGTAGCGCAATGGTGTAGTCGTAGGTGCGGGCATCGCCCATCACGCCCACTGAACGGACCGGCAGCAGCACAGCAAAGGACTGCCATATCTCGCGGTACAGACCGGCCTTGCGAATTTCATCCAGTACAATGGCGTCCGACTCCCTCAGGATCTCCAGCCGGTCAGCGCTGATCTCGCCGATACAGCGGATCGCCAGGCCAGGGCCAGGGAACGGTTGACGGTGGATAACCTCGTCCGGCAGGCCCAACTCCTTGCCCAGCAGGCGCACCTCGTCCTTGAACAGTTCCCGCACCGGTTCGATCAGCTTCATCTTCATCCGTTCCGGCAGGCCGCCCACGTTGTGGTGGCTCTTGATGACTGCCGAAGGCCCCTTGGTGGAGACCGATTCGATTACATCCGGATAGAGGGTGCCCTGGGCCAGCCATTCTACGCTACCCAGCTTCTTGGCCTCATCCTCAAACAGATAGATGAATTCGTTACCGATGATCTTGCGTTTCTGCTCCGGGTCAGTGATCCCTTTCAGCTTATCAAGGAAGCGGGATGACGCCTCCACATAATCCAGATTAATCTTGAAGTGGCGGGTAAAGAGATTGACCACCTTTTCGGCTTCACCCTTGCGCAATAGGCCGTTGTTGACGAAGATGCACTGCAGCTGGTCGCCGATCGCCTTGTGCAGCAGCACGGCCACCACCGACGAATCAACCCCGCCGGACAGGGCACAGATCACCTTGCCGTTACCCACCCGGGCCCGAATGGCGGCAATCTCGGTCTCGATGAAATTGGCCATGGTCCAGAGTGGCTGACAGCCGCAGACCGTAAAGACAAAGTTCCCCAGCATCTCGGCCCCTTTGGGGGTGTGCACCACCTCGGGATGGAACTGCACCGCGTACAGGCGGCGCTGCTCGTCCTTCATGGCCGCCGCCGGGGTGTTGTCGGTGTGGGCGATGGCCTTGAACCCTTTCGGCATCTGCTCGATCTTGTCGCCATGGGACATCCAGACCTCTTCCTTGCCGGCAAGACCGGAGAACAGGTCGCTGGTGTCATCGATGGTCATGGCAGCCCGACCGAACTCGCGCTTGTCGGAACGCTCCACCTTGCCACCCAGCTGACTGGTCATCAACTGCATGCCGTAGCAGATGCCCAGCACCGGCACACCCAGGTCGTATACGCCGGCATCGGAATGGGGCGCTTCGGCGTCATAAACGCTGCTGGGGCCGCCAGACAGGATAATTCCCTGCGGGGCAAAGGCTTTGATCTTTTCCAGAGAGATATTGTAGGGATGTATCTCGCAATAGACTGACTGCTCGCGAATGCGGCGTGCGATCAGTTGGGTAACCTGGGAACCGAAGTCGAGGATCAGGATCTTCTGGCTGTGAATATCGGTGGAGCTCATATCACTCAATTCCTTACTGTGCTCTATAGTTAGGTGCTTCCTTGGTAATGGTGACATCGTGGACGTGGGACTCTTTCAAGCCGGCGCCGGTGATACGGATGAAACGTCCGTTTTCCTGCAACTCTTTGATGGTGGCGCAGCCGGTATAGCCCATGCCCGAGCGCAGTCCGCCGATCAACTGATGGATGTTGGCAGACAGGGGGCCGCGCAGCGGTACCATCCCTTCAATTCCCTCAGGTACCAGCTTGACATCATCGCCCACATCAGACTGGAAATAGCGATCCTTGCTGCCCTCTTTCATGGCGCCGATCGAGCCCATGCCACGATAGCTCTTGTAGGTTCGGCCCTGATACAACACCGTGTCGCCGGGAGATTCCTCGGTACCTGCAAACAGCGACCCGATCATGATCACGTCGGCGCCGGCCGTGACCGCCTTGGGCAGATCACCGGAGAACTTGATGCCGCCATCGGCAATCACCGGTACGCCATGCTTGTGGGCTACGCGGGAGCACTCCATGATGGCGGTAATCTGAGGCACACCGACACCGGCCACCACACGGGTGGTACAGATGGAGCCGGGTCCAATACCCACCTTGATGCCATCGGCGCCGGCCTTGATCAAGGCCTCGGCAGCAGCGGCAGTGGCAATATTGCCGGCAATGATTTCAATGCCGGGAAAGGTCGCCTTGGCGCGGATCACCGCGTCAATCACCCCTTGTGAATGCCCGTGGGCCGTGTCAATCACCACCACATCCACACCGGCCTTCATCAAGGCCTCAATGCGGGCTTCCATCTCGGCGGTGGGACCCACCGCAGCACCTACCCGCAGACGACCCAGGCTGTCTTTACAGGAATGGGGATATTTTTTGACCTTCTCGATATCCTTAATGGTGATCAGGCCCTTCAGGTTGCGATCATCATCCACCACCAGCAGTTTTTCAACCCGGGTGTGCTTCAGGTGTTCCTTGGCCTGCTCCAGCGTGGTGCCCACCGGCACCGTCACCAGATTTTTCTTGGTCATCCGCTCGGAGATCGGCAGATCAAAATCGGTCTCAAAACGCAGATCACGGTTGGTCAGGATACCCACCAGTTTGCCGCGCTTATTGATGACCGGCACCCCGGAGATGCGATAACGGGCCATGATCTCCAGCGCCTCGCGGATCTTCTGGGTGGGACGCATGGTGATCGGGTCAACGATCATGCCGGATTCGCTCTTTTTGACCTTGTCCACCTCATGGGCCTGTTCCTGGATAGTCATATTCTTGTGGATGATGCCGATGCCGCCCTCGCGAGCCATGGCAATGGCAGCGCGGGATTCGGTCACTGTATCCATAGCGGCGCTCACCAGCGGAATATTCAGGGCGATATTACGAGAAAGCCGCGTGGTCAGATTTACATCACGGGGCAGCACCAACGAATGGGCGGGGAGCAGCAAGACATCATCAAAGGTCAGGCCTTCGGGGAATTTTTCATACGGCATGGCGTCGCTACCTCGTGGTGAGATAAATTTTACCGACGTTAGTACAGCCTAACGTCGAAGTCAAGATTGTCTACACGATCTTAACGCGGCAAAAAGGCATCCTTAGTCTTGATCCGTTTCAGGGTGGCCACGATCAATTTGGCAGCAGCCTCCAGATCGGCAAGCGACAGCACTTCCACCGGGGTATGCATATAGCGTAACGGCAGCTTGACCAGGGCGGTGGCAACGCCGTTGCGGGAGATCTGCATCACATTGGCATCGGTGCCGGTGGCCCGCGGAGCAGCGGTTAATTGTACCGCAATCTTGTCTTTCTGTGCCGAGGTGTACAACAACTCAAACAGTTCATGGTTGATGTTGGCGCCGCGGGGCAGGATCGGTCCCTTGCCCAGGGCCACCTCGCCGTTGTGTTTGCGTTCAACGTCCGGCTGGTCGGTGGCAAAATCAACCTCCACACAGATGCCGATATCGGGATTCACCGTATAACTACTGGTGGTGCCTCCCCGCAGTCCAACCTCTTCCTGTACCGATGAGACGCCGTACAGGTCCACCGGCAGTTTTTTCCCCTCAGTTGCCACCAGACGCAACACCTCGGCCACCACAAAGGCGCCGGCCTTGTCGTCAAAGCCGCGGCTGGCCACACGATCACCCTGCAGGCGGGTAAAGCTACTGGCAAAGGTGACGCAATCCCCTACCCGCACCAGTTTCTGGGCCTCTTTTTTGTCCTTGGCGCCAATGTCAATGTACTGGGCATCCAGCTTGACCACGGTCTCTCGATCCTTGCCATCCATCAAGTGGATTGGCCGTTTGCCGATCACCCCGGCCAGGGGGCCGTTGGTTGTATGGATATTGACCACCTTGCCCGGGGTCAGATGGGCATCCACCCCGCCGATGGCGGCAAAATAGAGAAACCCTTTATCGTCGATATACTTGATCTGCAGGCCGATCTCGTCTGAGTGCCCCACCAGCATCACCTTGGGGCGATCTTTACCCTGTCCGGGAATAAAACCGTAGACGTTGCCCAGCACATCACTGCTGACCAGGCAATAGGGTGTAATATAGTCGCGGAACAGCCGCTGGGCTGGTTGTTCGTAGCCGGATGGACTGGGGGCGGACAACAACTGCTCAAGAAATGTGATCGACTGCTTGCGCATAAACTGATACTCCTTGCATTAATATGTAGTTAGCCAAGAACCGCTAAAGCAGAAGGTGAGCGCTTCCAGGCGTACATGATGCTGATCCAGCAACGGATCGGGCTGCACACCGGAGACGGCGATACCGGCCTGCCTCCAACGCTGAAGATTGCGGTTGCCATGCCCCCGCACCTCGGAAACGCGCTGGGGGTGACAGTGAACCAGTACCGGGTCGGCGGTGGGCAGCTGCTCTGACAAGCGCAGGACCAGCTCAAAAAACAGCTCATCCTTCACCAGGTGTCCCAAGGCCGGATGCCAGCATCCTGCCAGGATTGTCTGACCGGACACCAGGCCATCGTCGGCCTGCAGGCCGATGCGGATCACCGGACAGCCTGCCCTGGCGGCTTCGCGCAACAGTGCGGCGCAGAGCTGAGTACCTTGTTCCAGATCTGGCGGGCAATAGCTGCCCTGCTGATAAAGCCGGGCAAGTCCGGTACCAGCCAGCACTACCGCCGGATAGATCCTGATAAAGTGTGCACCGGCGGCAAGCACGCCTTGTAATGAATCAAGCGCCTTTGCTTTGGTGTCACCAGGCAGGCCGGGCAACAATTGGGCGCCGACGGCAAAATCTCTGCCGGCAACACGCTGAATCGCCTCCAGCGCCTGTTGCCCACTATGACCGCGACCCGTGCGTTGCAACACCTCATCATTGAGAGATTGTACCCCGATTTCAATGGTCCGCACCTGGTGGGCAGCCAAAAAATCCAGCGTGGCAGTATCAAGGGCATCAGGACGGGTGGATACACGCACCCCATGCACACGGCCCGTTGCAAGGAACGGCAGCACCGCCTGCAGCATTTGTTGCTGCCGCGACTGCGGCAGCAGGGTAAAGCTGCCACCGTAAAAGGCCACCTCTGCTGGACGGCCAGGCGAACGTGCCAGCCATTCCTCCACGGTTGCTGCAATCAGCTCTGCTGACGGCAGCGCAGCCTGCTCGCCGCTGATCAGATGCTGGTCACAGAACAGGCAGGTGTGGGGGCAACCGGCATGAGGAATGAAAAACGGGATGATCAACGGGCGCATGGCACTATAGTGTTACCGGCCCTGAAGCTGTTGCAGTGCCACCCTGGCCGCCGCCTGCTGGGCGGCCTTCTTGCTACGCCCCTCCCCTGTTGCAATCCGCTCGCCATGCAGGTTGACAGAGACGGTAAAACAACGGTCATGGGCAGGGCCATCTTCGGCAATCAAATCATACGTTGGCACGGCACGATGCCGGGCGGCCAGCCATTCCTGCAGTTCGCTTTTGGGGTCGTTGAGCGGTGCGTCGTTCATGACCCTGGCAAGCAGAGGGGTGTAGATCTTATGCACCACAGATTGCACAGCCGCAAAGCCGTCATCCCGATAGATAGCGCCTAAAAGGGCTTCCAGCACGTCAGAAAGGATCGAAGGCTTGTCGCGGCCACCATCCTGCTCCTCCCCGCGTCCCAGCAGGATATGGCGAGCAATGCCCAGCTCCGACGCCAGGTCAGCCAGTCGAGGCTGATCTACAAGTGAGGCCCGCAACCGTGACAGGTCGCCTTCCGACAGTTGAGGATACTGCTGCGACAACAGGTCGGCCAGGCAGAGGCTCAAGACGGCGTCCCCCAAAAATTCAAGCCGTTGATAATCAGACAAACCTGACTCCCGCGATTCATTGACAAAGGAGGGATGGGTCAGGGCCTGACGCAACAGGGATGTGTTCTGGAAGGTGTAGCCAAGGATGGTTGCGGGCAATGCTGGCATTGTGGCTCCTTGGATACGGAGTATAGCGTCTCGCTGAAGCCGCTGCAAGGTTGTTCGCTTTGCGGTTGCCAAGCAGTACGCAGATGCCTATAATGTCCCATTTTCGAGGACAGCAAACCAACGATGTTTCTAACTTTTGAAGGCATAGAGGGTTGTGGCAAGAGCACTCAGGTCCGCTTGCTGGCCCAGACACTGACGGCTGCCGGCCATCAAGTGATGCT
The DNA here is from genome assembly GCA_002383415.1 of Geobacter sp. UBA4074. Lineage (GTDB taxonomy): Bacteria > Desulfobacterota > Desulfuromonadia > Geobacterales > Pseudopelobacteraceae > Trichlorobacter. The sequence continues at coordinate 24,505 of DFYU01000024.1, forward strand.
GACCAGGGAACCGGGGGGCTGCCCGATCGCCGATCAGGTGCGGTCAGTGCTGCTGGATGCCGCCAACCGGGCCATGGTGCCGATGACCGAGCTGTTATTGTACGGCGCAGCCAGGGCCCAGCATCTGGCCGAGGTGATCCGCCCTGCCCTCAGTCAGGGCAAGATCGTGCTCTGTGACCGGTTCAGCGATGCCACCCGTGCTTACCAGGCCTTTGGTCGTGGACTTGATCGTCAACTGATCGAACAGGTCAACCAGTTGGCTTGTCAGGGGCTGGCGCCAGATATGACTCTGCTGCTGGACTGCCCGATTGAGGTTGGGTTAGCGCGGGCGCGGCAACGGATTGATGCAGCCAGCGGACCACGTGAAGAACGGTTCGAACTGGAGGCATTGACCTTTCACCAACGGGTACGTGACGGCTATCTGACCCTGTCGCACGAGGAGCCGCAACGCTTTGTGCTGGTGAACGCCAATCAGAATCCCGAACAGGTTGCGGAACAGATTGCCGCAGCAGTTCTTCCTCGTCTGAGTGGACAGCTATGATACGCTTTGATGAGCTGCTGGGGCAGGATCGGGTGGTGGACGCTCTGCGCCGTTCGATAGCTGCCAATCGGGTGGCCCATGCCTACCTGTTTGAGGGCATCCCCGGTTGTGGCCGACGAACCACTGCAGTGGCATTGATTGCTACCCTGTTCTGTCATCAACCGACGGCGGTCGGGGCCTGTGGCAGCTGTCCCAGCTGCAAAAAACTGGCGGCCGGCAACCATCCTGATCTGCACCTGCTGGAGCCACTGCCGGATAAACGGGATATCAGCATTGAACAGGTGCGAGAACTGCAGCAGATGTTGTCTCTGCGGCCGTTTGAGGCCAAGCGTAAGGCCTGTCTGATCGAACCGGCCGAACGGATGTCCGTTGGGGCCGCCAACTCGCTGCTCAAGACCCTGGAGGAGCCACCGGGCCACGGCCTGCTGATTCTGTTGACTAGTCAGGCCGATCTGCTGTTGCCGACAGTCCGTTCACGTTGTCAGCACCTCAGGTTTGCGCCGCTTGGCATTGATGATCTGACCAGCTTGTTGGTCCGTCAAGGTATGACGCCGGATAGCGCCGCCACGCTGGCGCCGCTGGCTGAAGGCAGCCTGGAGTTAGCCTGCAACCTCAAGGAAGAAGATGCCAGCGCCAGTCGCCAGGTGCTGCTGGATGCATTGCGTCAGGTGCGTCATCAACAGGTTGCCACCGTGTTTGACACCAGTGAGCGTCTGGTCGGAGGGCGAAACGAGGCGCTGGAACTAGTTGCCCAGTTGATCTCCCTGCTGCGGGATATGCTGCTGCTCCGTTCAGCCGCGTCGGATCGGATCGCAAATGTCTCGTTACAGGGGCGTCTGCTTGAAGAGGCCGACCGTTTCCTTCCTGCTCGTTTGATGGAAGCCCTGGAGTTGGCTATGGAAACGCGACGCGCAATACAGGGCAACGTTAACCCGAAGTTGGCGCTGGATCGTTATCTGCTGCGGTATAGTCGTTTGAGAATCACCTGACCCATTCAGGGCGGGCTAGAGATAAAAGGAGCGTGCACGTGGTACGTGTTGTTGCAATACAATTCAACCATGCCGGAAAGATCTATGATTTTAATGCCGGAGAGATGGACCTGAAGTCGGGCGATCGCGTGGTGGTCGATACTGAACGAGGTGCCGGCCTAGGCATGGTGGTTGCCGAACCGGTGGAGAAGGACCCTGCCCAGTATGCCCAGCCTTTGGCGATGGTACGCCGTCTGATGACCCCGGAAGACGAACAGACCCAGGCCCACCATGCCCGTCGCGAACAGGAGGCACGTGAATTCTGCCTGCGCCGTATTAAAGAACGGGGCATGGATATGAAGCTGGTGCGGGTGGAGTACCTGTTCGACGGCAGCAAGGCGGTCTTTTACTTTACCGCCGATGGTCGGGTGGATTTTCGCGAACTGGTCAAAGACCTGGCCCATACCTTCCACACCCGAATAGAGATGCGTCAGATCGGCGTACGTGACGAGTCAAAGATGGTGGGGGGACTCGGCATCTGCGGACGAGAGCTGTGCTGTGCCTCATTCCTGAGGGATTTTCAGCCGGTTTCCGTCAAGATGGCCAAAGAGCAGAACCTGGCCCTGAACCCCACCAAGATATCAGGTCAGTGTGGCCGCCTGCTCTGCTGCCTTGATTACGAATACGAAGCCTACTGCGAGCTGCGCAAGAACTTTCCCAAGTGCGGCAAGCGGGCCTGTACCGTTACCCACTGCGGCACGGTGGAAAAGATGAACCTGCTGACCGGCGAGCTGACCTTGCGCCAGGGGGATGGCAATCTGGTCAACGTGAAGGTCAACGAACTGGTGGATGAGTCCAGCCTTGCGGCAGCACCCAAGGCTGCAGCAGCTGAGCGCCCACAGCAGCCCAAAGAGCGCCGTGACCGCGAACAGCAGGCAAAACAGCAGCCACAGAAACAGCGTCAGCCACAACAACAGCAAGCCAAAGCTGTGCCAACTGCCGCTGAACAGCCGATTGCGCCACCCCAGGCAGAGGCGCCGGCACAAGAACCAGCAGCATCCGACGAACAGAAACCGAAACGAAAAAGGCCTCGCAACCGGCGCCATGGGCACCGTAAGCAGCACGATAAAAAACCTGATGCACCAACCCAGGAGTAAGCACCATGAAGCCGACCTTTTACCTTACCACCCCGATCTACTATGTGAACGATGTGCCCCACATCGGTCATGCCTACACAACGCTGGCGGCCGATGTGCTGGCTCGCTACAAACGGCTCAAAGGGTATGATGTCTTTTTTCTGACCGGCAGTGATGAGCATGGCCAGAAGGTCGAAAAGGCAGCCCAGGCGGCCGGTGAAACGCCGCTTGAACTGGCCGACCGCGTGGTCAAGCGATTTCAGGCCCTGTGGGAAAAGCTGGGTATCTCCAACAGTGACTTCATCCGCACCACTCAGGAGCGCCACAAGCAAGGTGTCAGCCACATCTTCAAGCAGCTGATGGATCAGGGCGATATCTATCTGGGTGAGTATGAGGACTGGTACTGCACCCCCTGTGAGACCTTCTGGACCGAGACCCAGGCTGAGGACGGCAAGTGCCCTGACTGCAACCGGCCGGTGGAGAAACTGAAGGAAGAGTCCTATTTTTTCAAAATGAGCGCCTATGGCGAACGCCTGTTGGCCCACATTGAAGCCAACCCCGACTTTATCCAACCCCGCACCAAGCGGAACGAGATCATTTCGTTTCTGAAGGAGGGGTTGCGGGACCTCTCGGTATCCCGTACCTCCTTTTCCTGGGGTATTCCGGTGCCGGGCAACGAGCGGCATGTGATCTACGTCTGGTTTGACGCCTTGACCAACTACATCACCGCCCTGGGCTATCCGGACGCCAGTGGCAACTTCGGTACATACTGGCCGGTGGATGTCCAGTTGATCGGCAAGGATATCCTGCGTTTTCATGCGGTTTACTGGCCCACCTTCCTGATGGCGGCCGGCCTGCCGCTGCCCAAGAAGGTTTTTGCCCACGGCTGGTGGACGGTGGAAGGCCAGAAGATGAGCAAATCACTGCAAAACGTGGTGGAACCGAACATGTTGATCGACAAATACGGCGTGGATGTGGTGCGTTACTTCCTGCTGCGCGAGGTGCCGTTCGGCCTGGATGGGGACTTCTCCCATGCCTCGCTGATCAGTCGAATCAACTCCGACCTGGCCAACGACATTGGCAATCTGCTGTCCCGTTCCACTGCCATGTTGGTCAAATATTTTGACGGCGCCCTGCCCGCTCCCGGTCAGTTGACTGAACTTGACCTGGCCTTGAAGTCAAAGGCGGAGACTATGATCACCACCGTGGACGCCTGCATGGATGAACTGGCCTTCAGCAAGGCGCTGCAGGCCATCTGGGAGGTAATCGGCGCCGGCAACAAATACATCGACGAAACCACCCCCTGGGCTCTGGCAAAGGATCCGGCCAATCAGGAACGTCTGGCTACGGTTATGTACTGCCTGTTGGAGGTTCAGCGTCTGATCCACAGTCTGGTGGCGCCCTTCATGCCTGAGA
>DFYU01000012.1 GCA_002383415.1 Geobacter sp. UBA4074
ATGGCCGGAAACTCATCAATGGCCCGCGACACCACCTCGCCGCCAATCTCAATACCCTTCAGACGAGAGGAACGAACCAGCAGGTCGGCCACCGGCTCACCGGACAGCTCACGCTGGTTCTGCAGTACGATATCGCCACCCATGGCCTGCAGGATATCGATGACGCCGGTACGGGTCGGGTTGATCCCCACGTTGCGGATCAGCAGTTCCGAGCCGGGCACAATCAGGGCCGCCACCAGCAGAAAGGCCGCCGATGAGATGTCGCCCGGCACACATATCTCGCGGCCCTGCAGTTCCTGTCCGCCCTGCAGGGTGACCGTGCTGCCGGCGGTTTCAAGATTGGCGCCGAAATAACGTAACATCCGCTCGGAATGATCGCGGGACAGGGTCGGTTCGCTAATCGTTGTTACACCGTCGGCGTACAGGCCGGCCAGCATCAGGGACGACTTGACCTGGGCGCTGGCGATTGGTGACTGATAGGCAATGCCCTGCAGTTGGGTGCCGCTGATGGCCAACGGCGCCAAGGTGCCATTGCCGCGACCGTTGATCAGGGCCCCCATGCGGGCCAGCGGTTCGGTGACCCGTTTCATGGGGCGTTTGCGCAGATACTGGTCACCGGTCAGCACCGAGAAAAAACGCTGTCCGGAGAGCAGACCGGTCATCAGCCGAATGGTGGTGCCAGAGTTGCCACAATCCAGCACATCGCCCGGCTCCTGCAGACCGCGCAGTCCGGCGCCATGTACGGTTACGGTCTGGCCATCATCCTCAATCGCCACTCCCATGGCCCGAAAGGCGGCCATGGTGGCAAAGTTATCCTCACCGCGCAGAAAATTGGTGATGGTGGTGGTGCCGTTGGCGATCGATCCCAACATGATGGAACGGTGAGAGATCGACTTGTCGCCCGGCACCGTCACCTCACCGCGAATCGCCCGGGCAGGCGCTGTAGTCATCGGCTGTATCTGTTCGTGCATGGTCACCCCTAGCGTATGCCATCCCGCAGGCGCTTGGAGGTATGGAAAAACTCCTCCAGCCAGGGGCCGTCACCCGTGGCCACGCGCTCCCGCAAGGCATTGAATTCAGCACTGTAACGATCAAGCATATCCAGCAGCGCCCCACGGTTCATCAGGGCAATATCGCGCCACATGGCCGGGTCCGACGAGGCGATGCGGGTAAAATCACGAAATCCTCCGGCGGAGAAGGCCAGGATGTTCTCTTCTTCCTCGGCGGAGCGGGCCACAGCATGCACCAGGGCATAGGCCACCATGTGGGGCAGATGGGAGACAGCGGCAAAGACCCGGTCATGGGTGGCGGCCTCCATGCATTCAACCCGGCTGCCTGCAGCCTGCCAGAGGCTGCGCACCAGGTTCAGCGCAGCGGTGTCGGTGAACGCTGTGGGGGTCAGGATGCAGCGCCGGCCTTGATACAGCTCCGCAAAGGCGGCGGCAGCGCCAGAATGTTCGGTGCCGGCAATCGGATGGCCGCCGACAAAGAAGGTGTCTGCCGGCATGAGCGGTTCACAGGCCTGCACCAGCTCTTCCTTGACGCTGCCACCGTCGGTGACGATACAGCCCGGCGGCAGAAAGGGTGCTGCCTGCGCCACCACGGCGGTCACCGAGCCCACCGGCACGGCCACAAACACCACCTGGGCCGCACGGACCCCTTCCGCCAGTGACGGGGCGACCTCGTCGATCACCCCTAAACGCAGGGCCAGGGCCAGGTTATCGGCATCCTGGTCGACACCGATCACCCGCTCCACAGCTCCGGCAGCCTTGAGGGCGCGGCTGAAGGAACCGCCGATCAGCCCCACGCCGACCACCGTCAAGGTAGTGATAATCGCTTGACTCATCGCGCCTTGGGGTATGATCCGAGAATTTTCAGAAATTGACAGAAACCGCGCAGTTCTTCGATCGCCTCACCCACCGGCTGTTCCGAGACGTGGCCCACCATATCGAGGAAAAAGATATACTCCCAGGCCTTGGTCTTGACCGGCCGCGACTCGATCTTGGACAGGTTGACCCCTCGCCGGGCAAACGGTTCCAGCATCCGGTAGAGGATACCGGGCTCATCCTTGACCGAAAACAGGATCGAGGTCTTGTCGTTGCCGGAGGGCTCGGCCAGCTTGCGGGATACCACGATAAAACGGGTAAAATTGTTGACCTGATCCTCAATCCGGCTGCGAACCACCTTGAGCCCGTAGTGCTCGGCAGCCGAGCAGCCGGCAATGGCGGCGGCGTTCAGGTCCTCGGCCACGATCTGGGCAGCAAGCGCGGTGGAGGCCACATCCACCAGCGGCACGTTGGGCAGGTTTTCTTCCAGCCAATGGCGGCACTGGGCCAGAGCCTGGGGATGGGAGTAGACCTTGCGCACATCCTCCATCCGGCCGGTGCGGGAAAGCAGATCGTGGGAGACCTCCAGCAGCACCTCGGCGGTAATCTTCAGGTCGCTCTCCACAAACATGTCCAGGGTATGGGAGACCATCCCCTCGGTGGAGTTCTCCACCGGTACCACGCCGTAGAGCGCCCTGCCCTTCTCAACCTCTTCGAATACGGCAGGGATCGACTTCTGCGGCACCAGCTGAGCCGAAAGCCCGAACTGCTGCTGGGCAGCCATGTGGGTAAAGGTGGCCTGGGGGCCGAGAAAGGCCACATGCACCGGCGACTCAAGCGCCAGACAGGCCGACATGATCTCACGGAAGATACTGCGCAGCGCCTCGTCGGGCAAGGGCCCCTCGTTCAACCGTGCCACCCGCTCGTAGACCGCCCGCTCGCGGCTGGGAACATGGAAGTCGCTGGATTGGGAAGCCTTTAAACGCCCGACTGCCGAGGCGATCCGGGCACGCTGGTTGAGGGACTCGACAATCCGAGCGTCCAGGGCATCAATCTCGGTGCGAAGCTGTTCTAAGGTTGGGGATTCTGACATGGGTCGTTTCATCCTGAAGGCGCTGGTGAAGGGTTTTCCGGAGGGCTACTCTAGTGGATAGACATCAGAATTGCAACCCTTTTACCAAACAGGGTTATGCTGAAAATTCATGCAACCAGTCGTCAAAGATAGCCACTTTATCCGCCCCGAACAGAGCCAAACCTTCACGAATCTTGGCAACCGATTTTTCATGTTCCAGCCGCGACGGATTTTTTGAGAAAAACAGGTCGCTGAAACAGATAATCCGCTCAGCCAGGGAATGGGGGGTCATGTCGCGGCGGGGCAGCGGCAGCTGCTGGCGATCGATATCCTGCACGGTCAACCCCACACCGGTATGGCGCTCGCAGATCAGGGCATGCAGCGGCAGTCCTTCAGCCTCAAGCAGCTCCCTGCCCAACAGACCATGGCGGATATACGGCTCGCTGCCGTTGCAGCCGATGTCGGGTGCAGCGGTACGACAGACGCCGATATCATGCAGGTAGGCCGATTCAAGCACCAGCTTGCGGGTCTCAGCGTCCACCTGTAGCTGTCCGCAGACCTCCAGCGCCTTGCCAGCCACCATCTTGCCGTGGACCATCAGAATCTCCACCGTCCGTTCAGTGCAGTACCGCTGCAACAGCTGTTCGACAGCCAGCATCACGCCGCACCTCCAAAGAAGAATGCCCGCACCCGGCGCATGTAGTCAGACGCAGAAAGGTGCGCCTGTCCCGTCGCCTGCACCCTGACGGCTTGATGGTCCCTGATACCGGCCTGATGACGCTCCAATGCCTGGCTCAGCTTTTCCAGTAGTCGGTCGTTTTGCTCCAACAGACAGGCCAAATCCTCCTTCAGCACCTCCGCCAGCCGCGCCTCGCTGACGGCCCGTACTGTTGCACTGCGTGCAGCCCCGGTCAGCAGTGACATCTCGCCAAACATCCGTCCTTTTTCCAGCTCCGCCACCTGTGTACCGTCGACCTCGACTGCCATGACACCCTGCAGCACGAAGTAAAGCGAAGCCCCCGGTTCCCCCTGGCGTACGGCGGTTTCTCCCGGCGCAAACACCCTCAGCCGAGCGCGATCAGCAAGAAAACCCAGCTCGTCGCCACTGAGCACCTCAAAGAGATGGGAGAGCCGCAACCCCTCAAGCACTGCCTCACGTGGCGGCGGAAACGACGGACGGAGCGGCGTATCGACAATCTGCCGATGGGGAAAAGGGAAGTTCCAGCCGGCGCGCTGTACGGCATACCAGACCTTGGTCTGGACGGTGTCGAGGGCCTGGTTGCGTTGTTGCGGGTCAGTCAGCCAAAACTTGAGCAGATAGGTAATACAGCTCTCCGCCAAGGCTTGAAGCCGCACCTGCGGCGCAGGTTCGGCAAGTATCAGGCTGTCCTCTGCCAGCACCGCCAACAGCAAGCTGCGGGCCTCCTCAGGCGGCATCTCATACGGCAGGCCCACGGTCAGGGTCACGGCAGCCCGCTGATGGGCATCTTCAACCCGGTTGCCGTGGGTGGTGACGATGCTCTGCACCAGCTGATTGTTGGGCACCAACACCAGATTATTGTCCAAGGTGCGCAGGGTGGTGTAACGAAAGCCCACATTATCGAGCTGACCGAACAGATTCTTCTCCGGCAGGGATAGCCAGGTGCCCCGGGCCAGCTTGGCATCGGACTGGATACTGAAGCCGCAGAACAGGTTGGAGAGAGTGCTTTGCATGGCAAAGGCCACCGCCGCGGTCAGCACCGTTGTGGTGGCCACCACCGCCGACAGATCAACCTTGAAGACCATATGCAGCGAAAAGAGGGCGGCCAGCAGGTAGACCAGCAGACGCACGGCATCCCGCACCAGCATCGGCACATTGCCCTTGAGCCGGATGGCCAACACCAGATCTACCATCAGGTAGATCACCAGCCGGGCCAGACAGAGCAGTACGATCACGCCCTGCAGGCCGGCCAGGATACCACGGTAGTGTGGATAGGCGGTCAGCGCCGTCTCCAGGTAGAGCAGCACCATTCCCAGCAGAGCCAGCTTTATTGATGCCCAGGCGTCGGCGGGCGCCACCTGTCCTTTGCTGCGGCGCAGGACGATCACCGCCACAAAGAACAGCAGCACCACCACCAGCACCATCAGCTTGTTCACCAACAGAAAGTTGATATCTGCCAGAGATAACAAGCGTGAAAGGGAAAGCTGTCCGGTCGCTGCCTCGCCCATAGTCGCCTCCGCTCTACACCTGCAACGCGCCGATCAGCGACTTGACGTCGCCAATACCATGATCAGTCAGCCATTGTTCCATCCCCTCGGCAATTTCCTGGGCCGCCCCCGGATTGACAAAGCTGGCCGTGCCGACCTGCACCGCCGTGGCGCCGGCCAACATGAATTCCAGGGCATCGCTGGCCGACATGATCCCGCCGATGCCGATCACCGGCACCTTGACCACTTTTGATACCTGCCAGACCATCCGCAGGGCAATCGGCTTGATGGCCGGACCGGACAGGCCGCCGGTGACGTTGGCCAGCACCGGCCGCCGCCGCTCCAGATCGATGGCCATGCCGGTCAGGGTGTTGATCACCGACAGGGCATCGGCCCCCTCCCCTTCGCAGGCCTGGGCCATCTCGACGATGTCGGTCACGTTGGGGGAGAGCTTGACGATCAACGGCTTGGTGGTGGCAGCGCGGCAGGCCTTGACCACGCTGGCGGCACAGGCCGGATCGGTGCCGAACACAATGCCCCCCTGCTTGACATTGGGACAGGAGATGTTCACCTCCA
>DFYU01000155.1 GCA_002383415.1 Geobacter sp. UBA4074
AACGGCTGCTGCTGCCAAGCCTCCAGCGCAGCGGCACCGTCCTCCACCGCAACCACCGAGTGCCCCAGCCGTTCCAGCAGCCGTGTGGCGAAAACACGGCTGACAACCTGGTCTTCTGCCAACAGGATCTGCAACGGCTCTCCGCTCCAGCCGGCTGCGCTGGCTGACGGCTGAGACAGCGCCGGCTGCTGATCGCTGTCAAGCTGTAGCGGCAGCAGCACCTGGAAGCAACTGCCAAGGCCGGGGGTGCTCTCCACCGTAATGCTGCCCCCCATCAGTTCGGTCAGACGGCGACAGATGGCCAGGCCCAGGCCGGTGCCGCCGTAGCGCCGGGCTATGGAGCTGTCGCCCTGGCTGAAGGGGCTGAACAGCCGCGCCAGGGTCTCGTCGCTCATGCCGATGCCGGTGTCGCTCACCCGGCACGACAGCCAGAAGGTCTCGCCCTCCTGGCGATCAGGGGCGATGGTGAGGGTGACACTCCCCTGATCAGTGAACTTGACCGCATTACCCACCAGGTTATGCAGGATCTGCTTAACCCGCTGCGGCACTCCCCGCAACTGACAGGGCAGCTCCGGGTCCAGTTCGAGATAGAGACTGATCCCCTTGCGCCGGGCCACCGGTTCATGCACCCGCACCACCTCGGCGGCGATCTGGGCCGGTTGAAAGGGGTCCTGCTCCAGTTGGATCCGTCCTGCCTCAATCCTGGTCAGGTCCAGCAGATCGTTGATGATTACCAGCAGGCTCTGTGACGATGAGTCCAGGTTGTACAGGTACTCCCGCTGCTCCTCGGAGAGCGGTGTCAGGTGCAGCAACTGGCTCATGCCCATGATGCCGGTCAGCGGTGTGCGCACCTCGTGACTGATGTTGGCCAGAAACTGATTCTTGGCCCGGGTGGTGGCCTCGGCCGCCTCCTTGGCCTGCACCAGAACCTCTTCGGCCTGACGACGCAGCGATATGTCGCGGGCAAAGCCGCACAGATAGGTCTGGCCACCGTAGCTGAGCAGGTTAACCACCATCTCCACCGGAAAGGTCGAACCATCCTTGCGGCGGTGGCGGCTCTCGAAGGTCATCACCTGTTCCCGCCGCAGGGTCTGAATAAAACCGCCAAAATTGCTGGCGTCATGGTTACAGTCGATATCCATCACCGCCATCGCATGCAGCTCTGCACTGCTGTAGCCCAGGGCGCGACAGGCCGCATCGTTGACGTAAATGAAGCGACCCTGCTCATCAGACCAGAAGATGGCGTCGGAGGTCATGTCCAGCACCCGTCGCGCCATGTCCAGCGCCTGTTCGGTAGCCTGGCGCTCAGTGATATCGTTGATCATAGCCAGAAACAGCTGTTCTCCGTCACGCTCTACCAGCTGCAGCTGAATCTCAACCGGATAGCAACTGCCATCGGCCCGCTGATGGGTGGTCTGGAAGACCAGCTGCCCCTGCATGCCGGACAAAAGCGGCGAAACCGTTGCCCGAAAGGTCTGTTCGTCCAGAGCAGGCTTGATGTCCACCGGCGTCATCGAACGCATCTGCTCCATGCTGTAGCCCAGATTACGCAGGGCCGACGGGCTGGCATAGACAAACTGCAGGGTATCGCAGGTAAAGACATAGATCTCGTGCAGGCTGGCCTCAAGCATCTGCTGCAGGCGCATCCGCTCCGCCTCGCCCTGTTTCTGCTCACTGAGGTCGGTGACAAAGGCGAAACCATAGGCGAACTGTCCGTCCTCAGTACGATGGGTGGTGGCGTGAAACACCACCGGCACCGGATGGCCGTCCTTGTGGCGCAGCGTGATCTCGTAGTTACGGTGGGGCACGAGCTCAATCCGGGCCATCTGGATCTTGAAGATGGCTTGATTCGCCTCATCGGCAAACTCCAGCGGCGAACGGCCCAGCATCTCATCGCGGCTGTAGCCCAGCATGGCGCAGAGCGCCGGATTAACATCCTGCGTATGCCGATCAGCCCCAATCTGCCAGAAACCCTGGCCGGCATTTTCGATATAGGCCCGCACCCGTGCTTCATTGTCGGCCAGCGCCCTGGTCCGCTCCTCAACCTTGCGTTCCAGTTCGGCATTGATCTGCTCAATCGAGCGCTGGGCCAGCTTGATGGTCGAGATATCGGTGAAGGTCAGCACCACACCGTCCACGGTTCCGCGCTCGGTGCGGAACGGCAAAATCCGCTTCAGCACCCACTCGTCCGGACCAACCTGGATCTCTTTTTCCAGCTTGCTGCCATTTTGCAGCACATCCTGCAGGTGCTGCAGGAATTCAGACTGGAGGGTCAGGGTGTAGGCGATATGGTCAATCGGTCGACCGATATCCTGAGGCAACAGCTTGAGGAAACTGGTGATGGCCGGGCTGAACTTGCGTACCCGCAGTTCGGCATCCAGAAAAACGGTGCCCACCTCGGTGCTGGCCAACAGGTTGTCGTGATCCCGGTTCAGCTGGGCCAGCTGGGTGTTGCGGGCCTCCAGCTCGGCATTAACGGCGTAGATATCCTCGTTAACCGACTTAAGCTCTTCATTGGTGCTCTGCAGCTCCTCGTTGGAGGAGACCAGCTCTTCATTGGCCAGGTCCAGTTTTTCGTTGCTGGCCTGTAACTCTTCGATGGTCAGCTGCAGGCTGTGGCGGGTAAACTGCAGCTCCTCCTCCAGGTCGTTGACCCGCTGCGACAGCAGGGGGTCACAACTGCCGAAGGTCGTCTCCACCACCTCTGCCGGGCCCGGCTGCAGCTCGGAAGGCTGAAAGGAGACCAGGTAGTGGGGACGCGTGGCCGGATCATGCTTGATACAGCTGACAGACAGATCCACCTGCTGCAGCGTGTTGTGAAGGCTATACCGCTGCCGCTCCATGCGGATATCGGACTGGGTGCTGGCGGCCCGATGCAGGGCGGTGGTCAGCGCCGGCCGCAACTCTTCGTGCACCAGCCGCAGCATATCACCTTCGGCCCGCCCCTCCGGGGTCCGCAGGTACGGCGACAGATCGCCGAAGAAGTGCAGAATCTGATGCTGCTCGTTAACCAGGAACCCGGGCGGCATGTAGCGCCGCAGCAGCTGGTCGTAGTCATGCACCAGCTGACGATCAAGGGTAATGGCGTGGCGCAGGCTCTGCTGCAAGGCGCTCCCCAACAGCGGCCGCGCCACCCAGGGCACCGTCGACGCAGCACCGGCGTAACGCTGCTGGGGGTGAGGAATCTTGCGGTACAGCTTGCAGCTGGTATCCAGCGGACTGAAGGAACTCTCCAGCGCGGCCACCCCTTCGCTGGGCCCCAGAAACAGGATGCCATCGGGATTGAGAGAGAAATAAAGGGCCGACAGGGCACGAATCTGGGCTGTGGGTTTAAGGTAGATCAGCAGATTGCGGCATACGGCCAGGTCGATCCGCGTAAAGGGAGGGTCGGCCAGCAGGTTATGGTGGGCAAACACCACGCTGCGCCGCAACGCCGGTTCGACCCGACACCGGTCGTCGGCCTCGCAACGCAGAAACCGGCCACGGTACGGTTCCGGCACCCCCTCCAGCAGGTCACGGGAGTAGATGCCGGTGGAGGCGGTGGTCAGGGCCCCCTTGTGCACATCGGTGGCAAAGACCTTGATCTCGCCCCTGAAGCCGATGGCTTCGGCCGCCAGATGGGCCAGCATGGCCAGTGAATAGGCCTCTTCGCCACTGGCGCAGCCGGCGGACCAGATCCTTAAGCCCTCGACGGCCGGGCGGTCGCGCAGCAGGTCACGCAGCAGCTCTTCGAGGCGCTGGAACATGACCGGATCGCGAAAAAACTCGGTCACCCCGATCAGCAGGTCATGGCCCAATGCCTCCAGCTCGTCCGGGTCCGCAGACAGGCGCGTGGCGTAGTCAGCCAACGACGTCTCCTGACAAAACTCCATCCGCCGCAGGATACGTCGCCCGACGGTGCCTATCTTATAGGCGGCAAAGTCAATCCCCAGGCCGTTGCGCAACAGGTCGATAATCGGCAACAGCTCCTGCTGGTCGACCTGTTCGTCAGCCGACTCGTCCTGCTGCGCCTCTGCCCCCAACAGCTGCTCCTCTGCCTGTTTCACCGCGTCATCCACACTGTGTATCCCCCAACGAAATGGTTCAGAACGGCCATGACAGCAGCCCCTTGCCGACGGCTACCTGATCACAGGTAGGCCCTCGAAACAGATTGAAAGCACACGCAGTGTAACATACTCAAAATCAACTGCAAGGCCGCTGCTAATCAAATTCGACCAGCTCGTGCTGCGCGAAAAGCTGTTGACAGCCAATGCCCTTTCGGCTAGGAATCCCAGCAGCTTACACACAGCACACAAGGAGCGCGACACACCATGAACAAACCGCTGGTTGGCATTCTGATGGGCAGCGAAAGCGATCTGCCGGTAATGGAAAAAGGGGCCCAGGTACTGAGCGAGTTGGGCATCCCCTGGGAGATGGATATCAGTTCGGCGCACCGCCTGCCTGAAAAGACCGCCGAGTATGCCCGCACCGCCCGGGAGCGGGGCATTGAGGTACTGATCTGCGGTGCCGGCATGGCCGCCCACCTGGCCGGTGTGGTGGCTTCCCACACCACCCTGCCGGTGATCGGCGTGCCGCTCAAATCCGGTGCGCTGAACGGCGTGGACGCACTCTACTCCACCGTACAGATGCCCCCCGGCATTCCGGTGGCCACTGTGGCGGTGGATGGCGGCAAAAACGCCGCCTACCTGGCCTGCTCGATCCTCTCCATCAAGCGCCCCGAACTGGCCGAAAAGCTGGAGCAGTTCCGGGAACAGACCCGGCAGGCGCTGCTGGCCACATCACGCGAACTGAAGGCCCGGCAGGGGTAACAAAAAATTGTTGACAGCCGAAACCGGTTTCGGCTAGCGTAATCTGACTAAAGGGGAGTAGCTACCAGCTGGAGACATGGCTGGCCCTTGACCCGTCAATACGGCCTTCAGGCCCGGGCAAGGGACGATTCGATCGACAGCAAGACCTTTACCCAGCGCAGTAGTACTGCGCCACGGGTAAAGGTCTTTTTTCGTATCCTACACAGACACCACAGGAGGTATTGCCACCATGATGAACCACGTGAAGACCACGCTGCTGCTCTCACTACTCACCGTACTGCTGGTGTTCATGGGCGGCGCCATCGGCGGTAAGGGCGGTATGCTGATCGCCTTTGTGATGGCAGCCGTGATGAACTTCGGCTCCTATTGGTTCTCGGACAAAATCGTGCTTCGGATGTACGGAGCCCAGGAGATCACCCGCAACGAGAACCCGACCTTTTACGGCATGGTGGAGCGCCTGGCCCAGCGGGCCGGGCTGCCGATGCCCAAGGTCTACATCATCCCGGACCAATCGCCCAACGCCTTCGCCACCGGCCGTAACCCGCAGCATGCCGCCGTTGCCGCCACCGAAGGGATCATGCGGATCCTGACCCCGGAAGAACTGGAGGGGGTGATGGCCCACGAACTGGGCCACGTCAAGAACCGCGACATCCTGATCTCCACCATTGCGGCCACCTTTGCCGGCGCCATCTCCATGATCGGCAGTATGCTGCAGTGGGGCGCCATGCTGGGGGCCGGCCGGGGTGATGATGAAGAGGGGAGCGGCATCGGCGGCCTGGTGGGCTCGCTGGCCATGGCTATCCTGGCCCCGCTGGCGGCCATGCTGATCCAGATGGCAGTTTCCCGTTCCCGCGAGTACCTGGCCGACGCCACCGGCGCCCATATCTGCGGCAGACCTCAAGCCCTGGCCAATGCGCTGGCCAAGCTGCAGAACGGGTCGCGCATGCTGCCGATGCAGGAGGCCCGGCCGGCCACAGCCCATATGTTTATCGTCAACCCGCTGACTGGCGGCAGCCTGCTGTCGCTCTTCTCCACCCATCCGCCGATGGAAG
>DFYU01000103.1 GCA_002383415.1 Geobacter sp. UBA4074
CCGGCACAACTCATCAGGGAAGATCGCGAACGATGATTACGATTCTCGATGCCAGTGCCGCGATTGCTGTTGCAATGAATCTTCCTGAGTCGACAAGGTTTCAACCGAATATCGACTCATCCGATCTGGTACTAGCCCCGGATATCATTGTGGCTGAAGTAGCAAACGCGACGTGGAAATACGTTCGTGCCGGGATTATTGATGCAGATCAGGGTGGTGCTGTTCTTGAGCGCGCAATAGGCCTTGTTGATTCGTTTGAACCAGGACAGATGCTGTATAAGGAAGCGTTTGCCGTCTCAGTTGACCATCAGCATCCGGTGTACGATGCCCTTTATCTGGTTTTAGCCCGCAGACATGCTGGTGTTCTGGCAACACTTGATACGCGTTTGGCTGAGTTGGCATCGAAATTACACATCAGGTTGGTGCAATAATCTGACCGGAGAGTTTGGGGCCTTGCAGTTTTGATAGGCGTCCAAAATTGACCCACCTCACCCTGCCCTCACCATGTCCGCTGTATGCAGGAGACTACACCTGCTGAGGTTTAAAAGGCTGCCCTGCAGCTTTTAAACGAACTGCCATTAAAAAATAACGATAAATAAAATTGACAAAAAGCCGTATTAAACAAATAATAATTAACATTATGAGCAAAAAGACTATTATCATCTATCCGTCAGCAGCTAAAGAACTGATCTCGTTGGGACAACGCCTCAGGGATGCCCGTTTGCGTCGCCGTTTTTCCATGGAGACGGTTTGCGTCAGGGCGGACATATCACGCCCTACACTCTATAAAGTGGAAAACGGCGACCCATCCGTTGCCATGGGTATCTATGTGCAGATACTGCGAGTCTTAGGACTGGTGGAAGATTTGGGGCTGCTGGCCAAGGAAGATCTGCTGGGCAGGCGACTCCAGGATGAGGCGCTACCCCACCGCAAAAGGGCTCCTAAAAAGACACTCCAAACAGGCGGATCGGATGGCTAAAAGAACGCAAGGCGAACAGGTATGGGTCTGGCTTGACGATCCATCGTTTGGGCCTTTGCAGCGCATCGGCACCTTATGCCGTGGCGACCGGGGAAGTGTGCGTTTTGCCTATGATCCGGCCTGGCTGAGGCAGGCACATGCTTTTCCCCTTGATCCTGAACTTGACCTGACTGCTGGCGAGTTTTTTCCGGGCAACGCCAACTTCGGCGTGTTTATGGATTCCTGCCCCGACCGCTGGGGACAGACCCTGATGAAACGCAGGGAGTCAGTTGAGGCACGGGAGCAAGGGCGCACACCGCGGGTTCTGGGGGCCTGGGAATTCTTACTGGGGGTGCAGGACTGTACCCGCATGGGTGCACTCCGGTTCACCCGTCCTGACGAAAATAATTTTCTGGCCAATGAAGCGCTTTCAGCGCCGCCGATTGCCCGGATTGCCGAACTACAAGCGATTGCCTTTGAGCTGACCAAGAAGAAGCAGGATGATCTTGGCGCCATCAAAGAGTGGCTGAGGGTACTGGTGGCGCCAGGCTCATCTCTTGGCGGCGCACGCCCGAAAGCTAATCTGGTGGATGAAGAAGGCAGTCTCTGGATCGCCAAGTTCCCGTCGTCTGATGATGATTACGATGTTGCAAGCTGGGAAATGCTGGTACAGCAACTTGCGAAGGAATGCGGCATCACGGTGCCGGCTTCCCGGCTGATACGGATCGGCAATGGTTACCATACGTTTATGGTGAAGCGATTTGATCGGGTCGGCGCCACCAGGCGTTTCTTTGCGTCAGCGATGACTATGACCGGGCATCAAGATAGTGAAGATGCCAGCTACCTGGAGTTAGCCGAGTTTATTGCCACCTGGGGCGAAACTGGTGGAATTGCCCATGATCTTGAAGAGCTTTTCAGGAGAGTGGTTTTTAATGTTGCCACTGCTAACCGTGACGACCATCTGCGCAATCACGGTTTCATAAGAACCCCGGCCGGCTGGCGACTTGCACCGGCCTTTGACATGAACCCGTCATTTAAAAAACAAGAACATACACTGAGCCTTGATCTCTATACTCGTGAGCCGGATCTGGCAGTTGTGCTGAAAACTGCGGAGTACTACCGGCTCAGCAAAACCAAGGCAGAAGAGATTATCGCCAACGTCTGCAACGTGATTGAAGGATGGCGTACCCATGCCAAACGGCTTGGTTTGTCAGCCCACGAACTATACGAGGCCCAGCACCTTTTCCACTGCAGACCGTAAGTTCTTCTGTTGTTTAAGCAAGGGTTTGCTGTGGTGTCCTTTCCGACAGCAATGCGCCGCGATTGCTCTTGCGATGAATCTTCCTGAGTCGACAAGGTTTCAACCGAATACGCTAATCAGGCAGTAGCCGTTGAACTCATACAGACATAGTTTCCGTCACTCCTACATTCCAGGCGGCCAGCATCCGGTTTCCCACGTCCCGAAATGCAGGGTGTTCTTCAGTGTAAGCAGACAGCATGCCCCGGGTATCGTTGACGCCGTCCGCACACTTTTCGAATATCTGGCCTATTTTTCCCACCGGCAAGGCAAGGTGCGCTATCGCGAATTTTTCCAGCAGCTTTCTGTTCCACCATTTTTTGGTTCCTGCAAGCGAGAGTGCAGGAACGTCTTGAGCGATATAGGCCACCGTTGTCACCAGGTCATACGCCGGTGCCAGGTGGACTGACTGGCCGGGATGCTCATACAGCACGCCAAAGTTTTTCAGATGGGCATCTCCATTCCGAAGCATGCAGGAAAGGATGAGCGAGGCGAAAAACTGCTCGCGGGCTGTCTGCAGAAATTCACCCGACACAAAATCCTTGATTGATCGCGCCACCCGTTCGTAGCTGCTGGCGTATTTCTGTGCAGAGCCCAAGGCCTGCAGGGAACAGACATCCTCAAAACCGAGGGCGTGCCCGTCAGCCGTCAGATCAAAGCGCTTCATCACAAACAGACCGCCATTGGCGGAAAGATGGAATTCCGGCACCGGCAGTCCGGCGCGTTCGGCGGCGGTCATGCAAAAGAATTCATTGGTCGCCAGCTGCGGATAATCCGCTCCCCATGATTTAACGATATAACCACCCACAGCAGCGCTTCCCCGCTCAGCTGCATCCAGCATGACTTTGGGTTGCACGCCGGATATACCGGAACGGAGTGCATATTTTGCCACCAGATCATGAAAAAGTTCTTCGGTATCCGGATAGGACAGCAGATCATCCAGGGATTCAGCAGATTCTACAATGCCGGGTGCCATATCCCCTGGCAGAGAGAAGCGGTTACGGCCGATCTGATTTCCGCCAGTAACCCGGAGTATGGTCAAGTCATCTTCCCCAACCAACTTGGCAATGGCTCGTCGAATAGCCTCAAGCAGGGCGCCTTCAGGCAGATTCATCTGAAAAATCGGGTGCAGATCGCGACTTAGCCAGCTTTCCAAACGCACCGGCATGGTAAGCGACACCTGGGCATCGGGAGAGATTGCAACCTGATCGTAGGCAAACACATACTGCTTCTGATCAGGCGTCTTGTCCAGGAGTCCGGCCCGGAGATCAGCCGCCCAGACAGCCAGTGTCGTGGCGCTCATTGTTCACCCCGCAGCTCATCCAACGTCGGCGGCATACCTGCTGGCCGTACTCGAAGCTCAAGGTCGAGGTACTCCAGGACTCTGATCAGCTTGCGTACGCCAATTTCCTGAACGGTTCCCGATTCGATCTGGCTGATGGTAGTACGGCTCATCGCCAGATCCTTTGCCAGTTTTTCCTGGGAAATCTTCCTGCGCTTGCGTTCTTTGCGTATGTCGTCACCGATTTCGAAAAGCATGTTTGAATCATATACGAAACATAATCCAAATAAAAGTAGATTTTGTTTTGTATAAAAAACATTTTAAAGCGCGCCAATAGATCAGTGTCAATTTACTTAGCTTGTGTCCGGTGTAACGGTGCAGTACAGTTTCTCACCCTGTCACCGTTGACACGCTACTAATCGGGATACCCCATGACGCTGCTAACTTGCAGGCTTTCACTCTTTTTGCTTATTCTCTGGCTGGCTCAGCAGTTATCTGCTGCGGTCTGGGCCGCTGACTGTCCACGATTGACCACCGACGTCGCCAGTGCCCGCATCCAGAAACTGAGCAGCGAGATAAAGCATCACAATGTGTTGTATTACGAAAAGAACGCTCCAGAGATCAGCGATGCCGCCTATGATCGTCTGTTTTCCGAACTGAGGATCCTTGAAAGCTGCTTCCCTGCGCTGGCAGCCACTAATTCACCGACCCGAACCGTGGGCATGGCTGTTAGCGGAGTTAAGTCGAAGATTCGGCATGAGACGCCGATGCTGAGCCTGGCATCAGCGACCGGACCGAAGGCGGTGGAAAAGTTGCTGCAGAGAATCAGCGGTAAGGGTAGCACTGCGGCCCTGCTGGTGCAGCCTAAGGTGGACGGTCTGCCGGTAGAGTTGGTGTATCAGGAGGGGCGGTTGGTTTCTGCTGCCACCCGTGGTGATGGGCGCTTCGGCCAGGCGGTAACGGAGCGGGTCAGGTCGATTCAGGGAATTCCACCGCAGTTGACCGGCTCGTTTCCGGCACGGGTAGTGGTACGGGGCGAGGTGTATGTCGATCTGGCGACCTCGTCGTCAGCTACACCACACTATGCCACACCACGCCATCAGGCCGCCGGAACGCTGTTGGCCGGCACTCCAAACCCTGCATTGGTGGCAGCGTTACGTTTTTTCCCCTTCGAGCTGGTGCAGGCCCAGCAATGTTGTGGTGTGCTGACAGATAGCGCGGCGCTGCGTCTGCTGAAAAGCTGGGGACTACCCGTGAGGCCTGAACTAACGACGCCGGCAGCAAACCTGAACGGGGTACGAGCCATATACCAGACGATACTGGCAGAGCGCCAAAAACTACCCTTTAGCGCAGACGGGATTGTGGTGAAGGTGGATGAGCTTGCCCTGCGCCAACGATTGGGCGCCGGGAGTCGTGAACCACGCTGGGCTGCAGCCTGGAAATTTCCTCCGGCTACCGCTGTCACGACCGTGCGGGAGATCCGCTGGCAGACCGGACGCACCGGACGCCGCACCCCGGTGGCGCTGCTGGAACCGGTGAGCATCGGCGGCATCCGTGTCAGCAGGGCATCGTTGCATACAAAATCTGAGGTTAAGCGGTTGGGCATCACGGCTGGAGATCAGGTAGTGGTTGCCCTGGTGGGTGATGTGATTCCGCAGATCATTACGGTGGTCAAGGATGAGATCGCAGTCAAAAGCCGAGACAAGGCTGCGCGCACGCAAGCAACCAGTAACGGTGATTAGTAGCTGTCGAATATGTCCCCTAGAATGTCCCCGCTCCAAAACAAAAGGGGCTAGCCAATCTTGGCTAACCCCTTATTTTTACATGGTCGGAGCGATACGATTCGAACGTACGACCCCCTGCTCCCAAGGCAGGTGCGCTACCAGGCTGCGCTACGCTCCGAAAGATGAATTGTATAGCACGACAGCTGCCGGAATGGCAAGCGATACTCGTTATTTTTCCTCAAGCCGCCCGCTCCAGACCGGATCCCAGGAAAATTGGCGGCGCAGGTGTTCCTCGGGGTTTTGACGATAAAACTCTTCCTCGCTGAAGGCAAAACGATAGGTCTGCAGGTAGTCCATCAGCAGTCGGTGTGCTTCGTTCAGACGCCGGATCATCTCCGGGTCGCTGGCGCCGTGATCGGGATGAAACTGTTTTACCAGGGCGCGATGCCGTTCCTTGATACGCCGGATAGTGAGCAGATCGTTCTCATGCAGTCCGAATAGATGCAGTGCGTCCTTCAGCTCTTGGTAGGTCATGGCCCTGCCGGAAAGGCGCCCGTTGCGTCCAGTGTGATGAAACGACGCAGTGCATCGGTGATCCCTGCGGCATCAAGCCCGTACATGGACCGTAATTCATGCTGCTCGCCCTGCTCTATGTACTGATCGGGATAGCCCAGCCGCAGCACCGGCACGCCGCTGATCCCCTGCTCTTCCAGCAGCTCCAGCACTGCGGTGCCGAATCCACCTTGCAGGACGTTCTCTTCCACCGTCACCAGCCGTCCAAAACGCTGCGCCAAGGACAGGATCAGCTCCTGATCCAGCGGCTTGACAAAGCGGGCATTGATGACGGTCAGATTGATCCCTTGGCTGGCCAGTTCCTCGGCGGCATCAAGGGCCGGCATCACCATGCTGCCCAAGGCCAGCACCGCACCATCGCCCCCCTCACGGATCAGTTCGGCCCTGCCGATCGGCAGTGTTTGTAACTCCTGCTCCAGCGGCACACCGTAACCGTTACCACGGGGATAGCGCAACGCCACCGGCCCGTTATGGTCCAGGGCAGTTTTAAGCATGTGTTGCAGCTCGTTCTCATCCTTGGGTGCCATCAGAGTCATATTGGGCAAATGGCGCAGGTAGGAGAGGTCAAAGACGCCGTGATGAGTCGGGCCATCGTTGCCCACCACGCCACCACGATCAAGGGCAAAGACCACCGCTAGGTTCTGCAGGCAGACGTCATGCATCACCTGATCGTAGGTCCGCTGCAGGAAGGTTGAGTAGACTGCGAAAATCGGCTTTTTGCCCTCGGCGGCCAGGCCGGCGGCAAAGGTGACACCATGCTGTTCGGCGATGCCGACATCGAAAAAACGGTCCGGGTGCTGGGCGGCAAAGCTGGTCAGGCCGGTGCCGTCTGGCATGGCGGCGGTGATGGCCACCACCCGTTCGTCTTCCTCTGCCAGCCGGGCCAAGGTGTTGCCAAAGATGGCGGTATAAGAGGCTGCGCCGCCCTTCCCTTTCAGCACCTTGCCGGTCTCGATCTCGAACGGCCCCACGCCGTGGAACAGGGCCGGGTTGTCCTCGGCCGGTTTGTAGCCCTTGCCTTTGGTGGTCAGCACATGCACCAGCACGGCGTTATTCAATTTTTTAACCCGTTCCAGCGTTTCCGTCAGAAGCGGCAGATCATGGCCGTCGATCGGCCCGATATACTCGAAGCCAAAGGCCTGAAACAGCATGGCCGGGGTAAAGAGTCCCTTGAAGGACTGCTCGGCCTTGCGGGCCAGCTTGAGAACGTGCTGCCCCATACCGTCTTTGGCATCTTTGAGGAACAGTTCGGCCTCGCGCTTGATCTTATGGACGAACTCGCTGCTGGAGGTGCGGGACAGGAAACCGGACAGGGCTCCCACGTTCTCGGCGATCGACATCTCGTTATCGTTTAAGACCACCACCAGATCACGGTTGAGATGGCCGGCATGATTGAGGGCCTCATAGGCGATGCCGCCGGTCATGGAGCCATCGCCGATTACCGCCACCACCTTGTTGCTACGACCGGCCAGGTCACGTGCCACGGCATAACCGGTGGCGCCGGAGATAGAGGTTGAGGAATGGCCCACCTCCCAGACATCATGCACCGATTCGCAGCGTTTGGGGAAGCCGCTGATGCCGTGTAAAGTGCGCAGGGTGTGGAAGCTATCGCGACGGCCGCAGATGATCTTGTGGGCATAGGCCTGGTGCCCCACGTCCCAGATCAGCTTATCTTGCGGTGAATGAAAGACGCGGTGCAGGGCGATGGACAGCTCCACCACCCCCAGACTGGGTGCCAGGTGACCGCCGTTTTGGGCGCAGGTCTCAATGATCAGCTGCCGCAGTTCTGCCGCCACCTCAGGCATGTCTGAGGCGGACAGCTGCCGCAGATCTTCGGGATCATTGATCTGATGCAGGATAGACATGTCGTTAGTTTTTCCGTTCCACGATGTACCTGGCGATCTCACGCAGGGGTTCGGCCTCCGCCCCAAAACTGGCCAGGGCGTTCAGGGCCTCATCCATCATGGCTGCAGCCTCCTGCTTGGCGGCGGCCAGCCCCATCACCGCCGGATAGGTGGCCTTGCCGCGGGCCTCGTCGCTGCCGGCATCCTTGCCGATCTCTTCCGTCGTGCCCTCGATGTCCAGGATGTCGTCGGCGATCTGGAAGGCCAGACCAGCCGCCTCACCATAGCGACGGATGGCGGCCAGTTGTTTTTCGTCGGCGCTACCCAAGAGCGCTCCGGCCACCACCGAGGCCTTGATCAGGGCACCAGTCTTGTGAGTGTGGATATACTGCACCGTGGGCAAATCCATCTCCGGCTGGCCTTCGCTCTCCATATCCACCACCTGGCCGCCCACCATGCCGTAGGAACCGGCGCAGGTGGCGATCTCACTGATCACCGCCATCCGGGCGCCAGCATCGACACCGGCGGCAAAGGCCGGGTTGGCCATCAGCTTAAAGGCCTCGGTCAACAGGCCGTCACCGGCCAGGATGGCGATCGCCTCGCCAAACACCTTGTGGTTAGTGGGACGTCCGCGCCGGAAATCGTCATCGTCCATAGCCGGCAGGTCGTCGTGAATCAGCGAATAGGTATGGATCATTTCCATGGCGCAGGCCGCCGGCATGGCCCTTGCGATGGCTCCGCCCACCGCCTCGCAGGCCGCCAGCAGCAATACCGGACGGACCCG
This sequence comes from Geobacter sp. UBA4074, assembly GCA_002383415.1. Taxonomy (GTDB): domain Bacteria; phylum Desulfobacterota; class Desulfuromonadia; order Geobacterales; family Pseudopelobacteraceae; genus Trichlorobacter. Next base: position 8,463 of record DFYU01000103.1, read on the forward strand.
CTTGCCGCCGGCAAAAATCGAGTAGCGCATCGCCTTGTGCAGGCTCTGGGGACGTTCCTGCTCCGCGGGCAGGTACTGATCAAGGGCGGCATCCACCAGGGCGATCTTTTCTTTCAGGTATGCTTTCAGGTCCATGGGCGCCCTTTCTTAGTCGTCCTCTTCGTCGCCGGCGCCAAACGGTTCCCTCTTGAAGGAACCATCACGCTGTTTGATCAGCATCTCCACCTTGCGTTCGGCCTCATCCAGCTTCCGGGCACAGAAGGCGGCATGCTTGACCCCTTCCTCAAAGGCCTTGATGGAGTCATCCAGTGGCAGGGTGCCCCCCTCCAGCTTGCGCACGACCTCCTCCAGCTTTTTGAGTGAGGTCTCGAATTTTTCTGCTGCCATCATGGCCCCCTGGGGAAAAGTGAACCGATAGTATACGTGTTAGAGCTGTCGCGTCAACTGGCGGCTGCCAAGGGATGTTGGTGGCTGCGCCCCAGTCGCTTGATCATCTTCCACAGGGGACCACGCACCTTGAAGATCCGCATCGCCTCCAGCATGGCCGGACTGACGTTGACCTCCAGCCCCGGCACGATCCAGTTTTTACGCTGCATCGCCTCACTCGTCACCAGCTCGGCCAGCCGCTCACGGATGGCAGGGGCCAGGTAAAAAACCGGCTGCAACAGATCGGTTTCAGCGGTGATGATGCCCTCGGCCAAGGCCGTCTGCGCCAGCTGTGTGCCAGGGTAGATCCGGATGCCGGTCATGGCGATCACGGCAGTGGGGGCCAGCTCGTCCATCAGCCCGAAGCTCTCCAGCACGGTCTGCTCGGTCTCCCCCGGGCCGCCAAACAGCATATAGTGGGCAAAATCCAGCCCGACGGCCTGACAGAGCTGCGAGGCTGTACGCACCTGCTCGACGCTGAACGATTTACCCAGGTTGTGCAGCATGGCCGGCGAGCCGGATTCGGTGCCGAACTCAACTGCGTCGCAGCCGGCCCGTTGCATCAGTTCCAATAATTCCGGGGTAATAAAGCCGGGGTTGATGAAGGCCGACCAGTTGACCTTGAGCCCAGCCGTGATCATCGCCTGGCACAGCTGCTCGGCAAACTGGGGCGGATAGTTGAAGATATCATCCACAAAGTAGACGTAATCCACGGCGTGGTCAGTCACCAGCCCCTGCAGTTCTGCAATGATCTCGGCCACCGGACGCAGCCGCATCCGCTGCCCTTCCAAGAGCGGATAGGTACAATAGACACAACTGAAGGGACAGCCCCGCTTGGTCTGCAGGTTGGCCATGCCCCCTTCCTTCAGGTAGCGGGCCACATCAAACAGCTGGCGATCAGGGCTGCCGATGGTCTCCAGCGGCAGCGGCGGCAGAAAGGTCGCTCTGCCCGGCAGCACCACCCCCGGCAGCGCTGCCGGATCACCGCCCGTGCCGAGGCAGTCCAGCAGACGAGGTAACAGCTGCTCCCCCTCCCCCACCAGGCCGTAATCGGCACCACAGTGGGCCAGAATCTCCACCGGCATCAACGAATAGCCGGAACCGCCCAGAATCACCGTAGCCTTACCCCTGCAGGCCGCCACCACCTCGCGCAGCGCATCCAGATAGCTGACACTGCCGGGCCAGGTGACATTATCCAGGTTGCGCAACGAGATCACCACCGCGTCGGGTCGCTGATCGGCCAGGGCCGCCGTGACGGCTTCATGGGGATCAGCCTCGAAACAGAGGTCCAGAGCGGCCAGCTGATGGCCGGCCTGTGTAAGGGGTTCGGCCAGGAAGGCCAGTCCGATCGGAAAGACCGGATAGGGCGACCGTTCGCGGTTGGCCGAGATCAGCAGTAGCTTCATGACGCCTCCCCTCGAGCCCAGCGCTGCAGGGCAACCACCCGCTCTGCCACCGGCTCCGGTAAACGGAACTGCAGCGTACCGTCAAGATCGGTCAGGGCGTGCACGGTCCGACCGCTGGCCAGACGACTGCCGTCAGGGGCAATAATCTCACTGTTGAAGATCAGCTGGGCTGTTTCGCAGGGTTCCAGGGTCGTACGGATGGTAAGGGAATCATTGCAGCGGGCCGGGCGCAGGTATTTCAGATCAAGCTGTACCACCGGTCCCAGGAAGCCCAGCTCGACCAGCTGGAACGGATCCAGCCCGAAGCGACGGGCCAGGGCCATCCTGCCGATCTCCAACCAGCCCACATAATGGCCGTGCCAGGCCACCTGGTAGGCATCCACCTCGTTAAAGCGTACGGTGATGGTTGTCTCATCCCAGGTCATACTGCCGCCTCCGTATCGATCCAGCGGTTGAATTTGGTCAGGGCCTGGCCGCTGCCCACCTCGATACAGCGATCAAAGCCGGTGGCTCGCAACTGCCGCCAGGTCCGTTCCCAATAGACCGGCTGCAGCAACTCATCCACCACAAAGGTTGGTATGCGCTCGGCAGTCAGCCGGGTTTGGGTGACATGCTCCACCAGCGGAATAGACGGTTCCTGAAAACGGTAGTCTGCCACGATGGTGGTCAGCTGATCACTGATCGCTGCCAGCAGGGGGGTGTGCAACGGCGCCTCGCAGGGGAACTGGCTGACCGAAAAGGCGCCGGTGGCCCGACAGGCGGAAAGCGCGGCCTCAACCCCTGCAGCTGGGCCGGCCAGCAGGAAGTGGCTGGAGGTGTTGTAGTTGGCAACAAATACGCCTGCCTCAGCAGCGGCCTGCTCAACGGCAGCCTGCCCGATACCGATGGCGCAACCCAGGGCGTACTGCTGTTGAGCGCCCATGGCGGCCATACAGCCGCCGATCCGGCAGGCCAGCTCAAGGGCATCGCCCTCGTCAATGCTGCCGCTGGCCGCCAAGGCGGCGTAGAGGCCGAGTGAATGTTCCGCAATCAGATCGGGCTGCACACCCTCACGACGCAGGCGCCGGGCCCGGTACAACGACAGGGCCACCCCGTAGAGTTGCAGCATGGTGTGCGGGCTGAGCACCGCTCCAGCCACCGCCTGGTGGTTGATCAGGTCATAGCCGCAGCGCTCACGGCACAGACGGTCAATGGCCAACAGGTCGTTGTCCTCCGGCAGCAGCGTCTTGCGCTGTAACGGTTGCCCCGGAAACAGCCAGAGGATCATGGCGCCTTTTTCTCCTGTCCGTAAATGCCGCCGCGACGGAGGATGTTGTACAACAGGTTGACTCCCTTGCCGGGGCTCTGCATGACACGGCCGACAATGGCAGGCCAACGGTAGGCCTCGCGTCGCGCATCATGCCAGCCCTGGTAGAGGCGCTCAGGCGACATCAGTTTGGGGCGGTAGACCACTTGGCCGTGGTCATAGCGTTGCCAGTCGGTGTGCAACAACCGCCCTTCCTGTTGGAACTGACTGAATAAAGCGGTGCCCGGATAGGGGGTCAGGATGTGGAAGGTGGGCAGACTGACGGCACAGGTCTCCAGGTAGCGAACCGTCCGCTCGAAGATTCCTTCGTCATGGTCGTCAAAGCCGAAGATCACCGAACCCTCCACCACCACACCGGTGTCACGGATCCGCTTGATCAGATCGGCCTGGGGGGTGCTGCCGGCGGTCTTGGGTGATTGGCGTACTCGCCATCGGCCGATTCGAGGCCGACAAAGATGCCGACACAGCCCGAATCCGCCAGCAGGCGCACCAGATCAGGATCTTCGGCAAAGCGCAGGTTGGCCTGCCCGCCCCATTTAAGCCCCATGCCTACCATGCCCTGCAGGATCGGCTTGGCGCGTTGCGGGTCACCCAGGATGTTGTCGTCCAGAAAGACCATCAGGCCAGGCTTGAAGGTTCTCAATTCTGCCAGCACATCCTCGGGATCGCGGTAGCGGAAGGTGCGGCCAAAATGGGGAGTGACGGTACAGAAAGGACAGTTGTAGGGACAGCCGCGGCTGGCCTGGGTGGTTCTGGTGGTCAGATACTGGCGGGGCTCCAGAAAATCGGTACGCGACCAGGGAATGTTCAGCTGGTTGCCTTCGGGCAGCTGTTGGTAGAAGCGCTGCAGCCGCCCCTGCTGCAGATCGTCCAGCAGGCCGGCCCAGACCGGTTCGGCCTCTCCCAGCACCACGCTGTCGGCATGGCCGATCGCCTCATCGGGCAGCACTGTGGGGTGGATCCCCCCCAGCACCACCGGCACACCACGCTCGCGAAAGCGATCGGCGATCTGGTAGGCCCGCACGATCTGGTGGGTCATGGCGGTGATCCCCACCAGGTCGTAATCACCGTTATAGTCGATCTGCTCCTGCACCTCATCGGCCAACAACACCTCCCACTCGGGAGGGGTAGCGGCAGCCACCTGCTTGAGCGCCAGAGGGGGCAACTGAAACCGTTTGACCCAGCCCAGCTTGTGGCTGGCCGGATAGACCAGCAGCAGACGCGGCCGGCGGCTCACAGGCTTGGTCGCTTTCTGCGGATGGCCGAGCGGAAGCCGATATTCATCGGCCCAAAGACCTGCACCGAACGGTGCAGTTTGCCGATACGCCGCCAGATGGAGCCCAGCGAGTAGAAGGAACGGCAGATCTGGTCGTAGCCGTCCTGCAGTTCTTGCACGCTCATGCCACGGGGCTCAAAGGTGACATGCTCCATGTCGTAATCCTGCCAGTTGTTGCTGATGATGCGCCCCTCCGCCTCCAGTCGGCGACGAACGGCGGTGCCGGGATAGGGGGTCAGGATCGGGAAGATGGCCGCCTCGAGACGGGCATCTTCACAAAAACGGAGGGTCTGCTCAAACACGGCCGGGGTATCACCGTCGCAGCCCATCACGAAAGAACCGAGGATGCCGATGCCGTGGTCTCGAAACTGCTGGGCATAGGCCTTGAACGAGTCGGCCCGGTTGGTAACCTTGCCCATGGCGGCCAACGACTCCTGGTTCAAGGATTCGAAACCGACAAACATCCCCACACA
>DFYU01000147.1 GCA_002383415.1 Geobacter sp. UBA4074
TTAGCACCGCTTTTCGCTGTTTTGCGAGTCACGCTGCGTTCAGAGAAGCTGCGCATTCTACAGACCAGAATCTTTCCGTCAACACTTTCGAAAAATTAATTTACACAATTGTGACGCGGGCGAATTTTCGCTTGCCCACTTGCGCCACCACAGTTGTCCCCATGGGGACACTCACACCCTTGTCCGCCACGCGCTCGCCATCCAGCCTGACGCCGCCGCCGGCGATCTGGCGGATGGCTTCCGAGGTGCTGGCCACCAGCCCAGCCTGCTTCAGCAGCTGCGGCACGGGCAGCCCCCCCTCGACTCCTGGCAGGCTGATCGCCGGCATATCGTCCGGCAGCACGCCTTTCTGGAAGCGCGCCTCGAATTCGGCCAGCGCCCGGGCCGCCGCCGCGGCGTCATGAAAACGCGCGACAATTTCCTGGGCGAACCGCACCTTGATGTTGCGCGGGTTGGCGCCTTCCGCCACCTGGCGCTTCCAGCCCTCGATGGTCGCAAGCGATTCGAACGACAGCAACTGTATATAGCGCCACATCAAGTCATCGGACACCGACATCAGCTTGCCGAAGATTTCCTGCGGCGGCTCGTTGATCCCGATATAGTTGCCGAGCGACTTCGACATCTTGTTGACGCCGTCCAGGCCTTCCAACAGCGGCATGGTCAGCACGCACTGGGGCGGCTGGCCCCATTCACGCTGCAGTTCACGCCCCATCAGCAGGTTGAACTTCTGGTCGGTGCCGCCCAGTTCCACGTCGGCCTTCATGGCCACCGAGTCGTAGCCCTGGATCAGGGGGTAGAGGAACTCGTGGATCGCGATCGGCTGCTGGCCGGTGTAGCGCTTATGGAAGTCGTCCCGCTCCAGCATGCGGGCCACGGTGTACTTGGAGGCCAGGGCGATCAGGCCGCCGCAGCCCAGGTCGTTCAGCCAGGAGGAGTTGAAGACCACCTTGGTCTTGTCCGGGTCGAGAATCTTGAAGACCTGCTCTTTATAGGTCTCGGCGTTGCGCAGTACGTCTTCCTTGGTCAACACCTTGCGAGTCTCGGACTTACCGGTGGGGTCGCCGATCATGCCGGTGAAGTCACCGATCAGGAAGTGCACATCATGACCCAACTGCTGGAATTGACGCAGTTTTTGTATCAGCACGGTGTGACCCAGATGCAGGTCCGGCGCAGTGGGATCAAAACCGGCCTTGATGATCAGCGGCCGGCCGGTGGCCAGCTTGTCTTCCATCTCCTTCTCGACCAGCAGTTCGACACAGCCGCGCTTGATGACGGCCATCTGTTCAGCAACGGTTCCGCTCATTCCTCATTCCTCACTATCTTCAACAAGGTACATTAATCCGTTCGATGCTGACCGCCTTGCCGCTGGCGGCCTCGACCCCGATCACCACGGCGTTGATCCGCAGGTCCTTCTTGGGCACGTCAAACTTGACCGGCTGCTGGGTCAGGAAGCGCTTGATGGCCTGGTCCTTGTCGATGCCGATCACCGAATCGAAGGAGCCGGTCATGCCGACATCACTGATGTAGGCCGTGCCACCCGGCAGGATCCGCTCGTCGGCGGTCTGCACATGGGTATGGGTGCCGACCACCGCCGAGACCCGGCCATCCAGATACCAGCCCAGGGCCGATTTCTCCGAGGTGGCCTCGGCGTGGATATCCACCAGGATGATGGCGGTCTCCTTTTTGAGCAGCGCCACCTCGCTGTCGGCGCAACGGAAGGGGCAGTCCAGGTTTTTCATGTAGACCCGCCCCTCCAGGTTGAGCACCCCCACCTTGATACCGGCGTTGGTCTCGACCACCGCCGAGCCCCGCCCCGGCGTACCGGGTGGGTAATTCAGCGGTCGGATCAGGCGGGTCTCACCATCCAGAAAGCCGCTGTTGTCCTTCTTGTCCCAGATATGATTACCGCTGGTCAGCAACACGATGCCCTGACGATACAGCTCGTCGGCGGTCTCGCGGGTGATACCGAAGCCGCCGGCTGCGTTCTCGCCGTTGGCGATCACCAGATCTACGGCGTGCTTGTCCACCAGCCGGTGCAGCTCGCGATTAATGGCGCTGCGGCCGGGGGCACCGACCACATCGCCTATAAATAATATTCGTACCGACATAAAACTCCACAAATCACTGCTTGCAAGACACAGCAACGAGCAATTTTTCGTTTTGGGTGCGGCAAGCCAGGAATGATACGGAGGCGTATCATTTCATTCGCCGCACAATTTTGCACTAGCAAAATTGGACCGCGCAGGCGGCCCGCAGGGCGAGACCGCTAGGTCGAGTCACACGTTGTTCCGCAGCGCGACGTGCCCAGGGCGGAAAAGGGCCGTTGTTTACCGGGCGAACTCGGTTGCCCGAGTTTCACGGATGACATTAACCTTGATCATGCCGGGATAGGTCATCTCGCTCTCAATCTTCTTGGCGATGTCGCGGGCCAGCAGCACCGATTGTTCGTCGGTGACCTGCTCGCTGGAGACCATCACCCGGATCTCACGACCGGCCTGGATGGCGAAGGAGTTCTGCACCCCCTGGAAGGAGGTGGCGATCCGCTCCAGATCCTCCAAACGCTTGACGTAGGTCTCCATCATCTCACGACGTGCGCCGGGACGGGCACCAGACAGGGCATCGGCAGCCTGCACCAGCACCGCCAGGATGGTGGTCGGCTTCTCATCTTCGTGGTGGGCGGCGATGGCATGCACGATCTTGGGCGATTCGCCGTACTTGCGGGCCAAATCGGCGCCGATCACGGCGTGGGAGCCCTCCACCTCGTGGTCAACGGCCTTGCCCAGGTCGTGCAGCAGGCCGGCCCGCTTGGCCTGCTTGACGTTGATCCCCAGTTCGGCGGCCATGATACCGCACAGGAAGGCCACCTCCAGCGAATGCTGGTAGACGTTCTGGGTGTAGGAGGTACGGTATTTGAGGCGGCCGATCAGCTTGAGGATCTCCGGGTTGATGCCGTGGACCCCCAGGTCGAAGGCGGCCTGTTCACCGGCCTCCTTGATCGCCTTTTCCACCTCTTCTTCCGACTTGGAAACCACTTCTTCAATCCGGCCGGGGTGAATACGGCCATCGGCCAGCAGTTTTTCCAGCGACAGGCGGGCAACCTCGCGGCGCACCGGGTTGAAACCGGACAGGATCACCGCCTCCGGCGTATCGTCGATGATCAGGTCGATACCGGTGGCGGCCTCCAGGGCACGGATGTTGCGACCTTCGCGGCCGATGATGCGGCCCTTCATCTCATCGGAGGGCAGCGGCACCACCGAGACGCACTTCTCGGAGACGTATTCACCGGCATAACGCTGGATGGCCAGGGCCATGATCTCCTTGGATTTTTTATCAGCGGTCTCGCGGGCCTCATCCTCTATCAGCTTGATCCGTTTGGCGGCATCGTGGCGGGCCTCGCTCTCCATGGCCTCCATCAGACGGTTCTTGGCCTCTTCGGCGGTCATGCCGGAGATCGCCTCCAGACGGGCCTTCTGTTCGCCAATCGAACGATCCAGTTCTTCTTCCTTGCTGCTAAGCGCCTGTTCTTTGAGGTTGATGGCCTGTTCCTTCTTGAGAATCTCCATCTCCTTCTGGTCGAACAGGTCAGCCTTCTTGTCCAGATTTTCCTCTTTTTGCTGAATCCGCTTTTCCTGGTTGAGCAGATCCTTCTTTTTCTCCTTCAGGTCGGCCTCCGCCGCCTCTTTGGCCTCCAGGGCCACATCCTTGGCCTTCAGTTCCGCCTCTTTGGTGATGGTGTCCGCTTCTCGGCGGGCATCTTCCAACACCTTGGCCGCCAGATCCTCGGCCTGTTTGACGATCCCTTCAGTGCTCTTCCTGCCAAAACGATTTCCTGCTACATACGCCACACCAGCGACCGCAACGATCACCAGCGCCATAATAATACTGGTTGTTACCATCGTGCTACCTCCTCATATATGATCATCCGACCGTCAGAGACGATCGGTTACCGCCACCTGTACTGTCCGTGACTCCGTCACCAGGCAGTGCATCCTGATATCATGTCCCTCGGTCGGGACCTGATCGCACAGTTGAAAATCATGGCACAGTCCCACCAGGAACGGCAATTGGTGAAGCCCGGCAAGGTGCCGATCATAGTAGCCTTTGCCAAAGCCGACCCGGTGACCGCGCAGGTCGAAGGCCACCCCCGGCACCACCATCAGGTCGAGGGCCGCTTGCTCCTGCACTGACGACAACGGACAGGGTTCGAGAATGCCGAAGCTGCCCCGGTTCAACTGCTCAAGCGCCGTAACCTCATGAAACGCCAGCTGCTCGCCGCAGACCTGTGGATACAGCACCTGTTTGCCGGCCTCGCGGGCGGCAGCAAACAAGAGGGCTGTATCAACCTCATTCTGCAATGGGGCGTACAGCGCCACCCGCCGGGCCTGCTGAAACAGCTCCAACTCCAACAGCCGCTGCTGGGCCCTCTGGCTGTCGGCCTGCCACTGCTCACGGCTCATACTCGAACGCCGGGCAAGCATGCTGCTGCGTAGACTGCGTTTGGGCATGGCGCCCTCATGGCTGCGACAAACGAATGGGGAGTTGCCCGGGGATGCCGGGTACGATCACTTCAGGCGGGACCAGGAGAAGGGCGCGGCTAAGCCAACTGCAAACGACAGGAACAGCTCGACTGCCTCTCCGCTGGTGCGGATATATAACCGTGCGGAATATCAGCAAGCAGTACCGTGACACGGTGTCTGCAAAGACTGATGGCGCTACGTGAAACGCAGTGGGTATATATATCAAGTCTCCCTGAAGAGACCGTGTACTCAGAGGGCGGCATCGATCCGCCCCAACATCTCCTGCAGCCTGCCATCCAGCGTGTCAAGGTCGGTTGTGCCGGCCTGCTGTGACAGATACTGTTCTGCAAGATTCAAAAGCGCCAGGGTAACCACCAGTTGGGGGTCTGCCGCCGCCAGTTTCGTTGTGATTTCATGAATGCGTTGGTTGACGAAGGTCTCGACCTCCCGCACCGCAGCCTCAGGCGCCGAGCTCTTGACCGGTATCTCCCGCCCCAGGATCGTCACCAGATGGGTCTGCTTCACGGTATCAGACGCCTTCAAGCCGGCTCAGGATGGCATCGATCCGCCCTTTGAGCGCTTCGCGCTCCTGCTGCAGGCGCTTATTCTCCTCGGCCAGCAGTTGGTTTTCCTGTTTCAGGGCACTATGTCGTGTAACCAAGTCACTGATTTTATTGTCTAGCTTTTCAAACAGATCAGCGCTCACGCGGACCACTCCTTGTAAAGGTGGATTAATATATTGATTTTCCTGAACAAAGTCAAGCGGGATTTGGACAAAGTCCCGCGCCGGGCGGCGTGTCTTACCGCTGGAAGAGGGCATCCACAAACTCCTGCGGATCAAAGTCGCGCAGGTCGTCAATCCCTTCACCGACACCGATGAAGCGGACCGGCAGGCCATACTCATGAGAAACCGCCACCACCACGCCGCCCTTGGCGCTGCCGTCAAGCTTGGTCAGGGCCAGACCGGTCACCCCGGCCGACTCCTGAAAGATGCGGGTCTGGTTGAGGGCGTTCTGTCCCGTGGCGGCATCCAGCACCAGCAGGGTCTCATGGGGGGCGCCGGGAATCTCGCGATCGATCACACGACGGATCTTCTTCATCTCTTCCATCAGGTTGACCTTGGTGTGCAGCCGGCCGGCGGTGTCCACGATCAACAGATCAACCCCCCGCGCCAGGGCAGCTTTGCAGGCGTCAAAGGTCACGGCCGAAGGGTCGGCCCCCTCCTGGTGACGAATCAGGTCGACCCCGGCCCGCTCGGCCCAGACGCCCAGCTGATCGGCAGCGGCGGCCCGGAAGGTATCGGCGGCGGCCAGCAGCACCGTGTGTCCCTCGGCAACGTAGCGAGAGGCCAGCTTGCCGATGGTGGTGGTCTTGCCGACACCATTGACCCCCACCACCAACAGCACGAACGGCTTGGCAGCGCTTAGCTGTAATGGACGGTGGTGCGCCTGCAGCTTGGCGAGTAGCTCTTGTTTCAGGGCATCCCTCAGGGCCTCGCCGTCCTTCAGTTCATTACGGGACAGCCGCTGCTCCAGGCTGCGGGTCAACTCCATGGTGGTCTTGACCCCGATGTCGGAGGTGATCAGGATCTCCTCCAACTCCTCCAGGGTGTCGGCATCGATCGTTTTTTTGCCCAACACCAAGGCATCGATTCGCCCCACCAGACCATCGGTGGTTCGTTTCAGGCCATTTTTCAGCCGTTCAAACAGACCGGCCATTACATCTCCTCCTGCAGCTGCTGCACGGCCCGATTGAAATGAAAACGGGCCAGTCCCAGCGGACAGGGCCGCTCTACCTGAAAGACCAGTGAGTAATCCTTGTCAATGGCGCCGATCAACAGATGCTGTCGCTCTGCGCTGACCACGACGTCCTCAATCAGCCCCCCCGCGCTTTCGCCGCGCGTCTCCCGCAGCCGGGAAAGAATGATCCCTTTGTGGGCGCCGACAAAACGGATGTCATAGGAATCACAGTGGCAATACTCCTGCACCGCCTCCCCTTCCCAATCCACCAGGACTGCCCCCACCGCGTGAGGCACGGTTTCTACCAAATCTTTCAGAATCTGATTAAACGGCATAGCTGACAAAGCTCCTTACTGAGTCACTGCAATCGTACCGACACAATCTTAGAAGCGCCCGGCTCTTCCATGGTAACACCGTACAGCGTATCGGCAACCCCCATGGTGGCCTTGTTNNCCATCTCGTTGAAGCGGCCGATGTTGGCGTCGTCCAGCGGCGCATCCACCTCGTCCAGCAGACAGAAGGGGGTCGGCTTGATCAGAAAGATCGAAAAGATCAGCGCCACCGCGGTCAGGGCCTTTTCTCCGCCGGACATCAGCATCACATTGGCCAGCTTTTTACCTGGCGGCTGCACGATGATCTCGATGCCGGTCTCCAGCAGGTCCTGTTNNCCGCCACAGAACAGTCGCGGAAAGACCTCACGAAACTTGTCGTTCACCTGGTTGAACGTCTCCAGAAACCGTTTGCGGGTGGTGCGGTTGATCTTCTGGATCGCCTGCTGAAGGTCCTGCAGCGAGGCCTCGAGATCGGCCTTCTGGTCGGCAAGAAAGTCGTAGCGCTGCTCCATGCTGGCATACTCTTCGATCGCCATCAGATTGACTTCACCCAGCTCGTCCAGCTGACGCTCCAGATCGGCTTGCCGGGTGTGTGCCGCTGCTTCGTCCAACGCCTTGCCGGCCAACCGCTGCTGGGCATCACCCAGCTGGCAGCGGTGGCGGTCCTGCAGCGACTGCTCCAAGTGCTCCAGCTGCATGGTCAGCGTCGAAAAACGCAGGGTTAGATCTGACTGCTGCTGGCGGATGGCGTCATTTTCCTCGCGTCGTGATCGAGCCGTAGCCTCAGCCGTGGCCAGCAAACCGCCAGCCTGCTCGTAGCGTTCGCGGGCCTCATGCAACTGGCGGTCCAGCTCAACCTGCTGCGCCAGCAAGGTTTTCAGCTTTTGTCCTTCGTCCGCGATCTGGTTCGTCAGCTGTGCCCGCTGGATACTGGCGTCCTGCTGATCAGCCTCACCCTGTTGCAGACGGCTTTCAAGATCAGCCAGCTGGGTGGCTGCCATGGCAGCATTAGCCTGCAACGACTCCAACTGCTCCTTGAGGGTGGCCACCGCCACCCGCTGCGCCGTCAACTGATCGCGGGCGGCTGCCAGGGCAGCCCTACGCTCCTCAAGTTCATGGGTCAGGCCCGCCCCGGCCTGTTCCGCCTGCCTGGCCTGCACATCGGCCAGCTCAAGACCGCTGGCCGCGTCACTGCGTTCAGCCTCAAGGGCAACCCGCTCTTCATCAAGATGTGCCTGTTCCAGGTGCTGCAGCTTAATCCGCTCCTGCAGACGGCCGGCCTCCAGCTCAACCTGCTGCAGGTCTTTCTGCAGTCCGGCCTGCTCCAGCTCCAACCGGTGCAGATTGCTTCGGGCCGCCAGCAGGTTGCGGGCCACCTCGTGCTGCTGCTGACGCAGCCGGTCTCGTTCAGCCTGCGAACGAACAACCTGCTGTTCCAGACCGGCGACCTTAAGCTCCAGCTCTTTGATTTCACGCTTCTTGTGGATGATGCCGGACGCCACTGGTTCGCTGGCGCCACCGGCCACCAGACCGCCCAACGAGACCAGTTCGCCACTGCGCGTGACGAACTGTAGTGCCGGATGCTGACGAGACAATAGCAGGGCCGTTGCGAGATCATCGCAGACATGTACCGTGGCCAGCAGCTGTGAAAGCAGGCCCCGCACCGCATCATCAGCCGTCACCTTGTCTGCCAGCGGCTCTGCCCCCGTCACCGCTTGCGGCGACGGCACCTCAGCCAACGCCACGGCCAACATGGCACGGCCGCTACCCTGCTGACGCAGGTAGTCGAGACCTGCCACAAGATCGGCCTGCTGTTCGCACAGAATAACCTGCAGCCGGTCGGCCAGCACCGCCTCCAAAGCGGCCTCATACTCCTCAGCCACTTCCAGCCGGTCGGCCAACAGCCCGTTCAAACGCGATCTGAGCGGTGACTGTTTGAGCAAGGCCTGCACACCAGGACCGTAGCCTGCAAACTGGGCCTCCAGTTCTTGTTGTGATTTGAGCCGCGAAGCGGCTTTGCTCAATTCATCACGGACCGTCTGCCAGGCCTGTTCGGCCTCCGGCAACAGCGTGGCAAGAGACTGTTCCTGACCTGCCAACTGTGAAAGTTCCTGCTCGGCCCGTACCCGCTGATCGGCCTTCAGTTGCAGGGATGTTTTCAACTCCGACTGGCGGGTGACTCCTTCCGAAAACCGCGTGGTCAGTTGCTGCTGCTCCCGCTCCTGCCGTTCCAGTCGCTCAGCAAGGGCGTTTAAGCGCTTGACCGCCTGTTCAATCCGGCTGCGACACTGACTGGCAGCACCCTGAGCGGCAAACTGCTCACGACGTTGAGCCTCCAGGCCCTGATTAACCGTTTCAAAGGCCTGTTCCTCCTCCTGTTGAGTCGCTAGCGCACCGACAACCAAGCCTTCAGCCGCAGCCAGTTCGCTGGTCAGCTGCTGCTGCCGCTGCTGCAGTCCTGCCTGCTGGGCCAGCAGCTCTTCTCGCCGTAGCCGCACGGCTGCCAACTCACCTTCCAGCTTGGCCAACCTTTCAACCAGCCGCTCCTGCTCCTTACGTCGAAAGCCCAGCCCGCTCTCGGCACCGGCGGCATCACTGCGCACCCGGTAACTTTGCTCCTGCACGGTGGACAGCTGCTGTTCCACCTCCAGCACCGCCAGACGCTGCTGCTCGGCCTGGGTTTCGGCAGCACTGGCCGTCCCCAGCAGTTCTCGCATCCGGGCTTGTAGCGTCGCCAGCTCGGTCTCTACCTGACTGCGCTCCTGCTGCAACACGGCCGCCTGCTGCACCGCAAACAAGAGATCGATCTCCCGCAACTCTTCGCGCAGCTCCCGGAATTTCTCCGCCTTCTTGGCCTGACGCTGCAGTGCGTTCAGCTGTCGCTTGATCTCGCCCAGCACGTCGCTCAGGCGGGCAAGATTCTGGCGGGTACCCTCGATCTTTTTGAGGGCCAGCTGCTTGCGGGCCTTGTACTTGGTGACCCCGGCCGCCTCTTCGATCAGCAGCCGCCGCTCTTCGGGGCGCGAGTGCAGCACCTGGCCGATCTTGCCCTGCTCGATGATCGAATAGGCCTTGGTGCCGACCCCGGTATCCATGAACAGCTCGGTGATGTCCAGCAACCGGCAGGGGGTCTTATTGATCAGATAGTCGCTCTCGCCGTCCCGGTACAGGCGACGGGTGAGCTGAATTTCGTTGAACTCGAGATATTTGGCCGGAGCACGGCCATCCTCGGTGGAGAAGACCAACGACACCTCGGCCATGCCCAGCGACTTGCGGTTGTCGCTGCCGGCAAAGATCACATCCTCCATCGCCTTGCCGCGCAGGTTCTTGGCCGATTGCTCGCCCATGCACCAGCGGATGGCATCCACGATGTTGGACTTGCCGCAGCCGTTGGGGCCCACCACGCCGGTCACCCCCTGCTGGAAGTCCAGCACTACCTTGTCGGCAAAGGATTTGAACCCCTGTATTTCGAGCCGTTTGATCTTCATGAAGGGCGCGATTCTAACAGAGGAAGTGCGCAAAAAGCAACGCCCCGCTGTCTGAAGACAGTGGGGCGTTGTTCATGATTTGGACGACGGTGCCTAGCGTACCTGCTGCACCTCAACGATTTCAGGAATCTGCTCCTTGATCGCCTTTTCGATCCCCATCTTGAGGGTCATGGTGGACATCGGGCAGGAGCCACAGGCTCCCTGCAGCTTGACCTTGACGATGTTGTCTTCGGTCACCTCAACCAGTTCCACATCACCGCCGTCACGTTGCAGCATGGGACGGACTTGCTCCAGTACAGCCTGAACCTTTTCTTGCATTGCAGATCTCCTTTGTGATGATGAGCGTGATTCGACGCCGGATTAATTATGGACCTCTTTAGTCTTGTATACCTATTTTCAGTCGGAATTGCACGAAATTTTACTGAGACAACTGCTCCCACTGGAGGTACAACTGCTCCAAACGCTGGTTGAGCGCCGTGTGGCGCTCACCACTCTGCAGCCCCCGTTCAGGATCGTCAAAGAAGCCGGGGCTGTTCATCTCCGTCTCCAGATCGGCGATCAGACGTTCCACCTCAGCGATCTCGTGCTCAAGGGACTGTTGCTGCCTTTCACGGGCCTGCTCTTCTTTCTTGCGCCGCTTTTGCTCCTCACGGTCCTTGACTACCGGGGCATGGGGTATGGGGCATGGGTCGACGTGGGGCGCCGTTTTTTCCTGCCCCTTGCCCCCTGATCCTTGCCCCGGTAGTACGGCAGCTTCCTTTTTACTCAGATAGTATTCGTAATCACCGTAGTAGTCGGTCAGCTTGCCATCACCCACCTCCACGATGCGGGTGGCCAGGCCGTTCACAAAGTAGCGGTCGTGGGAGACGAAGACCACCGTGCCATCGAATCCCTTCAGGGCATCCAGCAGCACCTCCTTGCTGAACAGGTCCAGATGGTTAGTGGGCTCGTCCATCAGCAGCAGGTTGGAGGGACGCAGCAGCATCTTGGCCAGGGCCAACCGGTTGCGCTCACCGCCAGAGAGCACCGCCACCTTTTTATGGATATCGTCGCCGGAGAACAGAAAGGCCCCCAGGATATCGCGCAGCTTGGGCACCATCTCGTAGGGACAGTCGTGGTACAGCTCGTCATAGGCTGTTTTTGCGCCGTCCAGCACGTTGGCCTGATCCTGTGCGAAATAATCGGCCACCACATTATGGCCGACCGTCAGCTGTCCGCTCTGGTAGACGCCGCCGGCCAGCACCGCCATAAGGGTGGACTTGCCAGCGCCGTTGTGCCCCACCAGGGCCACCCGCTCACCCTTTTCGACCGTCAGGTTGATCTGGTCAAGCACCACCTTGGAGCCGTAGGCCCGGGTCAGGTGCTTGAGTTCCAGCACGATCCGGCCGCTCTTGGGTGCCTGGGGAAACTGGAAACGGATCTTTTTGCGCTCCGGCGGCAGCTCAATCCGCTCGATCTTTTCCAGCTGCTTGATACGGGACTGCACCAGCGAGGCCTTGTTGGCCTGGTAGCGGAAGCGCTTGATAAAGTCTTCCGTCTTCTGGACCTCTTCGTCCTGCAGCCGTTTCGCCTCCCGCAGCGCCGCCACCCGCTCTTCCCGCTGTACCAGGTAGCTGGAATAGGAACAGTGGTAATCGGCGATGGTGTGGTTCCAGACCTCGGCGATCCGGCTACAGACCTGATCCATGAAGAAACGGTCGTGGGAGACCAGGATCACCGAGCCGGGGTAACTGCAGAGGTACTGCTCCAGCCAGTTGCGGGCCTCGATATCCAGGTGGTTGGTCGGCTCGTCCAGCAATAACACGTCCGGCTTTTGCAGCAGCAGGCGGGCCAGGGCGATCCGCATCTGCCAGCCGCCGGAGAACTCGCCGCAGTCACGGTGCCAGTCTTCCTGCGTAAAGCCCAGCCCCCGCAACACGCTGCCGATCTCGGCCTCCATGGTGTAACCACCCCGGTGGCGGAACTGTTCCTGCAGCTCCCCGTAGCGATGCAACTGGCTGTGATGCTCGGCCCCATCGTGGGGCAGCTGTTCCAGCTGGACTCCCAGCTGGTGCAGCTCCTGCTCCAGAGCCAACAGATCGGACAGCGCTGAGCGGGCCTCGTGAAACAGCTTGCGACCGCTGGTGACAATGCCGTCCTGGGGCAGGTAGGCGGCCCGGGCCCCCTTGGCCAGCTGGATATCGCCGCTGGACGATTCCTCCAGTCCGGCGATGATCTTCATCAGGGTCGATTTACCGGCGCCGTTTTCACCGATCAAGGCCACCCGCTCACCCTTCCGCAGGTGCCAGGAAATGTTCGCAAACAGAACGCGGCCAGCAAAATCTTTCGACAGGTTGACGAGTTGGAGCATATTAGAAATTCTGGTCCGTATCGGTAACGATGGCGCCGTCGCGGAAGGTGATCCGACGGGAGGCGTACTCAGCCACCTCTGGTTCGTGGGTGATCATCACGATGGTGATCCCCTGGCGGTTGAGTTCGCTGAAGAGTTGCATGATCTCGTGGGTGGTGGTTGTGTCCAGATTGCCGGTCGGTTCGTCGGCCAGGATCACGGCCGGCTGATTGACCAGGGCACGGGCGATGGCTACCCGTTGTTGCTGCCCCCCGGAAAGCTGGGCGCTGGTGTGATGGGTGCGCTCACCCAGGCCGACCAGTTCAAGCGCTGCCAGGGCCCGTTGATGGCGTTCAGCGGCCGGCACCAGGGCGTAGATCAGTGGCAGTTCAACGTTTTCGAGCGCCGTGGTGCGTGGTAACAGGTTGAAGCCCTGGAACACGAAGCCCAGTTTTCGGTTTCGCACCTCAGCCAGCTGGTCCGGCATCATACCGGCAGTGTCGATGCCGTCCAGCCAGTAGGTGCCGCTGGTGGGCCGGTCCAGGCAGCCCAGGGTGTTCATGCAGGTAGATTTTCCACTGCCCGAGGCCCCCATGATTGCCACAAACTCCCCTTGCTGAATGGTAAACGAGACTCCGCGCAACGCCTCCACGGCGTGGTCCCCCTCGCCGAAGACCCGGCGGATATCCTGTAGCTTGATTACATCGGGCATGGTCTAGTGGTGATAGGGCTCGTTATTCAGGATGGTGCAGGCCCGGTATATCTGCTCCAGCAGAAAGGGGCGCACCATCTGGTGGGTAAAGGTCATGGCCGACAGGGCCAGCACTCTGGCGGCCCGGTTACGCACCTCATCACTGAAGCCATAGGCGCCGCCGATGGCAAAGGCCAATTCAGCGGTGCCATTGTCACGTTGCTTGCCTATAAACTCGGCGAACTGCACCGACGTCATCTGCTGGCCGCGCTCATCCAGTACCACCAGCACCGTCTGCGGTGCAAGCTGCTTCAACAGACGTTCCCCCTCGCGGCGGCGCCCCTCTTGCTGGGTGGCGTCTTTCTCGTCCTTCAGCTCGTCAAGCGTCAGCGGCAGGTAGCGCCCAACCCGGGTGGCATACTCTGTCACCCCGTTTTTGATCCAGGCCTCACGGGTCTTGCCAAGCCAAAGCACACGTAGTTTCAAAGCTTATTCCGATCAGATAGTGAACGATGCTGCATTGGCGGCAATGGTGGCCTGCAGGTCCGGCGGCAGTTCAACCGGCTCGCCTTTTTCCCACAGCCCATCCAGGTCGTAGCGACGACGCTGTTCTTCATGGAAGATATGCACCAGCACATCACTGTAATCCATCACGATCCACTTGCCGTCCGTCTCGCCCTCGATCTCCTGCACCTTGCCGTACTTCTTCAGCTCCTTGCGGATATGGTCACAGATGGCCTGATTCTGCCTGTCTGACTGACCGGAGACAATCACCAGCAGGTCGGCGATGGTGCTGATGCGGGTGATATCCAGCACGCGGATGTCGTACCCCTTTTTGTCCGCCGCCAGCTCTGCGCAGCGTATGGCCCGCTCGCGGGCGCTGAGGGTAGGTTTTTCTGTTTTTTGATCGCTCATGTTCGGTACAACCCTTTCTGGGCAATGTAGTTTTCCACTGCCGACGGCAACAGATAGCGCAGTGTACGCCCTGCTGCCACTAATGATCTCAGGCGGCTGGAGGAAATTTCCAGACGACTGTCTTCCACAAACTGAATAGCGTTACCACTGCTGTGACGCAGCAGGTGCGGCCCTTCCTGGCTGAAGTTCGGCTGCACCGCGTCAGGCAACTGCTGGATCGGGTCGGTTACCAGGCTGCCAGGACGTGCCACCACCACCAGCGAGGCGAGCTCGAACAAGTCCGCATACCGGTGCCACAGGCCAAGTTCCAGGAACGAGTCACTGCCGATGATGAAGTGCAGCTCATCAGTGGGACGCTCCTGCCGCAGCGCCGTCAGGGTCTCCACCGTATAGGATTTCCCCTCACGCCGGGCCTCGATGTCGCTGATGCCAAAGCCGGGATTGTCGGCAATGGCCAGTGTAACCATTGCAAAGCGCTGCTGAAAGGGCACCGCCCCTTCCACCGGTTTGTGGGGAGGATCCATGGCCGGGATAAACAGTACCTGATCCAGCTCTGCAGCCTCACGGGCCGCCTCAGCAATACGCAGATGGGCCAGGTGAATCGGATTAAAGGTGCCGCCCAGGATACCCAGTTTCATCACGTACCCCGCGCCGGTTACGAATCGGTTGGTTGAGCCAGTAGCTGCACGAGTGTTGCTCCCCACAACGCCAGCTGCCAGCGACGAATGCCCGGCACCGCAGCCAGCTGCTCAATGCTTTCGGGACGCTGCTCCGCAATCCGTTCCAGAAGCCAGTTGGGCGCCACGAGTCCGGTGGCCAGCTGCAGTGCTGCGCTCAACTGCTCACGCCACTTTTTCAGCTGCGCGATCCTGGCCTTGATGCCGGGATTCGGTTCGCCCTTGCTGCGCGGAAAGCGCGGCAACTGACCCTCGGGTAGCTCCAGGCCGCGCTGCACTGCAGCTTCCAGCAGCCCGCCGTAGCGCTTGAGCACCCGTGGCGTCAGACCCTGCACTTCGCTCAGTTCATGAACGGTGCGCAGCTGACGCTCAGCAATAACAAGCAACGATTCCGAAGACATAACCTTGAATGGCGGACGATCAAGCTGCCGTGCCTGGCTGTCCCGCAGCTGCAGGAGCTGCTCCAGAATCGCCAGGTTCCGTCGCTGTAGCTTTCCGGCACCTTTACAGTGCAGGAACAGCGGTCCCTCACCCTTGTCCACCATCCGGTTAGCTGCCACCAGTGCGCATTCTTCGGCCACCCATCCGCTACGTCCCAGTTCTTCGACCTTTGCACGCAGGCTATCAGCCAGCTGCAGCAGGTGGGCTGTGTCATGGGCGGCGTAGTTGGCCATGTCAGCGGTCAACGGACGCTGGCTCCAGTCAGCCTTCTGGAAGCGTTTGTCCAGCTCAACGCCGAAGTGGCTGCGCAGCAGTGCGGCAAGTCCAAACTCAGTGAGTCCTATGAACTGAGCTGCGATCATAGTGTCGTACATACGGCCGACACTGATACCAAAATCGCGGTGCAGCGAACGGATGTCGTAATCGCCGCCATGAAACACGATCAGCCGCTCAGGATCGGCCAGCAGTGACCCGAGCGGTGCCAGATCATTCAGCAGCAGCGGATCGATCAACCAGGTGGCGCTGCGGGTGGACAGCTGTAGCAGGCAGACCTTTTCACGGTAGTGGTGCAGTGAGTCGGCCTCAAGATCAAGGGCCAGTTCAGGCTCATCTCGCAGCCCGTGGCAGACTTCAGACAGTTTTCGTTCGCATTCAATCAGCGTGTGGCCTGGCATCCGCTTCAAAACTCCTTCACGATTCTGTAGCCGGTGTCACGTTGCGCCGCCCTGAAGCCGGCGCCTTGAATCAGCTCAACCATCTCCTGCTGCGACATGCGGAAGCTGCAACCGGCAGCGGCCACCACGTTTTCCTCCAGCATGGTGCCACCCAGGTCGTTGGCGCCGAAAAACAGCGCCACCTGCGCCAGCTTGGCTCCCTGGGTCACCCAGCTGGCCTGGATGCTGGCGATGTTATCCAGCACGATCCGCGACAATGCCAACACCTTCAGATATTCGACGCCAGTGGCGGTTTCTCCACCTAGCTCTGTGTTTCCGGGCTGGTACGTCCAGGGAATGAACGCTGTGAAGGAGCCACCCTGCTCCTGCATCGCTCGCACCCTGAACAGGTGTTCAACGATCTGTTCCGGGGTCTCTTTGCTGCCAAACATCATAGTGGCGGTGGTGGACATACCCAATGCAGCGGCTGTCAGCATCACCTCACCCCAGCGCTGCCAGCCGATCTTTTTGGGCGAGATGCTCTGACGCACTTCGTCCACCAGGATCTCGGCCCCTCCGCCCGGCACGGAATCAAGTCCAGCCAGCTTGAGGCGGCTCAAAACCTCTGTGATACTGAGCGTATGCCGGTCAGCCAGGTGGCAGATCTCGGCTGGCGACAGGGAATGGTTCTGTACCAGCGGAAAGCGCCGCTTGATATCGCGGAACAGATTCTCGAAGTACTCTATACCGATCTCCGGGTGTAGGCCGCCCTGCATCAGCAGTTGCGTGCCGCCCCGCTCCACCAGTTCCGCGATCTTTGCAAAGATGGCTTCGTAATCCAGCAGATAGGCATCCGCTGCGTCGATATCGCGGTAAAAGGCGCAGAACGAACAGCGGGATTCGCAGACATTGGTATAGTTGACGTTGCGGTCCACCACAAAGGTGACCCGGTTATCCGGATGCAAGCGTCGCCTGATGGCGTCCGCCCACTTGCCCAGCTGGAGCAGATCACCGTGTACGAGCAGTTCCAGCGCTTGTGTGCGGTCTATGGTTTCTGGCGCTCTGTTCATGCAGCGGACACCTCAGCGCTCAGTGTTTCTCGCACCCCAGCGGGAATTCGACGCGCCTTGAGTTGGGGCGTCACACAGGCCAGCATCACCAGCAGTTCCACCAGCAGCTTACCGTCGGATGCACGGTGTACCCGCTGGCGCAACTCAAAGGATGATCCGCCCACCCGCAGTGGTGTCGTGATGACCTGCAGCAGATCATCGTGTCGGGCCGGTGCCTTGAAATCGATCTCCATCCGTACCACCGGGAAGACCGCCCCGTCGCTGGCCAGCTCGGCCACCGACCAGCCACGCTCACGCAGATATTCGGTGCGGGCCCG
Source organism: Geobacter sp. UBA4074 (assembly GCA_002383415.1). Classification (GTDB taxonomy): domain Bacteria; phylum Desulfobacterota; class Desulfuromonadia; order Geobacterales; family Pseudopelobacteraceae; genus Trichlorobacter. Next base: position 17,170 of record DFYU01000147.1, read on the forward strand.
CTCACAATAGTTGAGGTAATTGGAGTGGTAGACCACCCCGGCAGCATCGGTGTCTTCGTAATAGACGCGCAACAGCATTGGTATCCTCTTTGACTTTTGACGGACCACTGTACTGCAGATAGACACGGCATGGCAACCCGCTTCGCCATCAGCAGCCCGGTTCATACCCACAGAGATGACAAATCACGTTTGGCGCACAAAAATGCACCACAATCGATTTTAACCCGCTACCGGGCCCTTGGTTTGCGCAGCACCAAAAAAGGGGCTCAGAGCCCCTTCTGCGCATCGCCCGCTAGAGTTGCGTAACTATAGCGGGTTACGGACGAAGACCACCAGTTTTCGTGCCCCCAGCTGTCGAGGCAGTTCGTAGCTACGCATTTCGAGCAGACGGAAGCCATGGTCACACGCACACTGCTCCATGTTCCACTCTTCTATACCGCCGGTGTTTGCCACCATGGCCACCAGCCTCCCACCAGGCCGCACCAGAGGATGTGCCAGCTGCATGAAGCGAAGTGGGTCACGGAAGGCCCGTGAGGTGACCAGATCAAACTGACCGGGTCGTTGTTCTGCCAATCGCTCCACCCGCTGATGTATGGCCTCAACCTGGTCAAGCGTCAATAACCTGCAGATATGCCGCTGGAAGCGCACCTTTTTGTCAA
>DFYU01000043.1 GCA_002383415.1 Geobacter sp. UBA4074
AATGTCGATTCCATTCCCATTTCACGGCATAATTCATGTTGCCAATCCTCCTCGCCAAATGGTGCCTGACGGTTCACGCTTTTCCTCAGCTTCTCAATTTCTCTATCAGTTAGCGGCATATCCACGTAAGCAGTCCAATCGTCAGCTAACGATAGTAAAAACGTATCGGGCTGTAAGCCATCACTCCCAGCAGTTCGGGCGGTATGTGATGACCACAGCCATTGGACGGCTGTTGGAGAAAGACCGGCACGCACGGGATTGCCTTCAATATAGCGGGCTACCGTTAACAGGTGTTCGTCACTCTGGATGATGAAGCTTTTGTATCTTCCCTGCCAGACATGGCCGCTGGTTTTGTAGTGAGCGTGGTAACGGCGGACATGGCTGGTCATGAGCCACTGCATGTATTTGTTGAGTTCGTCACCATGCTCTGGTTGTACAAGCATGTGAAAGTGGTTAGGCATCAGGCACCATGCGTGCAGTCGAACCGGGTGTTTCAACCGTGCTTGCTGCATAAGTCCCAGAAAGGCAGCATAGTCTTCAGCCTTGTGAAAAATCTGTTGCCTGCCATTACCGCGATTGATGATGTGGTAATAGCAGTTGTCTCCCAACGCTCTTGCTATTCTCGGCATCTGGCAGCCTCTCTAACAAACACTCAATAAGTAGCCTGTCCCCTTATTGCCTTCTGAGTCTGGCCACCCTCTACGATTCCATCGACAAGGATGACGAGGGACTCAAGCTGCTGCTGGGCGTCGAATCGCGTTTTAACAGCGATTCCCGCTTCCAGTTCCGGCTGGGGGTGCTCTACGATAAACTGGGCAAGAAGCCTGATTCGATCAACCGGATGAAGCGAGTGATCCAGCTCAACCCCCGTGATGCGCAGGCCCTGAATTATCTGGGCTATACCTACGCCGAGATGGGAGTAAACCTTAACGAGGCCCTGGGCTACATTAAGCGGGCCCTGGAAGTACGTCCTGATGACGGTTTCTTCATTGATAGTCTGGGGTGGACCTACTACCAGATGAAGCGTTATGACGAAGCGATCAAAGAGTTGGAGCGGGCCGCCCAGCTGGTGGGTGATGATCCGACGGTGCTGGAACATCTCGGTGATGCCTATCTGGCCAAAAAAGAGGTAAAAAAAGCGCTGAAGTCCTATAAAAAAGCATTGCAGCTTGATCCTGGCAACAAAGAGTTGGATGAGAAGATCAAGCGTCTTATCAAAGGGGAACCGGGCGAGCGATGATCGGTCAGGCGCAGCTCTGGATGCTGATCTTCTGCTGCAGTCTCCTGTTGTCGGGTTGCAAGGTCGAGCAGCAGCCACCACGTTCCAAGGCCACAGCTGGGGTTCCAGCCTACGGCGACACCCTGGTGGAAGGGACCATTGGCGAGGCCTCAACCCTGTTGCCGATCCTGGCCTCTGATAGCGCTTCCCACAGTGTGGCCGGCCAGATCTATAACGGTCTGATCAAGTACGACAAGGATTTGCGGCTGGTGGGTGATCTGGCCGAATCATTCACCGTTGCCAATGATGGGCTTACCATCACCTTTCGCCTGCGACGCAACGTGCGCTGGCACGACGGCGCGCCGTTCACCGCCCGTGATGTGCTCTATACCTACCGGGTGATCATCGATCCCAAGACTCCCACCGCCTATTCGGAAGATTTCAAGCAGGTGGCCTCGGTAACGGCTCCCGACCCGTTCACCGTAGTGGTACGCTACCGCGCCCCCTTTGCGCCGGCTCTGGCATCCTGGGGCACCGCCATCCTGCCGGCCCATCTGCTGGAGGGGCAGGAAATCACCAAAAGTCCACTGGCCCGTAAACCGGTGGGGACTGGGCCGTTCCGCTTCAAGGAGTGGGTGTCCGGCCAGAAGATTGCGCTGGAGGCCAACCCTGATTATTTTGAAGGTCGTCCCTATCTGGATCGCTACGTCTATCGGGTAATTCCCGACACCTCCACCATGTATATGGAACTCAAGGCTGGCGGCGTTGATATGATGGGGCTGACGCCGGTCCAGTACGCTCGCCAGACCGATACCGACAGTTTCAGGGGTGCCTTCAACAAGTACCGTTACCCCTCCAGCAGCTACCTCTACTTGGGTTACAATCTGCGTCACCCCCTGTTCAAGGATGTTCGCATCCGCCGTGCCATGACCGCAGCCATCAACAAGGATGAGCTGATTCAGGGGGTGTTGTTCGGCATGGGGCAGAAGGCCCACGGCCCGATTGTACCGGGCAGATGGGCCCATCATGCCGGCGTCAGGGATATCCCCCATGATCCGGCCTATGCACGGCAGTTGCTGGCCGAGGCCGGCTGGCTGCCGGGGCAGGGGGGCATCCTGCACAAGGACGGAAAGCCGCTACAGTTTACGATCCTGACCAACCAGGGTAATCAGCAACGGTTGATGACGGCCCAGATTATCCAGCAGCGGCTGCTGCAGGTGGGAATTGATGTGCGGATCAGGGTGGTGGAGTGGGCCGCTTTCCTGAAGGAATTCATCGATAAAGGTAACTTCGAGGTGGTGCTGCTGGCCTGGATGACCTCCCAGGATCCCGATATGTATGATATCTGGCACTCCAGCAAGACCAAGCCGGGGGAGCTGAATTTCATCGGCTACAACAACCCTGAAGTGGACCGCCTATTGGAGGAGGGGCGCAGCACCTTTGATCTTGAACGGCGCAAGCGGGCCTATTTTCGCATCCAGGAAATTCTGGCCGAGGAACAGCCCTATACCTTCCTGTACGTACCCGATGCCCTGCCGGTGGTCTCGGCCCGGATACGGGGCATCGAACCGGCCCCGGCCGGCATCGGCCATAACCTGATCAAGTGGTATGTGCCGAAGCAGGAACAGCGCTACTAGCGGAGGAAACAGCGATGCTACCGGTCAGCGATATCCATTCCGTGGCCCATGCCATCCAGTTGGCAGTGGCGCCGGTCTTTCTCTTGACCGGCATCGGCGCCATGCTGTCGGTAATGACCAACCGGCTGGGTCGGGTGATCGACCGGGCCCGTTTTCTGGAGCATAAGCTGGAAACGGCAGCAGGTGCTGAGGATGATGCGATCCGTAGCCATCTCAGAACCCTGGCCTACCGTGCCAAGTTGATCGGGCGGGCCATCAACCTCTGCACCACCACCGCACTCTTGGTCTGTACCGTGATTGCCCTGCTGTTTATCGGCGCTTTTCTGGGAGTCGACCCCTCCATTCCGGTGGCCCTGCTGTTCATCGCCGCCATGGCGGCCCTGGTGGCCGGCCTGCTCTGGTTTCTGCGTGAGATCTTCGTTGCCACTTCCAGTCTGCATATTGGCCCCGACACTCCCTCCTGAACCGTCACGTTTGCAACGATTGACATCGCCCGTAATAAATTGTATACAATATGCTCTTTTTCTACCCCTAAAAGTACGCTAAGTACCTATCACCATGAGGAGGATTCACCGATGATCGAAGCATATCTGGCCCATGAGGCCGAGCGCGCCGCCCAAGGCATTCCCGCGCTGCCGCTTTCCCCTGAGCAAACCGCCCAACTGTGTCAACTGCTGGAAGCCCCCCCGGCCGGCAAGGAAGCTTTTTTGCTTAACCTGCTTAAGGAGCGGGTTTCCCCCGGTGTTGACCCAGCTGCCAAGGTCAAGGCCGAGTTCCTGGCCGCCATCCTGAACGGCAGCAAAAAGTCGCCGCTGGTTTCCAAGGTGGATGCCGTCCGTATCCTGGGCACCATGATGGGTGGCTATAACGTGACTCCGCTGGTTGAGGCCCTGAAAGTGGCCGAACTGGCCGACGAGGCAGCCTGTGCCCTGTCCGGCATGACCTTGGTCTATGACGGCTTCGATCAGGTGGTGGCGCTGTCTAAGTCCAACGCCGCTGCAATGAAGGTCCTGCAGTCTTGGGCCAATGCCGAGTGGTTCACCAGCAAGCCCGGTGTACCCGAGACCATCAAGGTCAAGGTATTCAAGGTGGAAGGCGAGATCAACACCGACGACTTCTCCCCGGCCGGTGATGCCTGGAGCCGTCCTGACATCCCGCTGCACGCCCTGGCCATGGGCAAGACCCGTTTCCCTAACCGCCTCAAGGACATCGCTGACTGGCGTGCTGCCGGTAATCAGGTTGCCTTTGTGGGCGACGTGGTCGGTACCGGTTCTTCCCGTAAGTCGGCCTGTAACTCGGTGCTGTGGCACATGGGTCAGGATATCCCCTGCGTACCCAACAAGAAGACTGCCGGCGTGATCATCGGCGGCGTCATCGCCCCGATCTTCTTCAACACCGCCCAGGATTCCGGCGCACTGCCGANNGGCGACGTGATCACCATCAACACCGTCAAGGGCGAGATCAGCAACGACAAGGGTGAAGTGATCTCCACCTTCAAGCTGGCCCCCAACACCATCGCTGACGAATTCCGCGCCGGCGGCCGGATTCCGCTGATCATCGGCCGCGCGGTCACCGAGAAGGCCCGCAAGGCACTGGGCATGGGCGATACCGACGTCTTCACCCTGCCGGTCAACCCGGTTCCGAAGGCTGATCAGGGTTACTCCTTGGCCCAGAAGATGGTTGGTAAGGCCTGCGGCGTTGCCGGCATCCTGCCCGGCACCGCCTGCGAGCCCAAGATGACCACCGTTGGTTCCCAGGACACCACCGGCCCGATGACTGCTGACGAACTGAAGGAGCTGGCCTGCCTCAAGTTCCTGTCGCCGATGTTCATGCAGTCCTTCTGTCACACCGCTGCATACCCCAAGCCGGCTGATGTGAAGATGCACAAGACCCTGCCGGCCTTTATCGCCGAGCGTGGCGGCGTGGCCCTCAAGCCGGGCGACGGCGTTATCCATAGCTGGTTGAACCGTCTGCTGCTGCCCGATACCGTGGGCACCGGCGGTGACTCCCACACCCGTTTCCCGATCGGTATCTCGTTCCCGGCCGGTTCCGGTCTGGTGGCCTTTGCCGGCGCCATGGGCTTTATGCCGCTGGATATGCCCGAGTCGGTACTGGTGCGCTTCAAGGGCAAGTTCAACCCCGGCATCACCCTGCGTGACGCCGTGAACGCAATCCCGTACTGGGCCATCAAGCAGGGTCACCTGACCGTGCCCAAGAAGAACAAGATCAACATCTTCAACGGTCGTATTCTGGAGATGGAAGGTCTGCCGGAGCTGACCGTTGAGCAGGCCTTCGAGCTGACCGACGCCGCTGCCGAGCGTTCTGCCGCTGCCGGCTGCATCCAGCTTTCCAAAGAGTCGGTTGCCACCTACCTCCGTTCCAACGTGGCCCTGATGAAGAAGATGATCGCCGAAGGCTACCAGGATCCCCAGACCCTTCAGAACCGGATCGACGCCGTCAACGAGTGGCTGAAGAACCCGCAACTACTGGAGGCCGACAAGAACGCCGAGTACGCCGCCGTGATCGAGATCGACCTGGCCGAGATCACCGAGCCGATCCTGGCCTGCCCCAACGACCCGGATGACGTCAAGCTGTTGTCCGAGGTTGCCGGCACCTCGATCCAGGACGTGTTCATCGGTTCCTGTATGACCAACATCGGTCACTTCCGTGCGGCCGCCGAGATCTGGAAGGGCGAGAAGTTCAATCCGGCGGTCCGTACCTGGATCACCCCTCCGACTCGTATGGACAGCGACCTGCTGAAGGACGAGGCTTACTTCTCCATCTACAGCGCATTCGGCGCACGGATCGAGATCGCCGGCTGCTCGCTCTGCATGGGTAACCAGGCACGGGTGCCGGATGGGGTCAATATGTTCTCCACCTCCACCCGTAACTNNGCAATGGCGCCAAGGTGTTCCTGGGCTCCGCCGAGCTGGGGGCCGTAGCTGCCCGCATGGGCAAGTTGCCCACACCGGCTGAGTTCCTTGCCATCTACAAGGAGCGGGTCGAGCCGAACAAGGAGAAGATTTACCGCTACCTGCAGTTCGACGAGATGGCCGAGTACAAGTAGAATTTCCTAAACGCCGCACTGCGAGCCCCCCGGAAATTCCGGGGGGCTTTTTTTATAGGTCGATGACCTTTACGTCTGTTAGCAAAGGAGCGCCATCATGAAAAAGGCGACAGCAGAACAAAATCGTCAGATCGTAATCACCGAGTTCGATCTGGAGCGTTTACAGAGATTGATTGAGGAGATGGAGGAATTTCCGGCGCGAGACAACCGCTATCTGGATGAGCTTTCTGAAGAATTGCTGCGGGCCGAGGTGGTGGCTCCCGAGGAGATACCGCCGCAGGTGATCACCATGAANNCTGGAGTACACGCTGGTCTTTCCCCCAGAGGCCAACCTTGACCAGGGCAAGATTTCAGTGCTGGCGCCGGTGGGAATGGCCATGATCGGCTATCGGGTGGGTGATACCATCAGTTGGAAGGTGCCGGCCGGCCTCAAACGGTTGAAGGTCAAGAAGATACTCTACCAGCCCGAGGCGGCTGGTGATTTTAATGTCTAGCCGATGCGCAGACAGCGGCCCGTTGGAAGCTATTCCGGCGGGTCGTTTTTTTGGTTGTGCTGCCAGGGNNTCGAAGCGGCCCAGAAAGAGCTGCCAGGTGGTAAAGGTCAGGATGCTGACCACAAACAGGATCAGGGCGATGGCGGCTGGTTTAGACATGGCGGCAGGGTACCCTGAACGGTGTAAAAAGGAAAGGTTTCAGTTTGACAAACCTCAGCCGCTGGGGTAGCAATAAATTCCTTATTTCCCGATCACTAAGGTTTCTACATGAAGATCAAAGATTGTATTGCACAGCAATCGCCGTTCATCTCCCTTGAGTACTTCCCCCCCAAAGAGCGGGAAGACTGGTCGGCCTTTTTTCAGGTGGTCAGTCGTCTGGCCCAGCTAAAGCCGCTGTTTGCCTCGGTCACCTACGGCGCCGGCGGCAGCACCCAGGATGCCACCCTGGAGATCGTCTCCCGCATGCAGCAGGAACATGGCCTTGAGACCATGGCCCACCTGACCTGCGTTGGTGCCCAGCCGGACCGGTTGCGTTGCTTTCTTGAAGACTTGAGCGCTGCCGGTGTCAGCAATGTACTGGCCCTGCGGGGAGACCCGCCCAAGGAGGTGCCGCCGGAAGGGATTACTGAATCACCGCTGCACTTCGCCTCCGATCTGGTTTCCTTTGTGCGTGCGTCGCACCCCGAGATGGGTGTCGGGGTGGCAGCCTATCCTGAGGTGCACCCAGAGGCCATCAATGCCGAGGCTGATCTGGGCTATCTGAAGCTGAAGCTGGATCTGGGAGGCGAGTTTGCCATTACCCAGCTGTTTTTTGATAATGCCCACTATTTTGATTTTGTGGCCCGTGCTCGCGCCCGCGGCATCACCAAGCCGATCATCCCCGGTATTCTGCCGGTGGTCAGTCTGAAGGTGATTCAGCGGATTGTGTCCCTATGCGGCGCCAGCCTGCCAGCCGGTTTTATGGCCGAACTGGAAGAGGCCGACCGTAGCGGTGGTGCAGCGGCCGTGCAACGGGTTGGCATTGCCCATGCCCGTCGTCAGGCTGAGGGACTGCTTGCCGGCGGTGCGCCGGGCGTTCACCTCTATACCCTCAACCGGGCCGAGGCGATCCTGGAGATCGCCGACGGTCTGTTGCCGTGAGCCAGTAGCGATGCAGCTCGATTGGCGCGAGACCGACACGATCCTGCTGGACATGGACGGCACCCTGCTGGACCGGCACTTCGACGATCACTTCTGGCTGGAGCATGTCCCCAAACGGTGGGCGGCCCACCACAATGTGTCGCAGAAACAGGCCAGAGAGCAGTTGCACGCCCTGTTCCGCTCCCAGGAGCGCACCCTGAACTGGACCGATCTTGATTACTGGTCCGACCGCCTGGGTATGGATATCCCCCAGCTCAAGCTGGAGGTGGAACATCTGATCGCCGTACATCCAGGGGTTACGGAATTTCTGACCTGGGCCAAGCAGCAGGGCAAGCAGCTCTGGCTGGTGACCAACGCCCATAGTAAAACACTCGACATCAAGTTGAAGAAGACCAGGATAGGTGCCTGGTTTGACGGGGTAGTTTCGGCCCATCAGGTGGGGTTGCCCAAGGAGGACCACAACTTCTGGGAGGCGTTGCAACGCTTTGTGGCGTACGACCCGTGCCGCACCATGCTGGGCGAGGATACCGAGGCCAATCTGCAGACCGCCCAGCAGTACGGCATCCGCCATCTGATCTATATCAGCCGGCCAAGCTCGGCCTTGACGCCGAAGCCGTCGCAGCAGTATCACTCGATCGACTACTTCACCCGCTTGATACCTGTTCCTGGTAGTAGTTGTGTGCAGTTTGCTCCGCAGGAAGGAGATGCGATTCATGGCCCCTAATGTCTACGATGTGGTGATTATCGGCGGTTGTCCGGCAGGCCTTGCCACGGCCTACCTCTGCCATAAGTATGGTCTTTCATACCTGGTGCTGGAGTCTGGCAAGGCGGTTTTTCAAGGCATTGCCAACACCTATCCGCAAGGGAAGCTGGTCTATGCCTCCAAGCCCAAGGATGCGCCGGAGCCGTTTCTGGTGGATGAACTGCGGCCGCCGGATAAGCCGGTGACGGTGGAGAGCTATCTGCAGTACATCCAGCACTTTGTGCAGCATGAAAACCTGAATATCCAGACCGAAGTGGCCTTTGAGGATATTCGCGATGAGCGGGACCAGCTGGTGGTGGTGACCGACAAGGGACTTTTCAAGGGGCGTAAGGTGGTTTTGTCCTTCGGCAGCAGCATTCCCCGCGAACTGTCGGTCTATGGTGATGCCAAGATGGTGGCCAAAAACCTGGATGACCCCAGCAAGTATGTCGGGGCCAAGACCCTGGTGATCGGCGGCGGCAATACGGCGGCCGATGTGGTGATCGCCATCCTCAAGGCCAAGCGGGAGTGCAACGACACTCAGCCGGTCTACTGGGCCCATAAGTCCGAAAAGTTTGACGTCAACAAGGAGACCGCCCAGCGTCTGGGTGAAGAGATCCTCTTGGGCGGCAATATCCGGCTGTTGCCCGGCGCTACGCCACGTATCGGCGAAGTAGATGACGAAGGGGTTGACCGGTTGGTGATCAGGATCAACGAATTCAAGCAGACCGATGGGGTTGACCTCTACCACGCCATGAGCTTCCCGATGCAGAACGTGATCGCCTGCATCGGCTCCCAGGGACCGGTGCCGATCTTCGACAAGCTGGGGGTACAGACCATTTCCTGTACGGCAGGGGTCTGCAAGGTAGCCAAGGAAGGGGACCGGCTGGTACTGTTGACCGGTGGTTTCGAATCGACCCGCAAGGGGGTCTACGTGGTGGGTGGCGCCATATCGCCGTCCTACATGAAGATCTGTGAAGGGGCCATTCAGGAGGAGAAGCATCCCAACCTGATCTATACCGCCATCAACGATGCCTATCGGGTGATGGAGGAGATCAAGGCAAAACTAGGTAAATAATTTTCCGATTTCATTTCAAGGCGCTCTCTTCGTTGGCTTGTCTTCGGCTCCTCGATGTACTGCGTGTACACCTGCGTCGCCGAACTCCTCGCCGCCTTGATATCATCCTTGAACTGAAATCGAAATTATTTCACTTCTCATTACCCCACTTCGGAGTATTCGCGTACCCGAAACTGCACACCCAGTGATTCGGCCAGCCGGCGGCAGGCTTCCATATCTACGCCGGGTACGGTGACGGCGGTTGCGGTCACCTCAGGGATATAGCGGGGCGCTTCACGCAGGAAGTCGCAGACCCCGGCAAAGCCGGCTTCGCCGAAGGGGGTGTTGCAAAGCCTGCCGTAGGTAACGGCATCTGCTGCGTTCAGGCTGATTGAGATACTGTCCACCAGCCCAGCCAGCTCAGGCAGGATGTTGCGGCCATGCACCAGGTTGGCCTGGCC
>DFYU01000042.1 GCA_002383415.1 Geobacter sp. UBA4074
GTGATCCGCACGATGATCGGCATGAACAGGTGGTTGAGCAGCATGGTGGAGATGGTCACCGATTCAACCATCACCATGCCGGCCGCCGCCGATAACCCCCCCAGAAAGGCCAGCATGGCGATAGCGCTATTGTTGCTCATCAGCGGCAGGCTGATCACGAAATAATCGGCGCCAGCAGGGCTGCCGGTCAGCAGTATCCCACCCAGGGCGATCGGCATGATGAATAGGTTGATCAGGAACAGGTAGGCCGGAAAGAGCCACATGGCGGTCTTTACGTGGCGTCGATCGGCGTTTTCGACCACCATGACATGAAACTGGCGTGGCAGCAGCATGATGGCCCCCATCGACATGAGCAGCATGGTGGCCGACGGGATGGAGCCATTGACCTGCTGGGTTTCAAGGGTCATCAAGCGGTCGAACTGTTGCGGGAATCGAGCTTGGAATTGTTGGAAAATGTCGCTGAATCCGTCGAAGAGCCCCCAGGTGATGAAGATGCCGACCCCCAGCAGGCTGACCAGCTTGACCAGTGATTCAAAGGCCACGGCCGCGATCAGTCCTTCATGTCGATCGATGGAGGAGAGGCGTCGGGCGCCGAAGATCACACCGAACAGCGACAATATCAGCGCCAGCACCAGGCCGGTGGGCATGGTGACCGCCTCGCCGGAGCCGGGCAGGGCTATGGTGGTGTGGCTGGTAACGCCGCTCACCAGCGAGAAGGAGGTGGTGACCGCCTTAATCTGCAGGGCGATGTAGGGCATGATCCCCAGCGTGGCGATCAGGGTCACCAAGGTGCCCAGCAGCTGTGATTTACCGTAGCGCAGGCTGATGAAGTCGGCAATTGACGAAACGTTGGATTCCTTGCTGATCCTGATGATCCGTTCCAGCAACAAATGCCAGGAAAAGGCGGTCAGGGTCGGCCCCAGATAGATCATCAGGAAATCGATGCCGCTGGTGGCGGCCTTGCCGACACTGCCGTAAAATGTCCAGGAGGTGCAGTAGATGGCGATCGAGAGTGAGTAGACCAGGGGATTGTTGACCAGGCTTTTGCCTGCGTCGCGACGCTTTCCGGCGTACCAGGCGATCAGGAACAGCAGGCCGGTGTAGGCAACGGCGATCACCGCCATATGAACAAGGCTCAGTTTCACCGTGCAGGAGGCTCTTCGCCTGACGGCTGCTCAGGCTCTATGGTTTGGGTGAAGAGATAGACAACGCCGATGGAGATGGCCCAGCCCAAGGTAAAGTAGAGAAATAACAGTGGAAACCCGAAGATGGAGATCGGCTGGTTAAAGATCTTCAAAAACGGGAAATTGATCATCACGTTCCCCAGTACGAAGAAGATGATCCAGGATTCCCGCAGTTGCAGGCGTTTCAAGAGGCGGTTTCGGGTGGAGCGCCAGATCATGGAACCCTCATGGCTGATGGTGGTTGAGCGGATCGGTTGGCTGGCTGCCATCCAGCAACCGTAACGACGCCAATAGTACCATTGAAGCGGAGGTCGCGCAAGCCGCGCGCCGGTACGTGGATTCGTTTGACGCTTCAACGGGTTGTGTGGTAGCGTTCCTGATTCTAGAAGGCTTATTTTGGACGCACGGATGGTGCCCCATGCAGCGTATGTTTCTGCTCGCCCTGATACCCGTAGTACTGACTGCCTGCGCCGGTTTTCAAGGCGGCGGTGAAGAGCTTGTTACCCCGGCGCCTTCCCGCAGTGCCTTAAGTCTGTATGCCCAGGCGCGGATCGCCATCAACGAGGGCAATAATGAACGGGCGCTGGCGCTGTTGCGCGAGGCGCAGGTTGCTGATCCCCAGGCAAGTCATCTGCTGGTGGCTGAAGCAGAGTTGCGTCTGAAGTCCGGACAGGTGCCTGAGGCGATGACGGCGGTGGAAAAGGCGGTCAAGGTCGATCCGGACAACAGTGAGGCGCAGCTGCTGGGCGGCACGGTCATGGCCAACCTGGGGCGTGATCGTGAGGCGCTCAGCTACCTGCGCGCAGCGGTCAAGCTTGATCCGGCCAAGGAAGATGCCGTACTGCAGCTGGTTAACTCACTGATCAAGCTGTTTGAGTATGAAGAGTCGGTGACGGCCCTTAAGGAATTGACCCGTCTGAAACCCGACTCAGCGGCCGGTTTTTATTATCTGGGTAAAACCTACAGCCAGATGCGGTTGAACCGGGAAGCGGTTGGCTATTACAAACGGGCCTTGGAGATTCGCCCTGACTTTATCCAGGCCGCTATCGATCAGGCAGTTTCGCTGGAGGCGATGGGCGAGGTCGACCAGGCCATCAGCGCTTACAAGGCCCTGATTGACGATTCTGAAAATCGTGCACCGCTGATTAATCACCTAATCCAGCTGCTGATCCAACACCGCCGCTACGATGAGGCGCTGGTCTACCTGAAGAGGTTGTCTGAAATGGGGCTGGGCGGCGAAGAGGTGCAACGCAAGATCGGCTTGTTGCTGCTGGAGCTCGATCGCCACGAAGAGGCGATCCGGCTTTTCAGCGAGATGTTGGCCAAGGAGCCGGACAATTATCAGGTTCGCTTTTACCTTGGCTCGGCCTATGAGGAAAAAGGCGAGTTGGAACTGGCCAGGGCCGAATTTGCCAAAATCCCTGTTGATAGCGAGTTATATGGGGAAGCCCTGGGGCATCTGGCCTTCATCCTCAAGGAGCAGGAGCGTGACGACGAGGCTGTCAAACTGCTGCAGCAAGGGATCGCCGCCTATCCCAACCGGCTGGAGCTCTACTTGAGCCTGGCCACCCTGTATGATTCGATCGACAAGGATGAAGAAGGCTTGCGACTGTTGCTGGGGGTAGAGTCACGTTTTAACGGTGATCCCCGTTTCCAGTTCCGGCTGGGGGTGCTCTACGACAAACTGGGCAAGAAGCCAGATTCGATCAACCGGATGAAGCGGGTGATCCAGCTGAACCCGCGTGACGCCCAGGCCTTGAATTATCTGGGCTACACCTACGCCGAGATGGGGGTCAATCTTGAGGAGGCGCTGGGCTATATCAAGCGGGCCCTGGAGATCCGCCCTGACGATGGTTTCTTTATCGATAGTCTGGGCTGGACCTACTACCAGATGAAGCGGTACGACGAAGCGGTCCAGCAGCTGGAGCGGGCCGCCCAGTTGGTGGCCGATGACCCGACGGTGATGGAACATCTGGGTGACGCCTATCTGGCCAAAAAAGAAGTAAAAAAGGCACTGAAGGCCTATAAAAAGGCGTTACAACTCGACCCGAGCAAAAAAGAGCTGGATGAGAAAATCAAGCGTATCGTCAAAGGGGAAACGGGCGAACGATGATCCGTCGAACACGGTTCTGGATGCTGGTGTTCTGGTGTGGTCTGCTGTTGGCAGGCTGCCAGGCTGGGCAGCAGCAGTCACAGCCCCAGGCCGGCAACGGGGCGCCGGCTTATGGCGATACCCTGGTCGAAGGCACCATCGGCGAGGCCTCCACCCTGTTGCCGATCCTGGCCTCGGACAGTGCTTCCCACAGTGTGGCCGGCCAAATCTATAACGGATTGATCAAATACGACAAGGACCTGCGGCTGGTGGCTGATCTGGCTGAGTCGTTCAGCGTTGCCGCTGACGGCCTCACCATCACCTTTCGCCTGCGCCGCAACGTACGTTGGCACGACGGCGCGCCGTTCACCGCCCGTGATGTGCTCTATACCTACCGGGTGATCATCGACCCCAAGACTCCCACCGCCTATTCAGAGGATTTCAGGCAGGTGGCCTCGGTAACGGCCCCTGATCCGTTCACCGTGGTGGTGCGCTACCGCGCCCCCTTTGCCCCGGCCCTGGCCTCCTGGGGTNNTCCTGCCGGCCCATCTGCTGGAAGGACAGGATATCACCAAAAGTCCCTTGTCCCGCCGGCCGGTGGGCACCGGGCCGTTCCGTTTCAAGGAATGGGTGGCCGGCCAGAAGATCGTACTGGAGGCCAACCCGGATTACTTCGAGGGGCGCCCCTATCTGGATCGTTACGTCTACCGGGTGATTCCTGATACCTCCACTATGTATATGGAGCTCAAGGCCGGCGGCGTGGACCTGATGGGGCTGACCCCGGTGCAGTACGCCCGGCAGACCGACNNCCAGCCGCTTCCGGGGCGCCTTCAACAAGTACCGCTACCCCTCCAACAGTTACCTCTACCTGGGCTACAACCTGCGGCACCCCCTGTTCAAGGATGTCCGTCTCCGTCGCGCCATGACCGCCGCCATCAATAAGGATGAGCTGATTCAGGGGGTGCTGTTCGGCATGGGCCAGAGGGCCCACGGCCCGATCGTGCCGGGTAGGTGGGCCCACAATACGGCTGTCAGGGATATCCCCCATGATCCGGCCTATGCGCGGCAGCTGTTGGCCGAGGCCGGCTGGCGACCGGGGCAGGGGGGCATCCTGCACAAGGACGGTAAGCCGCTGCGCTTTACGATCCTGACCAACCAGGGCAATCAACAGCGGTTGATGACCGCCCAGATCATCCAGCAGCGGCTGCTGCAGGTGGGGATCGATGTGCAGATCAGGGTGGTGGAGTGGGCCGCCTTCCTGAAGGAATTCATCGACAAGGGCAATTTCGAGGTGGTGCTTCTGGCCTGGATGACCTCCCAGGACCCGGACATGTATGACATCTTTCATTCCAGCAAGACCAAGCCGGGTGAGTTGAATTTTATCGGCTACAAAAATCCTGAAGTGGACCGCCTGTTGGAGGAAGGGCGCAGCACCTTTGACCTTGAAAGGCGCAAGCGGGCCTACTTTCGTATCCAGGAAATCCTGGCTGAGGAACAGCCTTACACCTTTCTGTATGTTCCCGATGCCCTGCCGGTGGTCTCGGCCCGGATACGGGGTATCGAGCCGGCACCGGCAGGCATTGGCCACAACCTGATCAAATGGTATGTGCCAAAGCAGGAACAGCGTTACTAACGAGGGGACGTGATGATACCAGCCAGTGATGTGCATTCCGTGGCCCATGCCATCCAGTTAGCGGTGGCACCGGTCTTTCTGTTGACCGGCATCGGCGCCATGCTGTCGGTAATGACCAATCGGCTGGGCCGGGTAATCGACCGGGCCCGTTTTCTGGAGCACAAGCTGGAAACGGCGGCCGGGGCAGAGAACGATGCCATTCGCAGCCATCTCAGAACCCTGGCCTACCGAGCCAAGCTGATCGGGCGGGCCATCAACCTCTGCACCACCACCGCGCTTTTGGTCTGCAGCGTGATTGCCCTCTTGTTTATCGGCGCCTTCCTGGGTCTTGATCCCTCCATCCCGGTGGCCTTGCTGTTCATTGCAGCCATGGCGGCCCTGGTGGCGGGGCTGCTCTGGTTCCTGCGAGAGATCTTCGTCGCCACCTCCAGTCTGCACATCGGCCCAGACCATCCTGCCTGATCCCCTGCCGTTTGCATCGTTGACAACCTCCTCGATAAATTGTATACAATATGCTCTTTTTTGACCCCTACATGTACGCTAAGTACCTAATCACCATGAGGAGGATTCACCGATGATCGAAGCATATCTGGCCCA
>DFYU01000162.1 GCA_002383415.1 Geobacter sp. UBA4074
CCGTGTCGGTTGTCAAAATCAAGCCAGGCCCACTCACCGTTGGCATTGACCTCCAAAAACCGGTAGCCCTCCGTGGTCAGCAACAGGTCCAGCCGTCCATAATGCAGCCCTAAGTCCTGCATGAAGCCTTGTATGGCGCCCTGCAGTTCACTCGGCAGCTGATGCGGCTGCCACCCGTCCACCGCAATCTCCGGCGCCACCTCGCGCCAGTCGGCGGTTTGTTCGACGAACGGGCTGCGGTCCAGCTCGAAGGCGAACAGGTCGCCCCTGATGTAGACCACGGTGATGTCATGGGAGGCCGGGACATACTCCTGGATGAACCAGGGGGTCTGTGGGTCAAGCTCCCGTTGGTCGACCTGGGTGGTGAAGAGGGTCGTTTCCCGGTTGACCCGTTCCGAAGAGAGGCTCTTGACGATCACCGCAGCGGTGGTCTCGGCGAGAAAGTCGGCGCTGCCAAGCACAAAGCGGTAGGCAGGCACGACAAAATACTTGCGCGCCAGCGACAACTGGACCAGTTTGCCGATCCGTGAGTCGGCCATCGGTTCGGTCAGCACCACCTTGCCGTCGGCCCAGAGCAGGTTCAGCGTATCGCGCAAGGCATAGCTGATCTCCTCCTCGATATAGTCGAGCTCTTTCGGGATATCCCGCTGCGGATAGAGCCGTGCCGTGGTATGGGGGCGACGCCAGTAGAATTTGGCGATCTCTGACTGGTGTACCGAGCGTCCGGCCGGGTTTTTGATGAAGAGACCGTCTCCATCGACCTTGATCTGATAGTCGCGCCAGAGATCAAGGTTGAAGCGGAAGATATGTTCTGAGCCGAGCCGTGAGATCAGCAGGTCGGCGGTCAGGTCAAGGGAGTTGGTGTAGATGAAGGTGACAGGAGGCATAGGGTTACCGCTCGGCGATGGTATGGGCGTGGTGATGGTCGCAGATCGATAGCTTGTTGCTGTTCGCCGGTTGTAATGCCATACGGCTGGCTGACCGACTAGCGGTCGGCCTCGTTGGAGCCCTCTCCGTCGAACATGGTGCTGCTCTTGTAGCAATGGGTAATTTCCTGCGTGGTCAGATCAAGGTTACGACGCTGCAGGCCATGGTCATAGTGCGCCTGCTCAACGTCACCGGTAACACTCAGTTTGGTACGAGCCAGATCAGCCAGAGTTTTCATACGCTCACCTCACGCCGTTGGATTCGTTACAGATTTACCATCACCACGCAGCTGCAAGTATAGCATAGTTTGTACTAAAAACAGGGTTGTTTTATCTGTCGTGGTCAGCTGGTCAACGCGTCGGTTACGGCCTGGAATTCGGCGGGCGTGTTCAGATTGAGGAAGGTGTCGTCCGAGCCGGGCAATGGGGCGATCTCATGCCACGCTACCCGGCGCGTTTTTTTGAGATCGTACAGTTCGACGATCCGTTTGCGGCTGCCGGACAACATGGCTGCCATCTCCGGCAGGCAGCTGCGGTGGTAGAGGGCGTGTAACGGCTCCAGGCCGCTGCTGCTCTCTGGGACGACGATCTCGCAGCCCTCGCTCAGGCTGCACAGATAGCGGATGACCGCTGGGCTGAGTAATGGCATGTCGCAGGCCACGATAAAGACCCACTCGGTGGTGGCATGGGTCAGGGCGGCATGGATGCCGGCCAGGGAGCCGGCCCCCACGAACTGATCAGGCACGGCAGGGCAGGGTAGGAAACGGTAGCGTTCCGGCTGGTTGGTCACTAGCAGGGTACTACCGAACAGACTGGCCATGGTGCGGTGCACCCGTTCCAGCATCCGCTGGCCATGCAGTTCCAGCAACGCCTTGTCGCTGCCCATACGGGTGGACTGGCCACCGGCCAGAATGGCGCCGGTGATGGCGGGAAATGAAACGGGGATGCCGGCAAGGCCGACATCCCCGTGTTGCTGCTGGTTGGACACGGGTGCTTACCCGGCCAGACCGAACTCTTCGTGCAGTACCCGCACGGCCAGTTCGGTGTATTTTTCGTCGATCACCACCGAGATCTTGATTTCGGAGGTGGAGATCATGCCGATGTTGATGTTGTTCTTGGCCAGCACGGCAAACATGCGGGTGGCGACACCGGCGTGGCTGCGCATACCCAGACCGACGATGGAGATCTTGCTGATGTTCTCGTCGGACTGCACTTCCTTGGCCTGGATCTCTTTGGCAGCCTCGTTGGTGATCAGCAGGGCCTTTTTCAGGTCGGCCTTGGTGACGGTGAAGGTGAAGTCGGTCATGCCATCGTGGCTGACGTTCTGCACGATCATATCCACCGAGATGGCGGCGTCGGAGAGCGGGGTCAGCAGCTTGGCGGCGATACCCGGCTTGTCGGGCACACCCAGCACGGCGATCTTGGCTTCATTCTTGTCGTAGGCGACCCCGGAAACGAGAATCCCTTCCATATCTTTATCCTCCCTGGTAACCATGGTACCGGTGTTGTCGTTCAGGCTGGAGCGGACATGCACGTCCACGTCGTATTTCTTGGCAAACTCAACGGAGCGGATCTGCAGCACCTTGGCGCCCAGGCTGGCCAGTTCCAGCATCTCGTCGTAGGAAACCTTTTCCACCTTGCGGGCGTCCTTGCAGACGTTGGGGTCGGTGGTGTAGACGCCGTCTACGTCGGTGTAGATCTCGCAGACATCAGCCTTGAGGGCCGCTGCCAGGGCCACCGCCGAGGTGTCGGAGCCGCCGCGGCCCAGGGTGGTCAGGTTGCCGTCTTTGTCGACACCCTGGAAACCGGCCACCACCACGATGTTGCCGGCCTTCAGGTCAGCCTGCATCTTGCTGCCGTCGATGCTTTCGATACGCGCCTTGGCAAAGGTGCTGTCGGTGATGATCGGTACCTGCCAGCCTTGGTAGGACTTGGCCTTGTACCCCAGTGATTTGAGGTACATCGACAACAGGCCGATGGTGACCTGTTCGCCGGTGGCCACCACCACGTCGTATTCCCGGTTGTCCGGGATGTCGACCATCTCGTTGGCCAGGGCCACCAGCTTGTTGGTCTCGCCGGACATGGCCGACACCACCACCACTACCTCGTTGCCGGCCTCGTAGGTCTTGATGATCCGCTTGGCAACATTCTTGATCCGGTCGGTGGTGCCGACCGAGGTGCCGCCGTATTTTTGGACTACCAGTGCCATACCGCGCTCCTTCGTTCAAAGTCTTCAACGCACCGGTCTATGATGCGTGATGATGCAGTACTTCTGAAAATATAAAGGTTTTTATAAATAGCAGAACAGAAATTTGGAAACAAGGCTTTTTTATGGGGTCTGCGAGAGGTGAACGACCAGTTCATGGGCACGGAGGCCGTGTGGCAGGAAGCTGATCCGCCGCTGGTTGTCACCGGCATGGGCAAAGCGGATTTCCAGATGGTCGGCCGGCAGCTCACTGCTGATCCGCTCCGGCCATTCCACCAGGCAGATGCCGTCGCCGGTCAACTGGTCAGTCAGGCCGATCTCCAGGGCATCGTCGGCCCCGCGTAGACGGTAGCAGTCATAATGGTAGATCGGCACGGGGCCGTCATAGTGGTGCATCAGGGCGTAGGTCGGCGAGGCCACCTGGTCGGCGCAGGCCGGGTTGGCCCCCTGCACCACGCCGCGCACGAAACAGGTCTTGCCGCCCCCCAGTTCGCCCACCAGAGTAATAAGATCTCCGGAACGGAGCTGGGAGCCCAGGCGGGCCCCCAGCTGTTCGGTTTCGACTGGTGAATGGGTTTCGAACACCAGCATGGCTGCTAGACCAGTAAGGTACGGATGATGTCGATGCGGGAGACGATGCCGATCAGCTTGCCGTTTTCCAGCACCGGCAGCGAGTTGACATGACGGTTGCTCATCAGGTCGGCGGCGGTGCTGATGGCGGCGTCCGGCGCGATGGAGATCAGCTCCTGCTGGAAGATGTCGCCCACCGTGCGGCCCCCCATCTTCTTCAGTTCCCGCTCCAGACTCTTTTCGGTCTCCAGGTAGATCACCCAGTCAAAGAGGGTGATCACGGTGGGCAGGTGCACGTTCTTGCCCTGTTCCACCAGGTCCGATTCGGTGACAATACCGATCACCTTGCCGGCCTCATCCACCACCGGCAGGGAGCCGATCCGTTTGGTGATGAACAGTTCGGCCAGGTCGCGGACCGTGGTCTCCTTGGTAACGGTGATTACTTCGCGGGTCATGATATCGGCAACGGTTTTCATGGCTGGTACCTCATTTCTGGGATAATGGTTCGGGTTGATGGTGCCTGCTGTTTCGTTGCATGAGTTGCTGAAAGGCATAGGGCAGGGACTCAACCACATCGCCGGCCTGCATGCCGATCTCGCCTTTGTCGGCCACCACCAGATCGCCGGCCAGGCCGTGGACGAAGACACCCAACTGGCAGGCCTGCCAGGGGGGAAGGCCGTGGCCCAACAGGGCGGTCAACACGCCGGTCAGCACGTCACCCATGCCGCCGCTGGCCATGCCGGG
>DFYU01000051.1 GCA_002383415.1 Geobacter sp. UBA4074
ACCTGACCATCGTCAGCATCGATCAGGCATGTATCAGTAAGCTGGTGGCAGCGCTGGAACGGTCCATCACCTGGTCCGTCACCATCACCGAAGGCACCCTTTACCTGCAGCTTGCCGATCAGTCTCTGGAAATTGTGCCGCAGATCATTCTGCAGGATGGACGCTTGGCACTTAACCGCTGACAAAAAACGTCACCGTCAATTGACAAAGGAACGACTTGGACCACCGTCCCCCCTCGTCGCAGTCAACATACCACCATTATTTAAACAACTTACAACAAAAATTACCCTTGGCTCGGTGCTTGCATACATCCTACTCATCTGTACAACCACGTATCTAGGTAAATAATCCCTCGTACCTCTGAAAACAAACCCCGCCCTGCACCAAAGCACGGCACAACCGAAAGGAGAANNTCGCGATCATCGGCATCCTGGCCGCTGTGGCCATCCCGCAGTTCGCCGCCTACCGGATGAGAGGCTTCAACTCTGCTGGCCTGTCCGACCTCAAAAATGCAAAAGCTGCTCAGGAAGCCCTTTTCACCGACAACCAAGTTTATGGTAAAACCGCTGCTGCTCCAGGCAACCTGACCACTGCTGCCGGCGGCTTCGGTGCAGGTGGTGTAATGCGGGGAGCACTTACTGCTGCGACCGACACGGTTGATGGTGCATTTTTTGAAGGTACCGATGCAGCAACCAACGTTCGTGCGGTTGGTTTTGGTCTTTCCAACAACGTCACCCTGCAGGCTGATAGCGGCACTGCAGATCCGGCATCCACCTACAACATGATTGCCAAGCACAGTGCCGGCAACCGGCTTTTCTTCTCCGAGGCTGAATCCACCGCGATCCTGGTTTGCGAAAACCAACTGTTCGCCGGTGAGCCGATGGATACTGGCACAAACTCAGCAGCTGCTTACGGTGCCGTATCTGCAACCATTACTACTGGCCAGGACGTAATTCCTGGCGCTGGCGGCACCGCATGTGGTGGTGCACCGGTAGCTGAATGGAACGCCATGTAAAACTGTGCTGTTCGCCTAAACAACTAGAAAAGCCGGGACATCCCCCGGCTTTTCTAGTTGAAGGCCTCAAAAACATCAGACACAAATGCATTATTCAATAAAATTAAACGTTTGAGGTTATGTATGATCGAGTTCAATGATGTCCACAAGACGTACCGACTCGACCGGCAAAAAAAAGTGACGGCGCTGACTAGCCTAACACTTTCTGTTTCCTCTCAAGAAGTATTCGGCTGCATCGGCCCCAACGGTGCCGGCAAATCTACCACCATCAAGCTGCTACTTGATCTGATCCGTCCCGACAGCGGCAGCATCACCATCAATGGACACCCTGCCAACAACGAGGCATCCCGAGCACGGGTTGGCTACCTCCCTGAGAACCCCTATATCTACGACTTTTTAACCGCCTCTGAGTATCTGGCCTACTCCGGCCGGTTGTCGGGCATGTCGCCAGCAGCAATCAAATTGCGGAGCGAAGAACTGTTGACTAAACTCAAGCTAGATCAGGCTGCCAAACGACGGATCAGCGGTTACTCCAAAGGGATGCAACAGCGCACGGCCATTGCAGCAGCACTAATCCACGACCCTGAACTGGTGGTACTGGATGAGCCGATGAGTGGCCTGGACCCGCTGGGGCGCAAGCTGATCTTTGACCTGATCGCCGAACTGAAGGCAGGGGGCAAGACGGTCTTTATTTCCTCCCACGTGCTGACCGACATTGAGCGGCTCTGCGACCGAGTCGGCATCATTGTGCAGGGCAGCCTGCGTTACCAGGGGGGCGTCAGCGAGCTGACGTTGCCGCTGGAAGAACTGTTTCTGCAGGTGGTTGCAGAAGCAGGCCTGAGTGAGGTGAAGTAATATGCTGCGTGCAATCGCCTGGATAACTTTTCTGGAAGGACTACGCAACAAAGCAGTCTATGGCATTTCCTTGTTAGCCGGCCTGATGATGACCTTTACCGTTGCAATCAGTTCCATGATCATGCGAGATGTGGGCAAGGTGGCCACTGATTTTGCCCTCTCCAGCGCCACCTTTGCGGCACTGCTGGTCGTGCTGTTTGTTGGCATCACCATTTTGGCTCGCGACATGGAGCGCAAAACAGTCTATCTGGCGTTATCTCGCGCCGTACCCCGTTCACGGTATCTGGTGGGCCGTTTTTTAGGCTTGGCCCTGCTGCAATCAGCTCTCATACTGTTGCTGCTGGTCGCCTCCTCGGCCACTTTGCTGCTGGTAAAGCAGCTATACCCCAGTTTTTTTGGAAGTGTTTCGCTCTGGTTGGTCTGTCTGGCCCACCTGTTCATATTGCAGCAGATGTTCTTGCTGACCGCCCTCAGCATGCTGTTTTCACTGGTGGCCTCCAGCTCATTCGTTACCTTCCTGCTGACCACCCTGACCTGGCTGATCGGTTCCAGCACCCAGGAGGTCAAGCTACTGATTGAATCGGCTGGTACGGACAATATATCACCGGCGGTAAAATTGCTGGTACAACTGGCCTACTACCTGTTTCCCAACTTTGCCCTGTTTGATCTGAAGGCCACCGCTGCCCACGGCCTTGCCATTAACACCACCAGCCTGGGCTTCTCCCTTCTGTACGGGCTGGGTTACAGCATAGCGGTGCTTTCAGTGGCGGTTGTGCTGTTTCGTCGCAGGGAGCTGACCTGATGCGTTGGCGCACTCACCTTATCCCTTGGTTTTCCGCCCTGTGCGGAGTGGTACTCTACCTGTATGCCCTACCGCTGGCAACGGTTTCCAAGCCACGCCATGAACAACTGTTTGCCCTACCGGCCAACCTGTTGCGGGTGGTAACCGGCCAGTTCAAGGAAATTTCGGCGGATATTTCTTTCCTGAATGCTCTCACATGGCTGGGGGGAACGCGCCCCCACCCCGAAACTGGCCGCTATCAGCCTTATCAATATGAGTGGCTGTATCAAACGCTAAAAAACTCAACCACCTTGGATCCTTATTTCCTTGATCCCTACCATCTCTTAAACTCTGCCCTGATGTGGGATCGCTACAAAGAAGCTGAAGTTAATATGATGATTGCGGCAGGTGCAGACACCCGCACCTGGGATTACATTTTGCCCTTTTTTGCCGGCTTCAACTATTATTACTTCTTGAATGATGGCGACCGAAGCTTTAAGTATCTAAAAATCGCCTCTAAACGTATCGGAGGACACCCCTTTTATGATAGCCTTGCAGCTCGCGTCGCTTATAAGGCAAACAAAACTGATTTAGCTATAGCTTACCTTGAGGAACAAGTAAGACAAGCGACCTTGGAGGGGCAAAAATTCAGACAGGAGTCATTAGAGAATCGTCTAAAAACTTTAAAAGAAATACGCCAGATCGAAGGTGCGGTTGAGGCCTACCAAAAACTGTTCAGCCGCCCCCCAGTAAGCCTGGACGAGCTAACTAAACTAGGGCTTCTGGCTACCATCCCCAAGGAGCCCAACGGTGGCAGTTTTTATCTTGATCCCGATGGCAGGGTCCGATCCACCAAAGACTTAAAGTAGCCACAAAAATGAAAGGGCCTATCCTCTACTGAAGATAGGCCCTTGTTTTGTTCAGTTCCGCTATCTGTGTGAGATCACCTCGCTTGCGTTTGCATGAAAAATGCAGTAGCATCGATTCCAGGAGGTGTGCTATGCCATCATTACAAGTCAGAGAATTACCTGAAAACATCTACCTTCAGCTCTGTCGTGAGGCCGAGAAACAGCATCGGTCTATAGCACAACAGGCGGTTGCAATTCTTGCCCAGGGTCTTAATCAGGAGCTTGACCCAAAATCACGCCGGGGAGCGCTACTGGCAAAGATTAACACCAATCCGATCAAGCTGAATGCAGTGCCAACGGTTGACCCGGCACAACTCATCAGGGAAGATC
>DFYU01000058.1 GCA_002383415.1 Geobacter sp. UBA4074
TGGCGGTGATCCCCACCAGGTCGTAATCACCGTTATAGTCGATCTGCTCCTGCACCTCATCGGCCAACAACACCTCCCACTCGGGAGGGGTAGCGGCAGCCACCTGCTTGAGCGCCAGAGGGGGCAACTGAAACCGTTTGACCCAGCCCAGCTTGTGGCTGGCCGGATAGACCAGCAGCAGACGCGGCCGGCGGCTCACAGGCTTGGTCGCTTTCTGCGGATGGCCGAGCGGAAGCCGATATTCATCGGCCCAAAGACCTGCACCGAACGGTGCAGTTTGCCGATACGCCGCCAGATGGAGCCCAGCGAGTAGAAGGAACGGCAGATCTGGTCGTAGCCGTCCTGCAGTTCTTGCACGCTCATGCCACGGGGCTCAAAGGTGACATGCTCCATGTCGTAATCCTGCCAGTTGTTGCTGATGATGCGCCCCTCCGCCTCCAGTCGGCGACGAACGGCGGTGCCGGGATAGGGGGTCAGGATCGGGAAGATGGCCGCCTCGAGACGGGCATCTTCACAAAAACGGAGGGTCTGCTCAAACACGGCCGGGGTATCACCGTCGCAGCCCATCACGAAAGAACCGAGGATGCCGATGCCGTGGTCTCGAAACTGCTGGGCATAGGCCTTGAACGAGTCGGCCCGGTTGGTAACCTTGCCCATGGCGGCCAACGACTCCTGGTTCAAGGATTCGAAACCGACAAACATCCCCACACAGCCTGATTCACCAGCTGCCTTGAGCAGTTCTTGGTCCTCGGCGAAGTCGATCGGGGCATGGGAGAGCCATTTGATCCCCATCCCCTTCATCCCGGCAAACAGCGGCAGGGAGTACTTCCGGTCAGCCACGATGTTGTCATCCACAAAAAAGACAAACGAATTGACCTTGCGCAGCTGTTCAAGCTCGGCCAACACCTGCTCCACCGGCCGTTTGCGGTACTTGCGTCCATAGAAGGCGGTTACCGAACAGAACTCGCAGTCAAAGGGGCAGCCGCGGGTGGTCTGGATGGTGTTGGTGAAGAAATGGCCCGAGCCTTTGAAGATCTCCCTGCGGGCCACCGGGATCAGGCTGGTATCGATCAGTCCGTCGGCCCGGTAGCTGCGTTGCAACCGCCCGGCCTGAAAATCGGCCAGCAGTTGGGGCCAGGCCAGTTCGCCCTCTCCCACCACGACACTATCCACATGTTGCAACGCCTCATCCGGCAGGTTGCTGGCATGAAAACCGCCCATCACCACCGTCTTGCCCTGGGCCCGAAAGGCGTCGGCCAGCTGATAGGCCCGGGTAGCCTGGGCGGTCATGGCGGTCAGGGCGATCAGATCGGCATCGGTGTCGAAGGGGGTCTGGCGGATGGCGTCATCGTGGAAGGCCACCTCCCACTCGGGAGGAGTCACTGCTGCCAGGGCAGCCAGCGACAGGGTGGGAAACTTGAAGCCGAGTTCACCCCACAACCGTCCTTTGGGCCAGCCTGGCGAGAGAAAGAGAATCTTCATCGAACGTCCCGGACTTATTGCCGGTTTTCGGCAATAAAGGCAGCCATGGCGCGAGCCGAGGCAAACACCTTGCTGCCGGTGGCGGCGTCGGGCACCACGACGCCGAACTCCTTCTCCATGGCCACCACCAACTGCAGGGCATCGATGGAATCCAGCCCCAGACCTTCGCCAAACAACGGCGCATCACTGTCAATCTCATCGGGAGACATCCCCTCGATCCGCAGGGCGTCGATGATCATCTGCTTGACCTTGCCAACCAATTCTTCAGACATAGCTTATTCCTTTGCGTGAGTAGTCCAGAACCTAAAAAAATTGTACCACTGGTCGGGATACTGACGGATGTAGTGTTCAAACACCGCCGCCAGGCGAGTCATCCCCTGCTGCACCACCTCCCGGTTGTGGCCGTGGCGGGCAGAAAAAAAGATCGCCTCCTCCATCAGGGTAGCATAGCGCCCATCATCCTCCAGCACCACAAAGACCGGAATCACCGGCGCACCGGTGGCCAGGGCCAGGTGGGCAGCACCGGCCGGCAAAGCGGTGGGACGGCCAAAAAAGGGCACCGTGACGGTATTGGATGAACCGTCGCGGTCGCCGATCAGGCAAACGATCTCATTCCTGCGCAGGGCATTGACCGCCTCGATGATCGCCAGGGGCGAGGTGTCGTCGCGATCCACGTAGATCACGCCGATGCCCCGCTCTTCACGAATCTGCCGCCGTTGCTCGTTGACCTGCTCGTCGGGCTCACGGTAGGTCAGCACATTAACCCGGTAGCCCAGGTCGGCCAGCCCCAGCCCCCCCAACTCCCAGGTACCCAGGTGGGGCGAGATCAGTATCGCGCCGCTACCGGCAGCCAGGGCTGCCTCCAGCGGTTCGGGATTACTGCGGCGACCGATCAGGGCCTGCAGCCGCTCGCCCCGCAGGCGGGACATCAGCACCAGATCACACCAGTTGCGGCAGAACTTGTACATGGAGGACAACAGCAGCAACTCGACCTGCCGACGACCGGTGACCACCCGCAGGTTGTCACGCTGCCCACGCCGCTGACGGCCCGCCAGCAGGTAGGAAAACAGTCCGGCCAGTGCAGCAAAGGGCGGCACCAGCCAGCGGGGCACCAAACGGGTGAATAACGCCAACAGCGCCAGGTTCGACTTGCTGTACAGGGCCATTGTGCTTACTGCTTACCGCTGTTCCGTTGCCGCACCGGATGCTCCTTGAATTCGTCATCCCAGGCCCGATCGGCGATCTCGCCATAGCTACGGGCGTAGTCGTCCATCCGGTCGGCCAGGCTGGTGAAGATCGCATCGGCCCCTTCATGGGTCGGGTAGGCCCCTTCACTCTGGAAGAACTCGCGACCGTAGTCGGGATGATCGATCAGCATACAGGGCCGCAGCAGGTTGTCGTGTTCACCCTGTTTCTCCCGGATCTTGCGGAACAGGGGCGAGCCCAGGGCCTCTTTAAGGCTGGCACGACGGATGTTGTCCACTGCAAAATGGCAGAATACGCAGGGCTCGATGTCGCCATTGGCATTCACATGGATGTATTTACGCCCGCCGGCGATACAGCCGGAGATAATCGGGCCGTCGTTCCAGAAATCAATGAACAGCATCGGACGGGTGGCGCGGAACTCGATCGTGGCGCGCCGCAGGCGGTCGCGCTGCTCCGGGCTGGGCATCAGGTCCGGGTTTGGTTCCCGGCCCACCGGCACATAGGAGAACAACCACAGGGCAAAGACCCCCTGCTCCAGCAGAAAATCAATGTAGGCCGGGTCGGTGATGATGTCGGTATTCTTACTGGAGTGGGTGAAGGAGCCGCAGAATGAAAGCCCATTCTCACGCAGCAGCCGCATGGCGTTCAGCACCTTGTTGAAGTGGCCGGCGCCGCGCCGTTCGTCGGTCTCCTGCTGGTAGCCCTCCAGGGAGAAGGCCGGCATCACGTTACCCACCTCGATCAGCTGCTGCACCAGCCGCTCATCGATCAGGCCGCCATGGGTGAAGACCAGGAAGGCCATGTCGTTGTGCTTCTTGAACAGGTCGAAGATCCCCTGCATAAAGAACGGCTCACCGCCGGAGATCACCGCGAAGTAGATCCCCATCTCCTTCATTTGGGTCAGCACACCATCGATCTCATCCAACGACAGTTCCAGGGCCTTGTTGTAGTCACCGGCGTAGCAGCCGTAGCAGGACAGGTTGCAGCGCATGGTGACCGAGATAACCACCGTGGAGGGCGGATAGAAACCGTTCTGGTCGGCCCATTCCTTGCGCTTGTTGGTGCCGGACAGGAGGTGGTTGACCGCCAGGTTGGTGATCCATTTGTCACGCTGGTTCGGATGCAACTCACGCAGGATGCGGCGGGGAAACTCAATGGACGGATGCCGCTTCTTGATCAGATCACGGACCCAGCGGATGCGCGCCTTGTAGTAATCCTTTTTCGGGATCAGCTCCATCAGATGCGTCATCTTGATCAGGGTATCGTCTGAAGACGAGGTGGCCAGTGACAGCAGATAGGAGACCAGCTTGTCGCGGGTATAGGTTTTCAGTGCTTGCAGCATCAATATCCTCGCTACATATAACGCAAAAACGTCATGCAGATATTCCAGGTGTCACGCACCGCCCGATAGTGACTGGTGGCGCGTCCGTCGGCCACTCGGGCCGGCACCGGCAGGCAGCCGATACGAAAACCGGCCCGCCAGCATTTCATCAACAGCTCCA
>DFYU01000074.1:0-1729 GCA_002383415.1 Geobacter sp. UBA4074
TACGGATGGTGCGGATGTTGGCGGTGACCTCTTCCCCCACCTCGCCATCGCCGCGGGTGGAGGCCTGTAGCAGCAGGCCGTCGCGATAGACCAACTCCACCGCCAGGCCATCCATCTTCGGCTCACAGAGATAGGCAATCGCCTGCTGCTCCGACGCCCCCAGGAAACTGCGGGTGCGCTGTTCAAAATCAAGGATCGACGCCTCATCCAGGGCGTTTTCCAGCGAGAGCATCGGCAGACTGTGACGCACCTGGACAAAGCGCTCCAACGGTTGTCCCCCGACCCGCTGGGTGGGCGAGTCCGGGCTCAGCAGGTCGGGCCGCTGCTGTTCCAGCTGCTGCAGCTCACGGAACAGGGCATCGTAGTCGGCGTCACTGATCTCAGGTTGGTCCTGCTCGTAGTAACAACGGTTGTGGTGTTCGATCTGCGCCTTCAGCTCGGCAACCCGGACAGCGTCCGCGTCGGCTGCTGGCGATATGGTGAAAAGAAGCGGCTGATCCATGGAAAACTCCGGGGCAAGGTGAGGCGACTATAGCAAAAAAATCTGCTTCTTCCCCCTTGATTTTTAGAAGCCCGCCGATTATATTCGCCGAGTGTTAGCACTCACTACACCCGAGTGCTAGCAGACCAACCCAGAGAAACCACACCAAACCCCATAGGAAAGGAGCAACACCACATGAAACTGAGACCTCTGCATGACCGTCTGATCGTTAAGCGTCTTGACGGCGAAGAGAAGACCGCCGGCGGCCTGTTCATTCCCGACACCGCCAAGGAGAAGCCCCAAAAGGGCAAGGTGATCGCTGCCGGCAACGGCAAGAAGACCGACGAAGGCAAGACCGTTGCCATGGACGTCAAGGTGGGCGACACCGTGCTGTTCGGCAAGTATGCCGGCACTGAGATCAAGGTGGACGGCGACGAGCTGTTGATGATGCGTGAGGACGATATCCTCGCCGTCGTGGAGTAGGCACTTCGCGTTTCAACGCAAAGACGCAGAGACGCAAAGAAAAGATTTTCAAACAGCAAAACCGCTTTTCACTCTGCGCCTTCGCGCCTTGCTTGCAAACTTTGCGTTAACAAATAGCAACTTACCATTACGGAGGAATAGAGCATGTCCGCAAAAGAGATCCGCTTTAACGAGGAAGGCCGCAACGCCATCCTCAAAGGTGTCAACGCACTGGCCGACGCCGTCAAGGTAACCCTGGGCCCCAAAGGCCGCAACGTGATCATCGAGAAGTCCTTCGGCTCCCCCCTGATCACCAAGGACGGCGTGTCCGTTGCCAAAGAGATCGAGCTGGAGAACAAGTTCGAGAACATGGGCGCACAACTGGTGAAGGAAGTTGCCAGCAAGACCTCCGACGTGGCCGGTGACGGCACCACCACCGCCACTGTGCTGGCCCAGGCCATCTACCGTCAGGGCGCCAAGCTGGTGGCCGCCGGTCACAACCCGATGGAGCTGAAGCGCGGCATCGACAAGGCCGTGGAAGTGATCGTGGGCGAGCTGCAGCAGATCTCCAAGCCGATCAAGGACCACAAGGAGATCGCCCAGGTCGGCACCATCTCCGCCAACAACGANNCCGTCGAGGAAGCCAAGGCGATGGAGACCTCGCTCGAGACCGTGGAAGGTATGCAGTTCGACCGCGGCTACCTCTCCCCCTACTTCGTCTCCGATCCGGAGCGGATGGAGGCCTCCCTGGAGAACGCCATCATCCTGATCTACGACAAGAAGATC
>DFYU01000074.1:1785-17566 GCA_002383415.1 Geobacter sp. UBA4074
GGCTTCGGCGACCGCCGCAAGGCGATGCTGGAAGATATCGCCATCCTGACCGGCGGCAAGGTGATCTCCGAAGAGATGGGCTTCAAACTGGAGAACACCACCATGGATATGCTGGGCCGCGCCAAGCGTATCGTGGTTGACAAGGACAACACCACCATCATCGACGGCGATGGCGCCGACGCCGATATCCAGGGCCGCGTCAAGCAGATTCGCGCCCAGATCGAGGAGACCTCCTCCGACTACGACCGCGAGAAGCTGCAGGAGCGCCTGGCCAAGCTGGTGGGCGGCGTGGCCGTGATCAAGGTCGGCGCAGCCACCGAGACCGAGATGAAGGAGAAGAAGGCCCGCGTGGAAGACGCCCTGCACGCTACCCGTGCTGCTGTTGACGAGGGCATCGTCCCTGGCGGCGGCGTGGCCTACATCCGCGCCCTGAAGGCACTTGACAAGCTGAAGCTGGATGCCGAGCAGCAGTTCGGCGTGACCATCATCAAGAGCTCCCTGGAGGCCCCGATCCGTCAGATCGCCGACAACGCCGGCATCGACGCCTCGATCGTGGTGGACAAGGTCCGTCGCGGCAAGGATGCCTACGGCTATAACGCTGCCGACGACACCTACGTCGACATGCTGCAGGCCGGTATCATCGACCCGACCAAGGTCTCCCGCTGCGCCCTGCAGAACGCCTCCTCCGTGGCCGGCCTGATGCTGACCACCGAGTGCATGATCGCCGAGAAGCCCAAGAAGGACACCCCAATGCCGGCTATGCCCGGCGGTATGGGCGGCATGGATTACTAAGCCGTCTGTCGCCGCAGCAGCACTGAAAGGCGGGTGGGGGATCGTTCCTCCACCCGCCTTTTTTACTGGCGCAAATCACCGTAACTCCTTATTTAATCTGGACAGTCAACAAAAAGTAGGGTACTTACACAGGTTGTTAGTCACCATTAACGATCTGGGGTTTCAATGGCGCGTATAACGGCGGTAAGCTTCGATGCGGATGAGATTCGGGTCGTCACGGGACGACGCACTCGCAGCGGATTCATCGTCGAACGTTCGCTCCAGCTGACCAGCGACCAACTGGACGCCTTTCTGCAGCATGATCGTGCCCAGGAATATCTGGTGGCGGTTAACCCGGAAAACGCCCAGTTTGAGACCATCACCATCCCCCCGGTTGAGACCAAGCTTGAAGCGACTCTGATCAAGACCGAGGCGGCCCGCCTGCACCCCGAGCTGCTGCCGTTCTCCTGCTCCTGGCGCGTGATCGGCGACCTGCCCCAAGAGGGCCGCACCGTACGCAAGGTGGCCTGCTGCCTGGTTCCCCACCAGAGCATTGAACCGGTACTGAAAACCTTTACCCGCCACGGCAAACCCATCAGTCGGCTGGTTGCTGCACCAGTGGCCCTGGCGGCTCTGGTCCGGTCAGTTGCCAACCTTGCTGAACCACTGCTCTGCGCCCACGATGCCGGCACCAGCAAACTGCTCTTCCTGCTGGAGGACGGCGCCGTCACCTTCAGCCGCACCATCTCTTCGCAGGAGCCCGGCTGGGACCTGTTTGACCGCCAGAACGTTGCCATGACTGCGGACTACTGTTTCCAGTCGCTGCGGGTACGGCCGGCACGGGTGCTGGTGCTGAATCCGGCAAGCGAGCTGGATCAGGATGGCCCGCCACCGCGCCTTGAAGCCCTGCAGCTGCCTGAGTCGCTGCAAAGCGGCCTTGCGCCCGAGATCATGCAGCAGTACCAGGTGCCGTTCATGCTGGCCGCATGGCCGCTGCCCGCCACCACCAACCTGTTGCCGGACAGCTACCGCTCGGCCCGGCTGCAGCAGACCGTGCTGCAACGCAGCGGTCAGCTGTTTGCAGCGGCCAGCATTGTTCTGGCGCTGCTGATTATACAGCAACTGTTTGTGCTGCGGACCGTTACGGCCGCCATCAACGAGCTGCAGCGTCAACAGACCGGCCTGAGCGAGGTTTTCCAGGCCCACCGTAGCGCCGTTAGCGAACGGGATCAGGCGTTACCGGTACTCAGTGTGATCAGCGGCCTGCAGGCTGCTCCCGACATCCCCGGCACCATGGTGGCCATCGACAGCCTGCGCGTACCGCAAACCAGCATCAACACACTGGTTGCACGGCGCGATCAGGAGTCGCTCAGCCTGCAGCTGAGCGGCACAGTGACGGCCACCAGCTTTGCCGCCACCCAGGAACGGTTCGAGGCCCTGCAGAGCGCCCTGCAGCAGATCAAGGGGATCACGCCGGGCCCCTATCAGCTCGATCTCAAGACGCAAGCATTCACCATCGAGGTCATCCGCAAGCCATGATTGCGACCCTGCACAAACGCAACCGCCAACTGGCGTTGAGGCTGGCCCTGGCCCTGCTGGCCTTTGTCGTACTGGGCGTGACCCTGGCGCTGCTGCTGCGCACCAATCAGTCGCGCCAGGCCTTGCGTGACCAGCATGCCCGCATTCTGGCCAACCTGCCGCTCATGCAGACCGAAACCGCCACGATTCAGCAACAGATGGCCGACTTCCGCCGGACATTGCCCGCCGGTCTTGGCAGCCGTTCGCCCGAGCTGACCCTCTACGCCCGGCTGGACGAGATCAAGCGTACGCTGCAACCGCTTGAGATGACCGTCACCACCCCCGAGTCCAAAGATGGCGTGTTGTCGATCGGCTTCAACCTGAAACTGCCGCTGGCACGCTACAATGCGCTGGTGAACGGCATGGGGCAACTGCAGACAACCCTGATTCCGTTTGTAGACTTCAAGGAGCTCTCCCTTGATGCCAAGACCGCAGAAGGCGCCATCACGGTAGTTGGCAACGTCGTCCTGCCAACCATGGCCGGAGGAACACCATGACCCTGCAGCAGCACCAGATCACCATTCTGGCCGTCATCGCCTGCCTGGCTGCCCTGCTGATACCGGCACTGGTCTACCAGCAGCTGCAGTTTACGCCGAAGCTCAAAGATACTGAACGGGCCGTAGCCGAATTCAAGCCGACTGCGCTGCAGGTTCCCAGCAGCGCCTGGCAATCGGTGTCACTGCGCCTGCCGGTAACACCGCAACAGCCTCAGACAGTACCCGCCATGGCCGGCGCTGCCGCTACGCCGGCGCTCGTCATACCGTCCGCGCCGCCGCTGCAGGCACCCACGGTCTCGTTCATCCTGAGCGATGGCGGCAAGGATATGGCCATCATTAACGGCGCCGTCCTCAAGGTGGGTGATCGCTATCAGGACTGGCAGGTGACGCGGATCGAACGTACCCGGGTATTACTTACAGGAAGAAAGGGACCGTTATGGCTAACCCTGCAGTAATCATAGGACGCAGCATCACCACCGCACTTCTGCTGATTTTTTTGGGGCTGGGCCTGTTGGCCGGTTGTGCCAATCAGCCGCCGGTTGCCCCACGGGCCGCATCGGGACAAACCCTGATTCCACCGGTTCGCTCACAGGAACCGTTCATTACCGGCAACATCAAGGAGCTGGAAAAGCAGGCGCCGCCGCCGGCCACCCTGGAGACCCCCGATTACCAGCCGGTCAGCGACGATGTAACGCCGGCCCGCACCCGGCTGGTCAACATCCAGGCCCGCAATACCGCACTGGGTGACATCCTGCACGTAATCGCCGACGCGGCCGGCCTAAACCTGATCATCGGCGACGGCGTCCAGCAGGACCGCCTGATCACCATCACCCTCAAGCGGGTCACCGCCGACGATGCCCTGTCCACCATCCTCAATTCGGCCGATTACTTCTACACCGTCAAGGACAACATCCTCTCGGTGGAGGCCACTGGCAGCAAGGTCTTTGAACTGGGCCATCCGGCGCTGGTGCAGGGCTACAACGTTGATGTGGGCGGCGATATCCTGGGCAGCGCCGCCGAACTGAGCGCCAGCGGCTCAGGCTCCGGCAATTCCAGCAGTTCAGGCAGCTCAAGCTCCAGCGGCTCTTCCAATATCAAGGGCACCATCAACCAGACCATCAAACACGACGCCAAGGCCTTCGATTTCTGGGAATCCTTAGAAAAATCATTGTTGTCAATGCTTAATCGGCGTGACGCAGCTGTTGCAGCTCCGACCGCAGCCAATCAACCGACCGCAGACTCCTCCACGAGTGGCCCCCGCCAAAATGTGGTTATCAACCGGCTGACCGGCACCATCATGGTCACGGCCACCCGCCGCAACCTGGCCGCCATCGAGCAGTACCTTGATCTGGTCAAGGCCGCCCTTGGCCGCCAGGTGCTGGTGGAGGCACGGGTGGTGGAGGTGCAACTGAACGAGGGACTACAGTTCGGTATCGACTGGGATTTTCTTGATTCGATCCGTTGGTTCAACACCAGCGGCACGATAGCCGGCGGCTTCGGCAACACGGTCAACTCAGCGGCCAGTGCGGTGACTGGCGGCGCCTTCCGCCTGGGCTACAGTGGCAGTAACGTGCAGTCGCTGTTAACGGCCCTCAAGACCCAGGGTGAGGTCAAGACCCTCTCCAACCCCCGCATCCATGTCATGAACGGCCAGACTGCGCTGCTGACCGTGGGACGCAACACCAACTACGTCTCCAAGATCACCTCCACCACCACGGCCACCAGCGGCACGCCGATCACCACCTTCACGGTGGATACCAGCAACGTGCTGTCCGGCATCATGATCGGCCTGGCACCGCACATCAACAGCAAGGGTGAGATCAGCATGTCGGTCACCCCGATCATCTCCGATCTGGTGCGGCTGGAAGAAAAGGCCATCGGCACCGATGTCAATAATCAGTTCGTGATCTCGATCCCCACCGTTGATCTGCGGGAGCTGTCCACCACGGTCAAGGTGCGCAACGGCGAGATGATCGTGATCGGCGGCCTGATCGCCAACAAGCAGGATCAGGTGGATGAGAAGATCCCCCTGATCGGCGAGATCCCCTGGTTTGGCACCCTCTTCTCGCGCAAGAACTATCAGGACAAGCGCTCGGAACTGGTGGTGGTGCTGCAGCCCTACCTGATCGGCAGCAACTAGGAGACAACCATGGCCGCACCGATCAAGATCGGCGAACTGCTCAAGGCCAATGGCCTGCTCAGCGACAAACAGCTGCATATCGCCCTCGAACAGCAGAAGGTGACCGGCGACATCCTGGGCGACCTGCTGATCCAGCTGGGATTCGTCACCGCCAGCGAGTTCGCCCGCACCATCGCCGAGCAGTTTCACCTCGATTTCATCGACCTGCACGAGGTGCAGCCGCACAAAGAAGCACTGCAGCTGATCGCCAAGGATGTGGCGGAAAAAGGTGGCTTCATCCCGCTGGCACTGGTGGAAGACAGCCGTCTGGCCATCGGCATCACCAACCCCAGCAACATTGTGGCCGTGGATATGGTCACCAAGCTGACCGGCAAGCAGCCGCGCGTCTTCCTGGTTGACAAGGACGCCTTTCAGGAGACCCTGGAAAAGGCCTACTTCTTCATCACCCACCCGATCCAGCAGCGGATGGAACAACTGATCGGCTCGCTCAAGCAGATCACCGGCACGGTGCCGGGCGCCACCATCGCCGAGCTGATCGACCTGCTGATGATGGACGGCATCCGCAAGCGGGCCACCGATATCCATATCAGTCCGGCTCAAGATGTGACCCACGTCTTTTACCGCATCGACGGCGTGCTGCAGCACGGCCACAGCATCCAGAAACAGGTCCACAGCGGCCTTGTCTCACGGATCAAGGTGCTCTCACAGCTGGACATCGCCGAACAGCGCCTGCCCCAGGATGGCGCCTTTACCTACGAGTTCCTCTCCAAACGCTTTGACGTGCGGATATCCACCGTACCGACCATCTTCGGCGAAAACCTGGTACTGCGCCTGCTGGCCGGCAACGGCCCGCTGGTACGGCTTGAATCACTGGGCCTGCCTGAAGACACCACCCGCATGGTCAAGCGGCTGTTCCAGAAGACCTACGGTATCATCCTGATCGCCGGCCCCACCGGCAGCGGCAAGACCACCACCCTTTACGCCGCCCTGCGGGAGCTGAACCGGTTGGAACGCAACACAATCACCGTGGAAGACCCGGTGGAATACCGCTTGAGCTTTGTCAAGCAGAGCCAGGTCAACGAAAAGGCCGGTTTCGACTTTGCCATGGCCGCCCGTAACTTCATGCGTCAGGACCCGGACGTAATGCTCCTGGGCGAGATTCGCGACGAAGAGACCGCCCAGATCGCGGTGCGGGCCGCCATCACCGGCCACCTGGTGCTCTCCACCGTCCACACCAACGATGCGGTCACCGCCATCCCCCGCCTGCTGGATTTGAAGCTGGATGCCTTCCTGCTCTCGTCGGCCCTGACCGCCGTCATCGCCCAACGTCTGGTGCGTAAGATCTGCCCCAACTGCCGCGAAGAATATGACCTGGATGAAGAAGAACAGGAACTGTTCCGCAAGTGCGGCTACGACCTGAAGCGTGCAGTGCGCGGCGGCTGCTGTGCTGAGTGCGACTGCACCGGCTTCCTGGGCCGGGTGGCCATCTGCGAGGTACTGGTGGTGGACGACGCAATACGTCAGATGATCTTCGACGGTTCATCCACCGGCTCCATCATTGAGGCGGCCCGCAAAAACGGGATGCGCTCGCTGTTGGAAGACGGCATCATGAAGGCTGCCCAAGGCCTGACCACCGTGGCTGAAGTCCTGCGGGTCGCCGGATGATCAGTTTCCGCTATCGTGCTGTTGATGCCAGCGGCAAACAGATCAGCGGTCAGATCGAGGCCGACTCGATCGAGGCTGCCAGCAGCAACCTGGCAGCCCGTGGTTGTTTCCTGCTCAGCATCACACCGGCCCGGGATCTGCTCTCAAAGCTGCGCACGCAGCTGCTCAAACAACGGGTACGGCGCAGCGACATCATCGAACTGGCCAGCAACCTGTCGGTGATGGTGGGGGCCGGTATCCCGATCACCATGGCCCTGGGCGACATCATCGACTCGATCACCAACACCACCCTGCAGACCACCCTGGCTGACGTCAAACAGGAGATCGAGCAGGGCTCCACCTTCTCCGACGCCATTGAACGCTACGATCACCTGTTTCCCGACATCTTCATCCGGCTGGTGCGGGTAGGCGAAGAAACCGGCCGCTTTGAAAAAAGCCTGGCCGACGTGTCCGAACACCTGCAGCGGATGGAAGACCTGGCCTCGGCCATCAAACGGGCCCTGATCTACCCCACCTTTGCCATCATCAGCACCCTGGGCGCCCTGGTTTTCTGGCTGGTCTACGTACTACCCAAGATCATCAGCACCCTGACCGGCATGGGGGTCAAACTGCCGCTTCTGACCCGCATCCTGATGGCTGCCAGCGATTACACCCAGCGTTTCTGGTATCTGGCGCCGGTTCTGGTGGTTGGCTGGCTACTGCTGCTAAAGCTTCTCAAGCGCAACGAAAGCTTCTGTTACCGCCTTGATCAGCTCAAACTGAAGCTGCCGATCTACAGCCTGATCGAATACAACCGCTTGCTGGCCCTGCTGGCCGAACAGATGCGGATCCTGATCGTGGCAGGCCTGACCATCGACCGCACCCTGGGGATCGTCTCGGCCGTGATGCGCAACCGCGTCTTTTTGCGTTCCCTGGAAACCGTCCGTGAAGAGATCACCTACGGCAGCGGCATTGCCGAGGCCATGCGCAAGCATCCGGTCTTTCCGGTGCTGATGGTGCGTCTGGTGGGGATTGGCGAAAGCAGCGGCTCGCTGGACAACCAGTTCAGCTTTCTGGCCGGCCATTACCTCAAACAACTGGACGACATCTCGGAAAAACTGGGCAAGATCATCGAACCGATGGTGATCGGCTTTATCGGCATCATGTTCGCCGTGATCATCATGGGTCTGCTGCTGCCGGTCTATGATCTGATCTCCGCTGTTGGAAAGGGCTAGTACGTCATGAGCACCTCCTACCTCGATTTTTACGGACTGCAGGAAGATCCGTTCCGCCTGACCCCCGATCCGGCCTACTACTACCCCTCCAGTGAGCATGCCAACGCGCTCATGTCACTGGAGTATGTGATGAACAACCGGGAAGGCTTCTGCCTGCTGACCGGCGAACCGGGCACCGGCAAGACCACCCTGCTGCGTATTTTTATCAACACCTGGCAGGAACAGGCCGAAATCGCCCTGATCATGACCCCTCGGCTGCGGCCGGAAGAATTCCTGCAGGCCATACTGGAAGACCTGGGGGTTATTTATCCGCTGTCCGGCAACAAAAACGACATGATCAAGGAGTTTCGAGATTTCCTGCTGGAGCACGCCGGCCAAGGCCGCCGGGTGGCGATTGTGGTCGATGAGGCCCAGCAACTGCCGGATGACACCCTGGAGGAGTTGCGGCTGCTCTCGAACCTGGAAACCGAAAAGGAAAAGCTGCTGCAGATCATCCTGGTGGGACAACCGGAACTGGTCGACAAACTCTCAAGCGCCCCGTTCAGGCAACTGAACCAACGCATCTCAGTGCGCGCCTCGCTCTCGCACCTGTCGAGCCAGGCCACAGCCGACTATCTGGCCACCCGCCTGCATCGTGCCGGGGCACGGGCCGCCACCCTGTTCGACCCGACTGCCAGCCAGGAGATTTACCGTTCTTCCAACGGCGTACCGCGCCTGATCAACCTGATCGCCTCGCGCAGCCTGATGGTTGGTTTTTTGGAGGGCAAACCGGTGGTACAGCAACGACAGGCCGCACTTGCCGCCAAAGAGGTGGTGCAGCAGGAGCGACAACAGAGCAGGCAAAACAGTGCTGTAACGTTCCAGAGCTGGTGGTTGATCGCTGCAGGGCTGGTGGCGCTGCTGGTGGTACTGCTGGTGATGTTCTGGCGGGGGTAACGGGGGATTAACGCAAAGAGTGTAAGGCAAGACGCAAAGGCGCAAAGAAAACCAATGAACGAAAACGAGATCAGCCACGCCATTATTGAAAGCGCCATCGAGGCACACAAAACTCTTGGCGGCCCCGGACTGCTCGAATCAGTCTATGAAGAAGCACTGGTGTGGGAGTTGGAACACAGAGGATTCAAGCTGGAGAGGCAACTGACCGTTCCGATCAGCTACAAGGGCAACAAGCTTTCTTCAATTTTACGGCTTGATCTACTGGTAAATGATGCCGTCATAGTAGAAATAAAGTCGGTAGCAGCCTTTAATCCCATCTTTGAAGCACAACTGCTCACCTATTTACGCTTGCTAAACAAGCGGCTCGGGCTGGTACTAAACTTTGGTTGCCATACGCTGAAAGAGGGTATTTACCGGGTAGTCAACAGACTTTAAGGGTTTCTTTGCGCCTTTGCGCCTTGCTTTCCAACTTTGCGTTAAACCGCTTTTATTGATCTAACATCTTGATCCGCTCCCTGGCCAGATCCTTTGGCCGCTGCCCGCTATCAGGCAGGGCGGTCAATTCACGATACACTTTTAGTGCCTCTCGCTTGTTACCCTGTTGCTCATAGAGACGCCCTTGCCCCAGATAGCCCTGGGCGTCGCCCCCTTCTGCCAGGCGACGGTAGGTCTTGAGTGCATCATCCAGCGTGCCGGCCCGCTCCTGCGACAATGCCAGGTTGTACAACGCGCTGCGGTTGGACGGATCGAGCGTAACCGCCTTGGTGAACATGCCGCGGCTGGCCGCAGCATGGCCCAGGTTACCATGGGCGATGCCGGCGTTGATGATGGCCGAGACATAATCGGGCTTGGTTGACAGGGCACGGTTGGCAACCTGCAACGCCTCCGCATCCATCCCCAGGCGCAGCATGGTGCTGGCCACGTTGTTCATGATCCGGTAGTTGTCCGGATCGGCCTCCAGGGCCTTCTGGTACTGGTTCAGCGCGGTCAGGTAATCCCGCCGGGCCTCGGCATTGCGGGCCGCAAACAGATGGGCATCGACAATGCTGCGATCCTTGGGCGCTGCCGCGCGTTCCGGCGGGCTAGCAGGCTGCTCGGACGGTGCGCTGCGCTTCATGGCCTGCGCCACCCGGACCGGCCTGGCTGCAGATCGAACCG
This sequence comes from Geobacter sp. UBA4074, assembly GCA_002383415.1. Taxonomy (GTDB): domain Bacteria; phylum Desulfobacterota; class Desulfuromonadia; order Geobacterales; family Pseudopelobacteraceae; genus Trichlorobacter. The sequence goes on from DFYU01000074.1 coordinate 11,745, forward strand.
GCTTTTGAACGGTCTGATCAGCCGCTGGAGCCGATGCGGCCACTACCTGCGACTGCGTTGTCGATGAGAGCGGCGGCTGCACCGCCACCAGCGGCTCGGCTTGGGGCAGCGGCTGGGGCCGCACCACCGGACGCACCGGAGCGGGTCGGGTGTTCAGGTAGATGCCCAGCAGCGCACCCACCGCAATGGCTGCCACCGCAATGCCGCCGATCAGGTAGTACCTGCGACGATCACCGCCTGTGTTTGAACTGCTGACCGCCTGCAGCACCCCGGGCGGTATCTCGGCCTTGGCTTGGTTTGGTTCGGTTTTTTTCAGCAGATTGGCAAGGATACTCATGCAGCTCCCGGTGTACGAAGCATTTGATCTTACAGGGAAGTAGCAGCCTGACCGCCCCCTGTCAACTAAAATCAGGCCCGATTGAACGGCAGTACCCTTTCACAAGCCGATGCCTGCTCCCCATGCAAGCACCGAAAAACATACTTTTTTCTTGATTTTTTTCATCAGCTAACCGATCTTGACAAATACGTATTTTGATTTAGGATTATCACCTTGTCACGTCAGCCTTATCGTACATGCATTCCATACAACCAACAGGAGGCAGCAGATGCGTAACAGTAAAGGCTTTACCCTGGTAGAACTGGCCGTGGTTCTGGTCATCATCGGTATCATCCTGGGCGCCGTGATCAAGGGTCAGGACTTGGTCGACAATGCTCGGGCAAAGCAATTCACCAACAACATCAAAACTTGGCAGATCGCATTAACTGCCTATTATGACCGCAAAGGAACTTATCCTGGTGACACCGACAAGAATGGTATCATAGGAGATGTTGATGCCGACGACATTAAGACGGATCTTACCAATGCTAAGTTAACCAGCATCCCTACGACAAACACTTTTACCTTAGGCCAGAATACTTATTATCTTTACATTGGTAATGGCGGCACAAACGCTCCTAAAGTCATACAGATATGCGTTGACAACGCATGTGCTAACACTTTTAACGATGAAGCACGAAAAATGGCTGAATCGCTTGATACATCTCTTGAAACTTCGGCAGATGCTACTATCACTAACGTCTATGGAGTTACAACAACTGGAACTATTACAGATGCAAACTGGAAAGTTAATGGTGCTGGCACTAAAGCAACCGTAGTCGACTGGCTTGACAGCACTAGTGAAATTAAAGGTATCGTGTACGTATTGCCATAACCAACCTCATGAGATATTAGCCCCAAAAAGGGGGGCCCCAATGGCCTCCCTTTTTTATTTCTGCTTTCTTCTGCGCCTTGGCGCCTTGCCTTCCCACCTTTGCGTTAAAAGGCTTTTCAACGCAAAGAACAACGAAAGGCAGACGCAAAGGCGCAAAGAAAACCACCCAATGCTTGAATTTACCGCAGTATCAGGTAGAATCGCCACCATGCAACGACCTACTGACAGAAACGGCTTTACCCTGGTTGAACTGGCGGTCTCGCTGGTAGTGATCGGCCTGTTGATCGGACTGGGCACTTCCATGGTGGGGCCACTGATGAGCGCCATCAAGGTACGGGAAAGCCGAGAAAACCTGGGCGCCGCAGTGGAATCGATCAACAGCTGGGCTGCGGGAAACAATAGCCTGCCGGACACCACCAACATTACTAATGTTGTCAGGACACCTAGCGATGCCTGGGGCCGTGATTTCATCTACCTGTACGATGCCAACCTTGCACCGGCTACTGCCACTAAAGACACGATATGTGGACGCAAAACAACACGCATAACAGTGAGGCAATGTTTAACGGCTGATTGCACAACAACTTCTGGCACCGATTATGTCGATACACACAATGTCGTATATGTTGTACTTAGTAAAGGCGATGATGCGACGATCGAAACGACCGCTTCTGATGCGGCTATCACCGCATCACGGCCATTTTCAACCGGCGCAGACGTAAGAGTTACACTTGACTACAACAACAGCGACCTTGTCCGCTGGGCAACGCTGGATGAACTGCGCACCAAGGTCGGCTGCCAAGGGCCGCAGTTGCGGATTGTGAATAACGAATTGCCTTTCGGTTACGCTGGCGTTTCTTATCCCGCAGCAGGCACAACTCTCAACTTTTCCGTTGACGGCGGCGCAACTCCGAGCGTTTATCGCTGGTGCATTGAAGCTGCAAACGCCACACCCTTGCCAAGCGGCCTTGATTTCAGTAGCACCTCGCCCACCTTACCCATTAGAGTGACGCCCACAAACTCCTGCAGAGAACTTGCAGAAACAAACTGGGGAGCAGCTTCCAGCCTTACACTTTCTACCGCACCACTCACGAGCCCCTACGGCACCATCGCCGCAGGAACCCAAGGTTCATACAGCTTTACCGTGTACGTAAGGGACAATAACGACACCAGTGGAAGCAACGACAATATCGCCGCAAAGGCCTTTGTCCTCACTATCAACCCGTAGTAATTATTTTCTCTGCGCCTTTGCGTCTTGCTCTGCTGTTCTCTGCGTTAAAACGCCTTAAACCATACCCACAAATATATCCTTTTCACAAAGACATATTTCCAGTATATTAACCTTCATGAAAGACCACTTTCGCCAGATAATCCGCCAGAAGATCGTAGACGCCATTGCATCCCCTCCCCCGACCTTAACCCGTCGCGACACCTGGCTGCCAAAGGTTGCAAACAAGGCAACCGCTGTGATCGGTATGCGTCGGGCTGGCAAAACCAGCCTGCTCTGGCAGATTATGACTGATCGCCAAGCCCAGGGGACAGCACCAGAAGGACTGCTCTATTTCAGCTTTGAAGATGAACGACTGGCAGGCTTGCAAGCTGCTGACCTCTCTATCGTACTGGAGGAGTACTACCGTCTGTATCCCGAGTGGCGGGATCAACGCCGGGCAGCTTTTTTTCTTGACGAAATCCAGCTTGTGCCCGGTTGGGAACAATTTGCCCGGCGTATGCTTGATAGCGAATCAGTTGATCTGTTCCTGTCTGGCTCATCTGCGCAGATGCTTTCACGTGAAGTTGCTACCAGCATGCGCGGACGCGCCTTGGAAGCAGTTGTGCTGCCTTTCAGCTTTCGTGAAAGCTTGCGCCACGCCGGACGTGAACCGCAAAAAACAGCAGACCGCCTGACCAAGGCCCAACGATCACTGCTGGACAGCCAATTGCTAACGTACCTGTCACAAGGCGGCTTTCCTGAGGCACAGGGGCTTGATAGCCGCAACCGCACTACGCTGCTGAACAACTACGTTGATGTTGTGCTGCTACGAGACATTGTGGAGCGACACGCCATTAGCCAGCCGGTCGTGCTGCGCTGGATGGTGCGCCAGCTGTTAGGCAACGCTGCCGGCACCTTCAGCATCAACAAGTTTCATGCCGACTTAAAATCACAAGGCATTGCCGTCGGTAAAGACACGCTGCATGCCTACCTGGCTTTCCTGGAGGACACCTTTCTGCTGCAAACAATTACGTTAGCCAGCGATTCTGAACGCCGTCGCAGAGTAAACCCTCGAAAATGTTATCCGATAGACACGGGTCTGATTCCGGTCTTTGACCGGTCAGGAAAAACCAATCTGGGCCATGCCCTTGAAACAGGCGTATATATTGAGCTTGTACGCAGAGGAGCGGTGATTTCTTATCTGCGTACAAAAAATGGCTTTGAGGTTGATTTTCATGCCCGCTATCCTGAAGGATCGGAAGCGTTGATCCAGGTCTGTGTCAATCTGGATGATCCAACAACCATGAGCAGAGAAATCAGGGCATTGCAAGATGCTGCACAGGACTATCCGCAAGCCGGACTCTTCCTGATTACACTTACACCTCCTACGCCAACTGTATCCCCTGAAAACATTACCGTCTGTAATGCGGCGGATTGGCTTTTAGAGCAGTAAATTTCGCTCCTTTGCGTCCTGCTCTTGATGCTCTTTGCGTTAAAAGCCTTACCCACCACCTGGCAAATGTACTGGACGCGGCCAGCAAAAATGCCTACCATCCAGGCCGTGCACAACGGTAATTAAGGACGCTCGTATGCCATCACCCTTCACCCATTCCCGCTCCGGTATGTCACTGATGAATGTGATTGTCCTGCTGATGCTGATCGGCGTGCTGGTAATGGCCGGTTCAGCGCTGGTGGGGCCGCTGGTCAAGCGGGGCAAGATCAACGGCACCAAGACGATCATCAACAGCAACGTGGATGCGATCATCAGCTGGGCGGTGGCCAATGGACGGCTGCCAAAGAAAACAGCCACAACAGACGAGATCACCACTCTGTTTACCAACCCTAATGATGCCTGGGGTAGACCGCTGGTGTACGCCTACGACGCTAACCTGGCTGACTCATCAACCGGTGGACTCTGCGGCAGAACGGCAGCATTCTACAACAATATTGCCTTCATCATCCTGAGTGGAGGCGATGACTTCAAAACCGATTCGACACCGGAGACATCCCAGGCGCTTACTGCTGAGCCTGATCTAAAAATCAGCGACATCTACCGTGTTGTTACCCTCGATGAGCTGAAAAGCCGGTCCGGCTGCTACGGCGCCACTGGCGGTCGGTTGCGTATCGTCAACAACGAACTGCCGAGCGCCTGTAAAGATAGTGATACTTATTCCGCTACCCTCTTCGCCGATGGTGGAGTTCCCAACTACACTTGGTCTCTGGTCGCACCTCCATCTTGGATTCAAATTAACTCAACGACTGGAACCCTTACTCTACCGCTAAATACAAAAACCCCCAACACCCCAGGCGCCACCTATCAAGTTACCACCACACTAAAAGACAACCACCAGCCAATCGCAACAACTGTCAACCGCACCTACAATCTAAAAGTCGTCAACTGCGGCACCACAAACCTACCCGTATCGCTAGAAGATTTCGTCGGCCCGCCCTCAAACAAGGTTCAGTTTGTCTATGATCCTGCAACTGAAACCTACACTATCATCACCACCAAGGGTACCGATGCGGGTTGCAGCTGGAGCGCCACCCCGATATCAATCCCAGCCGGCAAGACCTTCAGCGTCTATTTCGAGTTTGTTATGGACGAAGAAACCAGGCTTGACAGTGGTGACTACGGCAACGGATTCAGCTTTACCATGTACAACAGCACCCAGGGATTGCCCACCACCACCTGCGGCTGGAGGCCGCTCGGTTATGACGGCATCGGCTCCGACACGGTAGCCATCGAACTGGACACCTATAAGGACAGCAGCAATGATCCGATTGAAGGCGGCGGTACGCGCAACCATCTTGCGGTGCAAGTTGGCAGCTCTGGCCACACTGCCGGCCAATGCAGTGTGCTGCCTCTGGCAACGCCACCCTCATGCGGCTATCGATCAGGCAACAATCTTGACGCCGTGCGCTGGTTTGAAAACGGCACCCTTAGCGCCAGACACAAGGCACGGATTGATGTCACACAAGCCACCGGCCTGGTGCGGGTATGGCTCGACTGTACTGATTGCTCCAACCCCGGCCCACCGACCATCCAACGCACCGTCACCGTACCAGCCAGTTTTTACTACGGCTTTACCACGGCCTCTCAGGGCAGCCGTAACCAGTCGATGCAGCTATTCAATTTTTCAGCTGGTTTTTATTGACATGCTACGCACACCGCTACTACTTTTGCTCGCCGGCACCGCCCTGGTCATCTATGGCTACTGGCGGTTGGCAGTGCCACCCGACGCCCTGTATGGCGAAGTACTGGCCCGGGCCCGCGAGGGTGTTTTGTCGGTGGCTGGTGGTGGCGGCCTGCTGATGGTCTGGCTGGCGAAGCGGTAAGCAGAAGGAGAGCAGGTAATGGAGAAGACTGCCGTACTACTGCTGCAGATGGGGGGGCCTGACTC
>DFYU01000141.1 GCA_002383415.1 Geobacter sp. UBA4074
CCACAGATTCTGCTGAAGAGCCGAACTTGTAGCCGACCGTTACATAGCCGATATGTGCATCGTAGTCGGGGTTGGCATAGGCACCGGTTAACATGACACCGTCAGTCTTGGTAATCATGTAATCATAGCCGGTGTAATGATCGTCGGTGTAGTCAAGTTTTTCGAATAAATAGCCAAGGCCAAGTTCAAGATTTTTTGTGATGCTGTAGTTTAGCTTTGCTGCCAAAGCATGCTTCTTGTAATTGTCAATATTATCATTACTTACAATTGGTGTTGCTAGACTTGTGAGGTCATATCCAGAAGAAAAATCCTGATCGCCAGAGGCGTCTTCATATCTATAACCAGTGCTTAATACCAGTTTTTTCTTGATAATATCGATATTTCCATTAACACCAATCGCATAACTTACGTCTTTCCTCTTTGAATTCCAGTTGTAAGCTGTAGCGGTATCGACGAGATTAGGATCAGCATTGGTGAATGCGGTGTAATTGCGATGTTGTGATTCATTCTTGCTCATCTCAAATTCAACATACGGATTGATACTGAAGTTTGATTTGCTGTAGGTAGCGTCGGCATAAACCTCATGGCGGGAGTCATCCAGCATGCCAAAATCAGTATCAACATAATCATTCATTTTAAAGCTGTATTCGGTTGTGAAAGATAGTGAATCAGTGGGTTCAAATTCAACGCCAAGTTTTACGCTGTGCTGGTTTTTGTCAGCCGTATCAACTGGCCGCCACCACTGTTTGAAGAATGATGCGTCGGTGGCGGTGGCATAAAGGTCGCCCCTGAAATCACTGCTTCTGGTCAGATACTGGTAGCGCACCTTCGCCGACATCCAGTCAAAATAGTTGTTTTTAAGCTGGGTATAGAAAATGTGGTCGGTTGTCTGGGGGGCGTCGGTCCGTGCTCCCATGTAGGTTGTGCCGAAGATATGGAAGTTCATCAGGCGATTGATGCGCAGGTATTCATAACCAGCGGCCAGTTTGGTGTTTGCCGGCAGCTTGTACCCGACATCAAGTCCGCCGTTAACCTTGTTATAGTCGAACTTCTCAGTGGTGTTTGTTGCTGCATCAGCCGCTAAGACGCTGCCGTACACAAAACCTGTTGGTGATTTATTGGTCTTGTCGAGCAGGTTCAGATATGCCTTTACATCCAGTGCCTTGATGGGAGAGCTGGTGACGGCGGCATAGGCCGTCTTGTAGGTGATTTTTCCGCTGAACGTACCGCCGATAGTGTTGGTGCCTTCCGTCAGGCTGATGTCGTTACTGCTCTCCGAGTAGCTGGCCCGTGCCATGAACGTGGTATTCCAGAACGGTATCCGGTACATCACATTGCCGCCGACCTTGTAGTACATGCTGTCCGGAGCAAGATATACGGTGGCGGTTGATGGGCCGGTATAGGTGTGGCTGAAGGTCTTGTCGCTGTTGGTAAAGTCGCTGATGGTCCCGTCAAGGGTGACAATCAGGTTGTTTGACCGGTAGCCGGCGGTCAGATAGACATTTTCAGTGGAATAGCTGATCGGAGCAGGCAGTTCCTTCTGCTGACCCAAGTAGGTGCCCAGGGGCAGCAGACCGTCTGTTTCAATTTTTTCAAATCTGGCATTCAGGAAAAAGGGACTCTTGAACGAAAACTCCATCTCGCCACCGTAGTTTTTGCGGTCGATGGTGTAATCAAAGGGGGTACTGTTTACAATTGTGGCATATGCGGTAGCATAGGATGCATTGTTTGCCACCGGGGCTGTCAGGGCCGTTGAGCCTACACCACTGTAGATCGATTTTGCGCCAAAGGTCAGGTTGTGTGGTGTCTCGTTATAAAAAATGGAATATTTAAAATCCTCCGGCCTGCCGATGCTGAATTCAAAACTCTGGTCATTGAGTGTCTTTTGTGTGTCGGCGTTGTAACCGAATCTTTCACCCTTGAAGTTCAGGAAGTAGTCCTTGCCATAATAATCAAGCAGGAAGTTGCCGGTGATTCCTTCGCCGATATCGCGATATTCGTTGAATTTGGCCTTATCACCCTGGATGTCTGAGAACACACCTCCAAGCTCCATGTTCCCGGTAAACTCTTCACCAAAGGCCGGCGCTGTGCAGGCAGCTACCGCCAAGATGGATGCAAGAAATGTTTTTTTCATTGTGCGCTCCCTCCTTATCGGATAAACCGCTTGCCGCCATAGACGGTGCCATTGGCCCTACCCGGTGCATTGCTGCCGTGAATGGTGCCATGGCAGCCGGTGCAACCACGCGCCAAACCGCCCCTGCCTGCTCCAAACGTTGAGGTGAAGTTTTGGTTTCCACCGTAGGGGGTTCCAGGGTGGCGCGACCAGTCATGGCACTGCTGGCAAAGCTGGGGCTGTTTTTCTTTGAGCAGCTTGGCGGCCTTGGTACCGTGGGGGGCGTGGCACTTCATGCAGTCTTCCTCAACCGGTGGGTGTTCCCAGATATAGGGACCGCGCTTGTCGGCATGACACTTGTAGCAGAGCTGGTTGACGTTTTCGGCCTTGATCATGCCGTGCCCCAGGGCGCCGTGGGGGTTGTGACAGTCTGAGCAGCTGATCTTGCCTTCGATTATCGGGTGGTGGGAGAACTTGTTGGCCTGGGATTTAACATCCTTGTGGCACTGGAAGCAGGATTCAGGCTGCTTGGCGTAGGGCTTGGGGGCCTTGTGGACAGAGTGACAGGACGCACAGGTGACATCATTCTTCTTGTGGTAGGAGCTGTCCCAGAACATCAATTTTTCATTCTTGCCGTGGCACTGCTGACACTGGGCGTTTTGTTCCTTGGCGTTGGCGCCCTTGCCAAAACGGATGATGTTTGATTTGCTGGGGTTGGCCATGTGGGCGTCACCACCACCGTGGCATGAGAGGCAATCCTTGCCTGCCTTGCCGTGCAGGGTTGTCGTGTGTTTGGCGACGATGTCGGCGTGACATGTTGCGCACTTTTCGTTGGCTAGGGCTGTTCCTGCAAACATCAGCAGGGCTGCACTGGCCAACAGCGACAGTTTTGCAGCGATTCGTGTCATACTGTTTTCCTCCTTGTGGTGGTGTTGTCTGCTGCGACATATAATTAAACGAGTGTTTACTGTTTTATTAATTAATATTCCGCTAAAGATTAGATGGTCAACAACTTAATGTTAGAATTTGACAAAATTAATGTGTGTAATTTTTAATGTTTGCCATGACTGGACAGTTGTTGTTGATTTCGGGTATATGCAAGAGGCTGTTGCGCACGTGATACGAGGGGGATGCATGATCAGGAGTATGACCGGTTACGGCAAGGGTGAGGCGGCAGGGGCGTCGGGACGATGTGTGGTGGAGGTGCGAACGGTCAACCACCGCTACGGCGAGGTGACGGTGAAGCTGCCGCGCAGTTTTCTGGCCTATGAGCATGAGCTGCGGAAGGCAGCAGCCAACCGCATCAAGCGGGGCAAGGCTGATCTGTTTGTGCAATGGGAAGAGGCTGCTGGTGCCGCACAGGTGCCGCCGGTGAATATGGCAGCAGCCCGGGGGTATCAGGCTGCTTTTCTGGAGTTGGCCCGCGAGTTGCGCCTGTCTCCGGAAATCCCACTTTCGTTGATTGTCAGCCAAAAAAATGTACTGCAAGAGGCGGCAGGTGAGGAACAGCCCGATCTGTTGCCCCAGGTGTTGCAAGCGGTGCTAGCTGCCCTGGATGCCCTTGACGCCATGCGGCTGCGCGAAGGGGAGGCGTTGGAGCGCGACCTGCGGGAGCGACGTCAGGGGCTGGCCGAACTGGTGGCTCAGGTAACGGAGCGGGCTCCACTGGTGGTGGAAGAATATGAGGCTAAGCTGCGGCAACGACTGGCCAAGTTGCTCAATGATACCGAGCTTGACCCTCAGCGTCTGGCCCAGGAAGTGGCTTTGATGGCTGATCGCTGCGATGTGACCGAGGAGTTGGTGCGGTTGCAGAGCCATTTTGTGCAGTTTGACGAGACCCTGGCCCTGACTGAACCGGTGGGCCGTAAGCTGGATTTTCTGATGCAGGAGTTGAACCGTGAGGTGAATACCATTGGTTCCAAGGCTAACGATGCGCAGGTGACTGCGTTGGTGGTGCAGATGAAGGCGGAACTGGAGCGGATGCGGGAGCAGGTTCAAAACATCGAATAAGCGAAACGGTCTTTTTCCGCCCTGAGCACGTCATTCTTCAAAATGACTTGTCAACGTACTGCTCAAGTACGTCTTCGCGCCATTTCTTGAATGCCGCACTCAGATACGAAAAAATCCTCGTTTCTTGGTAAAGATGTGTAGCGATCTCGGCGTCAGGATTCGCGTTTGTATGTGGGAGACAGTTTATGCCGACAGTTTTGAAGTCCGGGCCATACCGATTTTATTTCCACAGCCACGAGACAACGGAACCGCCTCATATCCATGTTGATCGTGATGACCAGACGGCCAAATTCTGGTTGACACCGGTTTCGCTTGCATCGAGTATTGGTTTTACTCCGAGGGAGTTACGGCTCATACAGCTTTTAGTAATTGAGAACAGGTTGTTGTTGGAGGAGGCGTGGCATGGCTACTTTGGCGCTTAAATCAGATGAACGCGTAAAAAATGTGCTCGTAAATGACGACGTATTAGCTGTTGATCTGATGGATGGTAGAACCATTACCGTTCCCTTGGTCTGGTTTCCGCGCCTGGCGCAGGCGACCCAGCAGGAGCGAGAGCATTGGCAGACCAGTGGTGGCGGTTATGGAATTCATTGGCCTGAGATAGATGAAGATTTGTCAACCGAAGGTCTGTTGCGCGGCGCTCCTGCCGTGCGGGGTGGGCGCTAACATGCAACCCCAAGGACTCTTGATTGTTATCTCCGCACCGTCAGGAGCGGGCAAAACAACACTCTGTCGTGGTCTGACGCAGCGCTTTCCGGCCCTGCAGGAGTCGATTAGTTATACCACTCGCCAGCCGCGCCCCGGCGAGGTGGATGGGGTGGACTATCATTTTGTGCCAGAGGAGGCCTTCCGGCAGATGGTGGCGGAGCATGCCTTTATCGAGTGGGCCGAGGTGCACGGCAATCTGTACGGCACCGCCCTAGCGACCATCGAAGAGGCCCGTCGCAGCGGAGTCGATATCCTGCTGGATATTGACTGTCAGGGGGCAAAGACGCTCAAGCAGCGTGGCGTGGAAGGGTTGTTTGTGTTTGTGTTGCCCCCCAGTTTGGCCGAACTGAGAAGGCGGCTCGAATCCCGTTCTTCTGATGAGCGCGAAGTGATCGAGCGGCGCATCGTGCGGGCCACCGAGGAGATCCGTGAGGCCCGCTGGTATGACTATATTGTGATAAATGATCGGCTGGATGAGGCTCAGGAGTTATTGTCCGCCATTGTGACCGCCAGCCGAGCCACCACCGGGCGCATGTTGGGGCAGGTTGCGAAAATGTTTGATATTTGAGCTAGTGTAGGTATAATCCTGTACCCATTTTGCGTTACGACGGAAGGAGTAGAAAAGTATGGCACGGGTAACCGTTGAAGATTGTCTCGAAAGGGTTGAGAACCGCTTTATGTTGGTGATGATGGCCTCCAAGCGGGTTAAGCAGCTTTACAAGGGGGCGCGTCCCCAGGTTTCCACCAAAAACAACCGCTTTGTGGTGACCGCGCTGCGTGAGATAGCTGCTGGCAAGCTTTCCGGCGAGTTGAGCACGAAGAAGGCGGCTTAATCGTTTGCGTAGTGAGGGGTGCGTCAGTGGTGGCGCGCCCCTTTTTTGTCTTCTGGCCGCTAGGCCTTCTGTACTACCTGACGCTGTGACCCATCCTGCATGATTCGACTGAATGACATCCTCGATACGGTGGCCAGTTTCAATCCCACCGCTGACCTGAACCTGATCCGCAAGGCCTACGTCTATTGTGCCAAGGTGCATCAGGGGCAAACCCGCCTTTCCGGTGAGCCCTACATCATCCATCCGCTTGAGGTGGCCGGTATTCTGGCTGAACTCAAGCTGGATGTGCCCAGTATTGTCACCGGATTCCTGCACGATACGATTGAGGATACCCTGGCCACCCCTGAGGAGCTGGCCGAGATGTTCGGCAGTGAGGTGGCCGATCTGGTGGATGGCGTCACCAAGATCAGCAAGATACACTTCAAGACCAAGGAAGAGAATCAGGCTGAAAACTTCCGCAAGATGTTGCTGGCCATGGCCAAGGATATCCGGGTGATCCTGGTGAAGCTGGCCGACCGGCTGCACAATATGCGTACTCTGCAGTTCCAGCCCGAGCCCAAGCAGCGTTCGATCAGTCGTGAGACCATGGATATCTATGCCCCGATCGCCAACCGGCTGGGTATCTCCTGGGTCAAGGTGGAGCTGGAAGATCTTTCGTTCCGTTATCTGAATCCCCAGACCTATGCCGATCTTTCGGCCCGTATCCAGCGCAAGAAGCAGGAGCGCGAGCAGTACGTGCAGGAAACCCGCGAGATCATCGAGACCAAGCTGCAGGAGCATGGCATCGTGGGCGAGGTTTCCGGTCGCAGCAAGCACCTGTACTCCATCTGGCGTAAGATGGAGAAGCGCAATGTGGATTTCGAAGAGATCTACGATTTGACCGCCTTCCGGGTGCTGGTGGATACGGTCAAGGACTGCTACGGGGTGCTGGGGGTGATCCACTCCTCCTGGAAGCCGATTCCGGGCCGGTTCAAAGATTACATCGCCATGCCCAAGGGCAACATGTACCAGTCGCTGCATACCACCGTGATCGGCCCCCACGGCGACCGGATCGAGGTGCAGATCCGCACCCATGAGATGCATCAGGTGGCGGACGCCGGCATCGCGGCTCACTGGAAGTACAAGGAGGGCAAGGGCTACGACGAGAAGGAAGTCAAGCGTTTTGCCTGGCTGCGTCAGCTGTTGGAGTGGCAGCAGGAGCTGCAGGACTCCCGCGAGTTCATGGATTCGGTCAAGGTGGAGCTGTTTCCGGAGGAGGTCTACGTCTTCACCCCCAAGGGAGATGTGAAGGGCTTCCCGAAAGGCTCAACCCCGATCGACTTTGCCTATGCGGTGCATACCGATGTGGGCCACCGCTGTGTCGGTGCCAAGGTCAACGGCAAGCTGGTGCCGCTCAAGCATCAGTTGCAGAATGGCGACATCGTCGAGGTAATCACCTCGCCGCACCATACTCCCAGCAAGGACTGGCTCAAGATCGTCAATTCCTCACGGGCCCGCAACAAGATCAGGGCCTGGATCAAGACCGAGGAGCGCAAACGTAGCATCGTGCTGGGCAGAGAGATCTGCGAGAAGGAGTTCCGGCGCTATTCGCTGAACCTGCAGAAGGTGCAGCGGGCCGGTGATCTGAAACGGGTGGCCCAGGAGGTGGGCTACAGCAGTGAAGATGATCTGCTGGCCGCCATCGGTTACGGCAAGGTGTCGGCCAACCAGGTAATCGGCAGGCTGGTGCCCGAAGAGAAGCTGAAGGCCCAGCAGGAACACAAAGAGTCGCGCATCAGCGGGGTGATCAACCGGCTGAAGGGTAAGTCGGCCAGCGCTGTTGAGGTGGGGGGCATGGAAGATATCATGATCCGCTACTCCAAGTGCTGCAACCCGGTGCCGGGTGATGATATCGTGGGCTTTATCACCCGGGGGCAGGGGGTGGCGATCCATACCGCCGATTGCCCCTTTGTGCGGGAGAGTGACCCGGAACGCCGGATTGAAGTAACCTGGGCCAAGGGCAAGAGCGCGGCGCTGCCGGTGCGGTTGCGTGTGCTGTGTCACGATGAAAAGGGTATTCTGGCCAACATGACCATGGCCATCACCAATGCCGAGGCCAACATCTCCAGCGCCCAGGTGAAGAGTACCGTTGACCAGCGTGGTGAGAACATCTTTGAGATCAACGTGTCTGACCTGGAGCATCTGCAGCGGGTGATGAATTCACTGATGCGGGTGAAGGGGGTCATTAAAGTGGAGCGCCTGAAGAGTTAGGAGTGGTCTTTTTTCGCCTTGGCCGCGCCAATCTTCGAAATGTCTTGTGCGACGTACTGCATCAGTACGCCTCCGCGCCATTTCTTGATTGTCGTAGCCAGGACGAAAAAATCCTCACTCCTTTGATGCATGGAGGTAGGCTATGAAAATTATTGCGACCGACCAGGCCCCGGCTGCCATCGGCCCCTATTCACAGGCGGTGCAGGCCGGCGGAATGCTGTTCTGCTCCGGTCAGATTCCGCTGGATCCGGCCACCGGTGAGTTGGTGAGCGGTGATATCGGGCTGGAGACCCGGCGGGTGATGGAAAATCTGCGAGGGGTATTGACAGCTGCCGGGTGTGGGTTTGATCAGGTGGTGCGTACCACGATCTATCTGGTTGATATGGCTGATTTTCCAGTGGTCAATGAGGTCTACGGGGACTATTTCCCGGCTGCAAAACCGGCCCGGGCCACAGTGGCAGTGGCAGCGCTGCCCAAGGGGGTCCGGGTGGAGATTGATGCGGTGGCAGTGGCGAAAAACTAAACAAGCCGTGCGCAAACGAGTGCGCACGGCTGTTTAAGGGCTGTAACCGGCGAGGTGCTAGAGGGCCTTGGTAACGGAGCCGGAACGGATGCAGCGGGTGCAGACCTTGATGGTCGACACGCTGCCGTTGGCGGCCTTGGCCTTAACCTTCTGCAGGTTGGGGTACCAGGTGGTACGGGTCTTGTTATTGGCGTGGCTGACGTTGTTGCCGGTGCTGGGGCCTTTGCCGCAAATTTCACATTTTCTCGACATTGGATGATGTCCTCCCGTAAAAACTGAACGATAATTTCTAGCAGAAGGTGGTAGCTAATGCAAGGCAAAAATAGCAACCGATGAAGATTCTCAAGGCGCTACTTTCAATGCTGGTGATTGTCCTGCTGGTAGTAACGGCACTCTTTGTGGATTTCACCTACAAGACCTTTTCGGCCAAGCCACGCTCGATGGACGTTGATGCAATTGTGGTGCTGGTGGGCGGCAAGGGACGGGTGGAGGAAGGGGTGCGTCTGTTTCGCGAAGGACGGGCCAAGTGGCTGTTTCTGGTGGGTGTTGATCCTTCGGTGCGCAAGAGCGACCTGTACCGTCAGCGTCCCGGCGATCCGCCGCCGGAACGGGTATTGCTGGAAAAGGCATCGCGCAACACCCTTGAAAATGCCCTCTATGGCCGTGATCTGCTGCAGGCCCACGGCGTGCGCACGGTGCTGCTGATCACGTCGCGCTACCATCTCAAGCGGGCAACCCTGCTGTTGCGCAACGCGCTGCCGCCGCAGGTGGCCATCTATCCCCATCCGGTGGATAGTGCCAACATCAGGCAAAACTGGTGGTATCATGTCGGCACCTTTCGTCTCTTGTTCTCCGAATTTTACAAATACTGCCTGTTTCGTGGATTTTTTCTGTTTGCCCCTGGTGAACTGCGTCCGCTGGCGCCATAGCCCCCTTTTCATTTTTGGCTGAAACTGCTACATACGGAGGGACGACCGATGGTCGTCCCGTACTGTTTTTAGAGAGAAAGGTTGTGTGATGCGTTATATCAGTACCCGCGGTGGCATTGTGCCAATCCGTTTTAAAGATGCTGTGATGATGGGGCTGGCCGATGACGGCGGCCTGCTGTTGCCCGAGATGATTCCCTCGTTCACCAGCGCTGAACTGGAATCCTGGCGTGGTCTGACCTATCCCCAACTGGCCTTCGAGATCATCTCGCGCTATGTCGATGATATTCCGGCCGACGACCTGCGTGGCATTATCGACCGCTCCTACGCCACCTTCAGTCACCCCGAGGTGACGCCGGTGGTTCGACAGGACGGGGTCTTTATCCTGGAGCTGTTCCACGGCACCACCCTGGCCTTCAAGGATGTTGCGCTGCAGTTTCTGGGTAACCTGTTCGAGTACATCCTGGCCGAACGCAAGGAGCGGCTGACCATTGTGGGTGCCACCTCCGGCGATACCGGCAGTGCTGCCATCCATGGGGTGCGGGGGAAAAAAGGCATCACCATCTTTATCATGCACCCGCAGGGCAAGACCTCGGCGGTGCAGGCCCTGCAGATGACCTCGGTGCTGGATGATAATGTCCATAACATCGCCGTGCAGGGCACCTTTGACGACTGCCAGGATATCGTCAAGACCCTGATGAACGATCTTGAGTTTAAGCAGCGCCACAAGTTGGGGGCGGTCAACTCCATCAACTGGGCCCGGGTGCTGGCCCAGGTGGTGTACTACATCTATGCCTGGTTGAAGGTGGCCCAAGCAGGACAAAAGGTGCTGTTTTCGGTGCCCACCGGCAATTTTGGCGATATCTTTGCCGGCTATGTGGCCTGGCAGATGGGACTGCCGGTGCAGCAACTGCTGCTGGCCACCAATGAGAACAATATCCTGACCCGTTGTATTAACCAGGGCGACTATTCGGTGGGGCAGGTGGTGCAGACCGTGTCGCCCTCGATGGATATTCAGGTTGCCTCTAACTTTGAGCGCTACCTGTTTTACCTATTCAATCGCGATGCTGCCCGGGTGCGCGCCGCCTTTGCCCAGCTGAAAAACGAGGGGCGGATCGTCTTCAGCCCTGATGAGCTGGCCCAGGTGCGGCATGATTTCTGTTCCGCCTCGATCAACCGCGAACAGACCCTGGCCACCATCGGTTCCTTCCTCAAAGAGACCGGCTATCTGCTGGATCCCCATACGGCGGTGGGTGTCAAGGCCGCCCGTGATCTGGTGGCTGGCGATACGTTGCCGGTCTGTCTGGCTACGGCCCATCCGGCCAAGTTTGGTGAGGCGGTGCAGGAGGCCACCGGACAGCCGGTGCCGTTGCCGCCGGCCATACAGCGACTGCACGGGTTGCCGACCCGTTGCGCCGTACTGCCAGCCGATCAGCAGCAGGTGCGGGCCTTTATTGAGCAATACGTGGAGTAGCGGCAGATGCGGATCGAATGCCCCCATTGCAAGGCCAGCGGCACCATCAACGATCTGGAAATTCCTGACGAAGGACGGTATCTGAACTGCCCACGCTGCAAGGAGAGTTTCCAGGTCAAAAAGCCCCGTCGCCAGATGACCTCGGCCTACGCCACCAATACATGCCCCTCGTGCGGCTACAGCACTTGCTGCGAGGAGGTCTTTGACCAGTGCCCCCAGTGCGGGGTGGTGGTCAAGACCCTAATGGAACAGAGGTTTGCACAGCAGGCGCAGCAGCGGGAGCACCAGACAAGTCTGGGCCAGATACACGCCGCTCCGTTGGCACCAGCCCTGCCGACTGGCGGTTCCAAGTATCTGCACTCCGATCCTGATCCGGTTGAAAAAAAGCCTCTTCTCACGTTGGCCGGTTTTGGTAACGGGTTTGATCCGGTGGCAGCCGTGGGCTGGGGAGCGGTTCTGGTTGCAGTCCTTCTGCTGGCAATCGGGCTTAAAGGGGTGCTGCATTACCACGGCACCGACATACAACTCCAGCTGTCGGAGCAATCGCTGGAGCCTGTCTCGGCTTGGCAGGTCTTCTGGGGGTACGGTTTCTGGCCCTGGGTAGCTACACTCTTTGGCGGCGCGGTGCTGGTGGCGGCCTTCGGCTTCCTGCAGCGTCAGGCCTGGGGGCTCCAGGCCATGGAAGGGGTGGTGCTGGCGGCAGTGGTATTGGTGCCGTTGTACGAACTGGCCGGGTATGTGGTCTGGATAGTAAAGTCCATCGCACCCCCCTGGTGGGCCTATCTGGTGGAACTATTCAGTGTCCTGCTGATCTCGTCACTCTGCGTGGTACCACTGTTGCTGCTCGTGCAGTATCTGCGTGGTGACCGTTTCAACCACCGGTATCGTAACGGCTAGTTGCTGCTTGTGCCGCCATCCGGATTCCCGCCGCCACTCGGCTTTTTGCGCCGTGGGCGGCTTCTTTTTTTGGCATCGCCGCTTGCAGCCGCCGGTGCTGCAGTAGTTTTGGCGGCTGGTTTGCCGCGTTGCTGGCCGCGCGCGGGACGTGCCGCAGCAACCGGTGCCGGTCTGTGCTTGGGGCGCTTGTAGTCGTGCACAAACAGCTCGTCTTCAGCCCATTCCACCGGAATTTTGTGCCGGATGTATTCCTCAATCGCCTCAACATGAAAGGCGCCGTCCTCGTCGGCCAGGGAGATCGCCTTGCCTTCTGCGCCAGCCCGGGCGGTACGGCCGATCCGATGCACATAGTCCTCTGCATCCTGGGGCAGGTCGTAGTTGATCACATGGGAAACCCCGTCGATATGCAACCCCCGTGAGGCAACGTCGGTGGCAATCAGGATCGGCAATTCGCCCCGTTTAAACTGCTCCAGGATGTTGAGCCGCTTGCGTTGTTCCACATCGCCGGAGATCACCCGGCTGGGAAACCCGTTCTCATTCAGGCGATCCTGCAGCCGTTCGGCTTCCCGCTTGGTGTTGACGAAGACCATCGTGCGGACCATACCCTCACGCCGCAGGAGGCCCAGCAGTAACGGGAATTTTTCCTTGTTGGCAACATGGTAGAGGGTCTGCTCAACCCGCTCGGCGGTCATCTTTTCCGGGGTAACCGAGACCTTCTGGGGTGCGTTCATGAACTCGTAGGACAGTTCCATCACCCGCTGGTTGAGGGTGGCCGAGAACATCAGGTTCTGACGGGCATCAAAGGGAGGCAGCCGCCGCAGGATAAAGCGCAGGTCCGGTATGAAGCCCATATCGAACATCCGGTCTGCCTCGTCGATCACCAGCATCTCGATATGTTTGAGGGTGTAGACTTTTTGCTTGAGATAGTCGATCAGGCGGCCCGGAGTGCCAATCACCACGTCAGCCCCGTCTTTCAGCGCGTTTTTCTGCTTCATATAATCCACGCCGCCATAAATGGCCTGGATCGACAGACCGCAGTGGGCTCCCAACACCTGGGCATCCTTTTCGATCTGCACGACCAGTTCTCGGGTGGGGGCGAGGATCAGGGCCCGTGGACGTTTGTTGGCCTCGGTGGGGGTCCGCAGCAGCTTGGTCAGCAGGGTGATCAGAAAGGCAGCGGTCTTGCCGGTGCCGGTCTGGGCCTGACCGGCCACATCCTTGCCAGACAATGAGAGGGGCAGGGTCTGGGCCTGTATTTGTGTGCAACTGCTGAAGCCGGCGTCAATCACGCCTTGCATGACCTGCTGAGGTATATCGAGTTCGTTAAACTGCATTATGGTGAGGCGCTCCTTGGTGTCGTTCGTGTCCTTTGTAAGGCTTGTTAGATATACACGCTTGACGGTTGTGAAGCAATGCCAAACCACGGCAAACGCACTGTAAAAAGCCAGAAATGCTTTGACAAAACCGCTGTGCAGCACGTAGGATTGGCAAAATTTACGCGAGGTGTTGACAGGCATGCAGGCAGCGTTGGAATTGATCGGCAACGACCTCAGGTCGGTGGAAGAACAGTTCAGGAAGGACCTGGCTTCGGATGTTCCCTTGATCCGCAAGGTGGGAGAGTACGTCCTCTCCAGCGGTGGCAAGCGAATCCGTCCGGCCATGTTGTTGTTGGCTGCCAGGCTGTGCAACTACTCTGGCGATCAGGCTATTCCGCTGGCCAGCGTCGTCGAATTTATCCACACCGCTACCCTGCTGCACGATGATGTGGTTGACAGTGCCACCCTTCGCCGCGGACAAGCCTCGGCCAACACCCTGTGGGGTAACGAGGCCTCGGTGCTGATCGGCGATTTCCTGTTCTCGAAATCCTTCTCGTTGATGGTTGGGGTCGGCAGCCTCGATGTGCTGCGGGTCATGTCCCAGGCCACCACGGTGATTGCCGAGGGCGAAGTGATGCAGTTGCTGTACACCGGCGATCTGGACCTGACAGAAGAGAACTATATCGGTGTAGTGCGGGCCAAGACGGCGGTGTTGCTGTCGGCGGCCTGCCAGTGCGGCGCCATTCTGGGTAAGGCAACTGTCGAGCAGGAACAGGCCCTGGCCGCATTCGGCATGGAGTTGGGTATCGCCTTTCAGTTGATGGACGACCTGCTGGACTACACCGCTTCCGAGGCGGACTTTGGCAAGAGCATCGGACACGACCTGGAGGAGGGCAAGATGACCCTGCCTCTGATTCATGCCCTGCAGCACTGTACTGCTGCGGAACGTGACCAGATCGCCGCTATTGTGGAGAAGGATGAACTTTCTACCCAGGAGTTTACCTGGGTTACCGAACTGGTGCGACGCCACGGTGGCATTGATTACACCATCGAACGGGCCCGGGCCTGCGTTGACTCCTGCCGTTGCCATCTGGCCGTTTTCCCCGACAGCCAATGTAAAGACGCACTGCTTGAGCTAGCCGAATACGTCGTTACCCGCAACCGTTAAACACTCTTGTATTCCCCATCGTTTCGTGATGTTTCTGGAGGATAAGGCATGAAAAAATGGTTAATGGTGGTCTGCTGTTCGTTGCTGCTTGTTGCGGGCTGCTCAAAAGAGGGCAGCCAACCTGCCAGAGGCGCGAAACCGCTTGAAAAACACAAGGCGCCAGAGATCAGCGTTGTTGCTCTGGATACCACCCCATTGACCTTGGAATCTTTGAAGGGCAAAGTGGTACTGCTCAACTTCTGGGCCACCTGGTGTCCTCCCTGTCGTGAAGAGATCCCTTCGATGATGAAGCTGAATCAGGCCATGGTCGGCAAGCCGTTCCAGATGGTCTGCGTCTCGGTTGATGAGGGCGGTAAGCAGGCGGTGCAGGATTTTTTCAAAAACACCGGTTTTTCTCTGCCGGCTTACCTGGACCCAACTGGACAGGCCGCTGCAGCCTATGGCCTGACCGGGGTGCCGGAAACATTCATCATCGATAAGCAGGGCGTAATCGCCAAGAAGGTGATCGGTGGTCTTGACTGGGCCAGTCCCGAGGTTATCGCTTTTCTGGAAGGTTTGATGCAGCAGTAGTTGAGAGGCAAGCATGGAAACACCTAATATTTCATATATTGGCGCCTTTGTGGCAGGACTGCTGTCGTTTCTGTCGCCTTGCGTACTGCCGTTAATACCGTCCTATATCACCTACATCACCGGTCTGTCTTTTGGTGATCTGGATGCCGAGCATCCGACCCAGCTGGTGCGTCGCAAGACCCTGTTGCATTCGTTGTCCTTCGTTGCCGGCTTTACTATCGTATTTGTGTTGCTGGGCGCCTCAGCCACCCTGCTGGGCAACTTCATGCAGCAGCATATGGATCTGATCCGCAAGCTGGGCGGGGTGCTGGTGGTGCTGTTCGGCATCCATGTCACCGGTCTGGTGCCGCTCAAGTGGCTGTTGGGTGAACGGCGGGTTTCGCTCAAGCATAAACCGGCCGGGTATCTGGGCAGTCTCCTGGTGGGACTGGCCTTTGCCGCCGGCTGGACCCCCTGCATCGGTCCGATCCTGGCCTCGATCCTGATGATCGCTGCCACTGAGGAAAAGGTGGGGCAGGGGATCATCCTGTTACTGCTGTACTCGATCGGCCTGGGTATTCCGTTTTTGCTGTCGTCCCTGGCCTTGCACCGTTTTATCGTCCTGTTTAATCGCTTTAAGAAATATATCCGGCTGTTTGAGATTGTCACCGGACTATTCCTGATCGTGGTAGGTGTGCTGATCTTCACCAACTGGCTGTCGGTGCTGTCAGGCTATGCCAATAGCCTGTTCATGACGTACTAGCCAATGGTAAAGGCCCATCGCGCACAGCATTCAATACAGTTGACCGTTTCGCAACTGGTGGTTACCGAGGCCTTTTATGCCGGTATTCTGGAACTGCCGGTACAGCGTTCCTTTTCCGCTGTTGGCGCCCCAGATCACCTGATGGTGGATATGGACGGCATCGCCCTGGTGTTTGTTGAGGAGAGCGATGTGGTGCGGACCCACCCGGTGCTGGAGCATCGATTCAGTATGTTTCCCAAGGGAATCGGCATGACCCTGCATTTTGAGGTGCAGGACATCGAAGGGATCAGGGACGCCATCCTCGAGGAGGATATGGAGATTCTCTATCCGCTGGAGGAGAAGCCCTACGGGGTCAAGGAGATGTGGTGCTTTGACCCGGATGGGTATCTGGTGGTGCTGGAGGAACCGGTTGCACGACGCACAAAGGCCGGCCGCTAAAGAGCAGCCGGCCTTTGATCCGTCTGGTGCAATCTATTTTTTGGTGTCTTTTTTGGTCTCACGCGACGCGGGAGTGCAGGCATCGGACATTCAGGTGGGTACTCCCATTTTTGGCAGCAGGTATTTGTTAACCACATACCAGACCACCACAAATACGATGATCATCAAGATTTCTTTCATAGGTGCAGCCTCCTTTGCAGGCGTTTATATATAGCATAGAACCGTTTGTGTCGATATAATTTTGTATCTATTTCGCGTTGTTGAGAACCTGTAAGTTCCTATTGCCAGCCATCGTTTTTGTGAGTTTTAGCAGCACGGGAGTCGTCGCTCATATGCCTTTTCCATCCATTGATCCGGTATTTTTGAGACTCGGTCCGCTTCAGTTCCGTTGGTACGGCCTGATGTATGTACTTGGCTTTATCCTGAGCTATTTTATCATTCGTAGTGAGGTGCGTCGCAAAAAGCTTGAGCTGGACGCTGAAGGGATTGCCGACCTGATCTTCAGCATGGCCGTTGGGGTCGTGCTGGGGGGGCGCCTGGGCTATGTACTGTTCTATGACCTGGCCGCCTATCTGGCCAGGCCGCTTAAAATCTTCTACATCTGGGAAGGGGGCATGTCATTCCACGGTGGCATGCTGGGGGTTGCCGTGGCGGCCATCTGGTTTGCCCGCAGCCGCAAGCTTCCGCTGCTGCAACTGGCTGATCTGGCCGCTCTGGCAGCGCCGGTAGGGCTGGGTCTGGGTAGAATCGGCAACTTCATCAACGGCGAACTGTACGGGCGTCCCACCGATCTTCCCTGGGGCATCATCTTTCCGGAAGGCGGGCCGCTGCCACGTCATCCTTCGCAGCTGTACGAAGCCTTTCTGGAAGGATTGGTACTGTTTTTTGTGGTCCGTTGGTGTGCCCGCCGGATTCCGGTGAACGGCGCTGCTATGGCCGCCTTTCTGGCTGGCTACGGTCTGTTTCGCTTCTTTGTGGAGTTGTTCCGCCAGCCCGATAGCCAACTGGGACTCTTTTGGGGCTTTTTCTCGATGGGTCAGTTGTTGAGTCTGCCGCTGTTTGTGTGTGGCGTTGGACTGTTATGGTGGCTGTGGCGCAAAAAATAACGCACAGGAGCATAGTGACGTCAACGGCCCGACAGAACATCTGCCGGGCCGTTGTGCGTTATGTCGGTAGCAAGGCATCGGTGCGAGATGCTCTCAGTGCCTGCACACGTCTGTCAAGAATCAGATCTCGCAGTGCCTGTGGTTGCAGATTGTGCAGCCGTGTCCGATCTATCCCCAGCCCGACCGTGGTGAGGTTGATGATGTCAAGGCACAGCTGCCACTGCCGTGCTGTCGATGTTGCTCCAGGCTTGTCTACCTGGGCCACCAGCGGCAGCAGGTCTGCAATGCCGGCCTTTTGGGCCTGTTGTGCCAGCCGCAGTCGGGTGGCGTCACGCAAGGTATCCCAGAGGCCCATAGTGGTATGTAACCGGTTAACACCCGCCAGCGCCCGGCGATAACGAACCGGCAGCCGTAAACGGTTACAGAGTTCCACAGCCAGGGGTGCGCCCGCCTGATCATGACCATGATGGTGTGGATACAGGTCTGGTGGTGTCTGCAGCTTGCCAAGATCGTGAAATAGTGCGCAAAAACGGGTCAGTGGGTCGGGCGTCTGATCTGTCGCCCGTTGCAGCACCTGCAGGCTGTGGCTGAGCAGATCGCCTTCCGGGTGGTGCTCCGGCGGTCCGGCCGGTACCTGTGGCATACGGAACAGCTCCGGCAGCCAGTTTTGGCCGATCCCGAACTGCAGCATCCGCTCGAAAAAGCGAACCGGATTGGCAGCCGCCAACGCCCTGAGCAGCTCTCGGCTGAAACGCTCTGCAGGTAGTGCCGCCAGGCGTGTCGACCAGTCCTGGCTGGCGACAAGCGCCGCGCTTTTCTCTGTCAGTTGCCAGCCGTCCGCCTCAAAGCGAAAGGCACGAAACAGCCGTAGCGGGTCATCAAAAAAGCAGCTCGGCGAGCAGGCAACCAAGCGTCGTTGCAGCAGGTCGTTGCGGCCGTTTAGCGGATCATACAGCTGACCGTCCAGCGAAACGGCCATGGCGTTGACCGTAAAATCCCGGCGGGCAAGTTCGTGCTGCAGCAGATCAAAAGAGGCGAGGGTAGTTGCTTCGATGGTGCCCAGCCTGCGGTCAGCGCGAAACCAGATCGGCTGGGTGCTTTTGGCGATAACTTGGCGAAAACCGAACTGTTGCAGAGTTTCTTTCGATAGCGTGGTCAGCAGATCGATATCCTGCGGCGGGCGGCCCAGCATGGCATCACGGACCGTACCGCCCACCAGCAGGATTCTTTCGCCGCGTATGTCTGGAAAAAGACGACGAAGCGCTGAGGTCAGGTTGTCGAGTGGTGACGGTACGGTGAGGGGCATTCCGGGCTGCCTTTTTAATGTGACACATCAGGGTAAGTTAAAGCAACATATTGACTTATGGGCCATAGTGTAGCAGATATATGCGCCTGTGAAAGCTCGTGATACGGCACTATCATCAGAGGTCAGCGATTATGCAGGAATGGAAACAGCTGGGTCAGATACTGATTGAGCGGGGCATCCTCACCGCCACGTCATTCGAACGGATGCTGGCCATATCACGCAAGGACAAGAAGCGGATCGGCCTGATACTTGAGAATTGCGGCCTGGTTACCGGTGAAGAGCTGGCCGCAGCCCTTGCCCAGCAGTTTGGCCTCAAGGTGATCACCAATTTGACCAGCTATGCCTACAGTCCGCAGGTGCTCGATCTGGTTCCCTCTGATCTGGCCATTCAACGGCTGGTGTTTCCGTTAAAAGTAGAAGGCAACAGGCTGCTGCTGGCGGTTGCCGATCCGACCGAGACTAAGTTTGTGGAGAATCTGGCAGCCAACAATGGCCTGCAGATAACCCGTTGCATGGCTACTCGGCGGGAAATTTACGCTGCCATCTGTAAATATTACCTTAAGCAGGAATTCAACGAATCAACCGCGGAAACCGTGTTGGTTATTGATGACGAGGCAACTACACAGGCCTTGGCGCAGGAATTCCTTACTCAGGAAGGCTACCGGGTGCTGGTTGCCAATGACGGCCTGGAAGGTTTCAATATGCTGATTGCCCAGAAACCTCACGTTATTATCACTGACAAGGTTATGCCAAAGCTGGATGGCATGCGGTTGTTGCAATCCATTCAGGCCATTCCGGAGTTTCAGGCGGTGCCTGTGCTGTTGATGAGCGATAAACTGACCCCTCAGGAAGAGTTGAAGGTGTTTGAGATGGGTTTTTTCGACTATATTGCCAAACCGATCAGCAAAATCCCCGTCGTTTCACGGGTAAGACGTGCTTTCAAGCATTGTGTAAAAAGGTAGCAGCACCTATAGTCATTGCAGTTCATCATGCCATGCTGATTAAAAGAAGAGGCCTGTCAGGATATCCTGACAGGCCTCTTCTTTGCTTAATGTATGACCAGATTACTCGATTTTGATGTTACCGTTTTACCCCAGAGGTGGGAACGTTCGCTAAAATTTAAGAGCGTATCTTCAATCAGTTTCTGAATTTGGCTATTCCCCCCACGTTTTGGCACTGTGGTTTATTTTTTTGCGCACGGTCTTCCATTCTCCGTCAACACTGAAAATTGATTCAGGCATGGTCCTCAGCATTTTTTGATACAGTGTCCAAGACACCGTGAAGGTTAGCTCGTCGGTCTTCATATATTTTCGTGCTGATGGGTCGAATCCGCCCAATACGGCTTTTTCTACACCCTTCTCCTGATAGTGCAAAGGCCAGGCTAAAACGTTGGTACAGCCTGCCCCAAATGGTGAAACTACACTGTCAACCTCTCCCGTCGTAAACGTTGTGTGGGTGAACAGGCCGCTCAATACTTCGGGCCGGGCAAAGAATATGACAAATTCAGGCACCTCACTGCCTGTAAAGAGTGATAACGGCTTGAACAGGCAATATTTGGCCGGAGCCTTTCGGGGATTGACCGTGTCTAGAAATTTTCTCATGGCTTCGGGTGATGGTAAATACCGCTCACCATGGATGGGAGTTCCTTCAAACCCTGTCGTTACATAGTGTTCAATAAACCTGAGGTTGGGTTTCATCATGGAGCAGTAGAAAGAGCCGCCGGGGCACCCATACTCTTCTGTAGAGATATAGGCAGTACCCTTTTTCTTCCGCGCCAGCCAGATGTTTCCAATAACGCAGGAGAAGTTTTGAAAAACCGCCTGCATGTCTATCTGGCCCTGTTCTTCCAGTTCGCGGGTAATGGTTGGCCCCGATTTGGGACCAAAGGCATTTTCTGGCTTAGTGTCAGCGTAATAGACGCCGATGGGCTCTTCGTTCAAACCGAGATGTTCCAGTAATGTTTTGGTGTTCTCAAGAATTGATTGTTCGATCATGATAGTTTCTCCTTCTAATTGATCTTTGATGGCTGGGAACCAGGCATAAGACGACCTTGAAGCCTTGCCGGAATAACGTTGTGTATACAACCAATGTGTTGATATTTAACAATCGCCTTATTTGGTTACCCCCTCCAGATTCTTAATGATGTGCGATAGGAGCGATCTGGAGGCAATCATATCATTTTCAGACATGCCGAGTTGAGCTTCTTGATGGATGGTTCTTGCGATAGTCGAGCAATATTCTGCCGTATCCAGAGCGATAGAGGTCGGTGCTACGAGCCTCTGCCTGCTGTCATTCGGATCTATGGTTCGTGTAATCCAGCCACGTTTTTCAAGTCCATCTGTCAGGCGGCTCACACTTGATTTTTCAAGATGCAATCGATCCCCAAGCTGCCCCTGCGTCATGGCTCCATCGTTGAGTAGTATGATGATGGCACCCCATTGTTCGGATGTCATGTCGATTCCGGCAGCCTTGAACCTCTTGGCGAGCATGTTACTCAACAGTTTGCTAGCGATGCCGGTCAGGTAGCCCAGTGATTGATTATGGTCATAAGAAAAAGGCATAATTTGGTTGTATGTGCAACTAGTGTTTGTGTCAAGGTTTTTTAGAGGCAAAAGAGCAAGCGTTTATCTCGCATTAAGGCATTATCGCAAACTAACGTAGCATTGTCCGGCATGTCACTCGTAATATCAGCCTATTTGAACAGCAAGCATGGACATCGATCCACCATCATATCCCTCAACCGGAAAACTGATGCTTTCGTTTTCCTTGCGCAGGCCCAAGGTATAGAGCAGTGGCAGAAAATGATCCGGTGTTGGCACTGAGAGCATGGCGTCCTCCCCCAGTTTTTCGTAAGCAATTATTTTATCATTATCACCACTAAGTATGAGTTGACGGATCAGCTTATCAAATCGTACCGCCCAGTCATATGGTTGCGGTGCATTGTTTCCCCATACGTAGGCACGAAGGCTGTGAACAATATTTCCACTTCCGACTACAAGCACTCCTTCCTCACGGAGCGAGATAAGACGCTTTGCCAATTCGAAGTGGTAGTTAGCTGGTTTAGTTTTGTCTATGCTGAGTTGGACAACCGGAATATCTGCTTTTGGATAAACATGCCGTAAAACGGTCCACGTACCATGGTCAAGCCCCCAATCGTTGTTGAGCTCTATATCCGTTGGTGACAGCAGATCTTTAACACGCCGAGCAAGTTCAGGACAACCTGGAGCAGGATATTGAACTTCATGCAACTCTTGCGTAAATCCACCAAAATCATGAATTGTGCTTGGAGCTGGATTTATTGTTACAGCTGAACCTTTGATGTACCAGTGAGCTGAAACAGTAAGAATCGCCTTAGGACGGGGAATCAACTCGCCGATTCTTTTCCAGGCTTCTGTATAGACGTTTTTAGACAACGTTATCATTGGGTTACCATGCCCAATAAAGATTGTCGGCATTAAGGTATTCATGTCCGGCACACCTCCGTAATTAAAATTTGATGATGTTTAGGGCACGGCTTCTGCTTCTATGACATCAAGAGCAGGGGCCTGCACGTTATTGGGCGAATGGATGAACATGATGGCAATCCTGCCTACGACTGCGCAACAGGTCATGGTCAGGACCATTGGCAAACCTGTACCATTGTGAAACATCCCGACAAACGCACCTGCCGTGGCACCCAATGCGTACTGGATAGTACCCAAGAGCGCTGAAGCAGTGCCTGCCGATGTAGCGAAGGGTGCCAAGGCAAGTGCCGTAACGTTGGGGTACAGCAGACCGGTGGTGCAGAGGCAGATGAATAAGAGAACGAGTTGCACCGGGAAACCACCGAGGCCTGTCATGGTAGAAACAGTCAGTAAGAGCGCTCCCAGCAGGTTGACGGTAAAGGAAAGGCTCAGAATCTGCTCGGAGGTGTATCGGCGCAAAAGTTTGCGATTGAGCTGTGATGCTCCGATCAAGCCAAAGGCGTTCAACCCAAAGATGATGCCGAAGTGTTGAGGCGAAATCCCGTACAGTTCGATAAAAAGTTGGGGAGCACCGGCAATATAGGAAAAATTGAAACCGGCGATTGCGCCCAATGCTATGGCATACAACAGATACTGTCGGTGCCTAAACAGGCTGCCATAACTGGTTAGCATTTCCACCAGGCTACGCTGAATTCGTTTCTCAATTGGCAGCGATTCGGGCAGCCATGCCAGAGATGCTCCGAAGGAAAGGATGCCGAAAAAACCTAGAAAACCGAAGATTCCCCGCCAGCCAGTAAACAGAAGTAGCTGCCCCCCAGCCAAAGGCGCAAGGATAGGTGCGGCCCCCATTACCAGCATGAGCAAGGAGAACATCTTTGCCGCTTCGGCGGTATCATACAGATCGCGAACAATAGCACGGGAGATAACGATACTAGCCCCGCCGCCTAGTGCCATGACTACCCGCCAAAAGAGTAGCCCTTCGCCGGTTCTAACCAGGGCGCAGCCGATAGTAGAAAGTATGTACAGTCCTATCCCGAACATAAGTGGCCGCTTCCTGCCCCACCGGTCAGCAACCGGCCCGTAGAACAGTTGGCCGAATGCCGAACCGAACAGGAAGGCAGACACCGACAGTTGCACCGTCCCAAGCGGGACGGAGAGGTCTTGGGCAATTTGCGGGAAAGCCGGCAGATACATGTCGATGGACATGGAGTTGAAGGCGGTCAGTGCCCCAAGAATCAGGACGAGCTTCACCAGGCTAATTTGCTGCCTTGTTGTGTTTTCTTTCACTGTTTGGCGTCCCTTTTAACAAACTTACTCTTTTGCTGTAATCATGGGGGCATGGCGTATGGCCATCCGGGTACAATTCATATCCTCGTCCAAAATCTTGCAATCGACGTCCGCGTTTTTTATGTGGTCCGGGTGCAGGGGGGCTGCAGATGATCGAGCTGCAAGACACCTGGCGGCCCAGTCCTCGTTATTTCAGCTTGCTGTATGCGCCTTGATCAACCGGTTCGAGCCATTCGTTTGACTTGTTTTCACCAGGCACTTCAACGGAGATGTGCACAAACCAACTATCTTTTGCTGCCCCGTGCCAGTGTTTGACGCCCGCAGGAATATGGACGACATCTCCTGCATGCAACTCCTGCGCGTCTTTGCCCTCCTCCTGATACCAGCCACGTCCGCCGGTCACCAAGAGGATTTGGCCACCCCCCTTATCCGCTTTGTGGATATGCCAATTGTTGATGCAGCCCGGTTCGAAGGTGACGTTTCCCATAACGACTCCTTCGAGACTCAACATATTAAGGTAGCTGGTGCCGGTGAAGAATTTGCCGTAAGGATTGAGTTCTCCCCGGTCAAAAATCACACTATTTTTCAGATCCTCTATCATTTCAATATCCCCTACATATCCTTATTTCAATGCCTTGATAAAAAATGATGTCAATTTGTTACTTTACGGCCAGCTTGAGAACTTCAGCAATCCTCTGCTGAGGATAGAGCTGATCCATACCCCAAAGCTTCGCAATGCCAAATGCATTCTCAGCAATGGGGCCAACGGCGTCTGCAGAAAGACCTGCTTGTGCAAAGGTCACCGGTGCCCCAATAACGCTAAACCATTTGGTAAGCTTTTCAATCCCTGCATCGGCATCGGATTCACCAAACATCTTCTCTGCAAAGCGCTCAAAGCGTTCCGGCATCTCGCCTTTGATCGATTTCATCCAGGCAGGAAGGACAACGGCGAGTCCGGCACCGTGAGGCACGTTGTAAAGTCCACCCATGGCATGCTCGATCATGTGGGTATCAAAAGAGTTGCCTGCAACACCGACGAAGGTATTGCCGTTCAGGGCCATCGTCGAGGCCCAGGCAAATTCTCCTCGCGCGTCATAATCGTCCGGGTTCTTCATCAGCACATCGGTGGTGCGCATCACGGTTGCGAGGATGTTTTCGATCAGGGCGGCAGTAAATTCCGGGAACACCTTGGCAGTGAAATAGAGGTCAAGACAGTGGGCAAAGATATCGACAGCGGAATAGGCCAGATAGTCGGGCGTAACAGTGGCCATCAGCTCCGGGTTGATGACGGACACCTTTGGGTAGAGTGCCGGCCCACCGAGGTTGTATTTCTGCTGCGTTTCCTCGTTGGTCACCACGCCATAGGGATTCATTTCACTACCGGTGGCAGCTAACGTCATGATGGTGAAAACGGGGATGGCGTCTTTGACAATGGCCTTGCCCACAAAAAAGTCCCAGACATCGCCGTCATACTTGGCGCCAGCAGCAATGGCCTTGGCAGAATCGGCAACCGAGCCGCCACCAACGGCCACAATCCCTTGCAGGTTGTGCTCCTTGACGAGCTTGACAGCATCCCGCACCAAGCTGATAACCGGGTTGCTGACGACACCCCCCAGCGCTTTGAAGCTGATGGCTTGCCCTTCAAGAGACGTAGTGACGCGACCAAACAGTCCATCCTTCTTGATCCGCTCTGAACCATACAGAACCAGAACATTACCGACGCCGAAGCTCTTGACGTATTCTCCAATATTAGATTCTTTGCCCTTGCCAAATTCGATTCTGGTGGGGTTGTAAAATGTAAAATTCTGCATTTCTTGTCTCCTTTTAAACATATTGATTATTAGCTTATGATTGAATCTTAGGCATTTACAGGCAATTGTTAAATACACAGAACTGCAAGAATGTTGCACGATCCTACAAAAATGTAATTTTGGCCGCATTTTTCTGGGAGGTTAATCGGCAGAAAAAGGGCCGGTTCAAGCATGAACTGGCCCTTAACTAGGTGGTGAGGACAACTGAAGCTGGAGAGACCTGTAGGTTCTAGTTAGGTTTGCCAACTTCTGTTTGACGCAATTTTGACACATCGCGTAAAGGTGGCGCGCCAAATAGTCTACTGTATTCGCGGCTGAATTGTGACGAACTTTCATACCCAACCTGGAACGCCGCCCTGGTGGCATCTAGATCCTCGGCCAACATGAGGCGCCTGGCCTCTTGAAGGCGGAGGTGCTTCTGGAATTGAAGTGGGCTGAATGATGTCAATGATCTGAAATGGCTATGGAAACTTGAGGGGCTCATATTTGCCATTGCGGCAAGATCTTCTATCTTCAATTGCTGTGCATAGTTACTCTTCAGCCAACCGATAGCGCGAGCCACTTGATTGCTTCGGCTTCCTGCCGATGCTATTTGGCGCAATTTGCCTCCCTGTTCGCCGATCAGGAGGCGATACAGTATTTCCCTGTGAAGCATAGGGGCAAGGATTGGAATGTCCGCAGGACTGTCAAGTAAGGCGACCAGTTTTTGAAATGCACTCAGGAGGGGCAGGGTGACCTCGCCGGTCGCCATGCCACGATCTACTCCCTTCGTGCGTGGTGATGGTAAATTGCTGTCAATCATGAGTTGCGACAGTTCTTTCATGTCAAATCTCAAGACCAGACCTAGATAGGGTTCATCGTGACTGGCTGACGTGACTTGATATGTTGATGGTATGTGTATCGATGAAAGCAGATAGTTGTGGGCGTCATAGTCAAAGGCCTTATCTTCGAGGTGTATCCTCTTCGCCCCTTGGGCAATCAAACAGATGCTTGGCTCGGTCAATCCAATGCTCGGCTCGGTTGGGGTCTCGTGGCGAAGCAAGATGAGCCCAGGTATTGCCCCCTGGTACTGATTGCAATTTGAAGTCCATCGAGCAATGCTCGACGCCAGCGCCCTTTGCACGTCCTCCCACTTGATGATGTCTAGAATATCTATATTTTCTAATGTTTTCATTGTCTTTCCCTGCATTGTTTTTTGTTTCAGCCTAACACCAAATCTTTGCCTGAAAAAGTGCAATGTTCAGTAATTGCAGAAATAGGCAATAAAATAATAGGAATGGTCTATTGCTGGCGCATTCGTGTGGATAAGATTGAATACAATGGGAAGCGGGAGAGGAAAATATCCAGAAAGCTGTCACGCTGATCCAAGAACAAGAAGCATGCAGTTGCGAATAAGAAGAGGTGACCGTCATGAGTGCTAAAAACCAGGAGTTGCAAAGCGCCACTACAAAAGTACTGATCGTCTACTACTCGTATTCCGGCAATACCGGTAAAGTTGCCCATGAAATCCACAGGATCGCTGGGGGTGATCTGGTGGGAATAGATCCGGTAGAGCCATATCCAGGCAACTACAATGCCGTGGTTGAACAGGCGAAGAGGGAGTTGCTTACAGGCTATAAACCCAAGATTCGAGTGAGTGTTAAAAATATTACGTCTTACGATACGGTTTTTGTGGGCTCACCCAACTGGTGGCACACTATCGCCCCGCCGGTGATCACCTTTTTGTCTGAATCTGACATGTCTGGGAAGACCATCATCCCCTTTATCACCCATGGGGGAGGTGGGCTGGGACGCAGTGCCGAGGACATAGTAGCGCTTTGCCCTCATGCAAACGTCTTGAAAAGCCTGTCTGTCTATGGGGCAGACGTGAAAGCTGCGCAGCAATGGATGGCTGCAAATTGGCCGATTCAGCAGTGATCGCTGCTTTGTTTCTCTTTTGTAAGCACGGCTACATACAGAGTTAAAATTCAATATATGGACCAACCACATTTAAAGGAGGTCAAATGAGGCTTTCAGTAATCTTTTTATCTCTTTACCTACTTATTTCGACGTTTGCCTATGTAGGTCAGGCATTCGCCGCCGAAAAAAAAGACCCGACTCAGGAAATCTATCCTGCTGAGTCACACAAGTTTTTCAAAGGTCCAGAAGACTGGTTTACCGGTGATGTTATGGTCGAGATAGTATTCCCAGCCAACAATACTGCCCGCTATGGAGGGGCATATGTCACATTCCAACCCGGCGCCAGAACCGCATGGCACCTGCATCCAGCCGGACAACACATGATAGTGACTGCCGGTGTCGGCCTGACCGGGACACGGGACGGAAAAATCGTTACAATCAAGGCTGGAGACGCCGTCTGGTGTCCGCCTGACATCGATCACTGGCATGGTGCTACCCCCGATGCTCCCATGACGCACCTTGTCCTCACAGGTGTCCTTGATGGCAAGAATGTCATCTGGAAGGAAAAGGTCACCGTGAGCAGTATCTCTAGGAAATAAGGGGGGCCAGATGAGATTCGCCGTCATCTCGTTGTTGCTCTTGCTGGTACTGCTGGTTCCCGTCTGGGCTATGACAGCGGAAGGAGTCACTATGAAAGCACAGCCTGTATTAAATCAAAAGCAGGAAAGCATCATCACCATTGCAGCCTTTACCGCCAACGGCGATATGGACAAGCTGCAATCAGCACTCAACGAAGGCCTCGATGCAGGCCTGACCGTCAATGAAATCAAAGAGATCCTGGTACAAATGTATGCCTATGCCGGTTTTCCGCGCAGCCTTAATGGTCTTGGTACCTTTATGTCTGTCATGGATAAACGAAAGGCCAAGGGCATCAAGGATGTCATGGGGAAGGACGCCAGCCTGATTCCCGTAAACTTGAACAAGGATGATTATGGGGCCAAGGTTCGTGCACAACTTGGCGGACTGGATAAGGTTCCTCCTCCAGCCAAATGGCAGGAGTTTTCGCCGGTAATCGATAAGTTCCTGAAGGAACATCTATTTGCGGATATCTTTGCCCGTGATGTGCTGACGTTTCAGGAAAGGGAACTGGCGACAATCGCTGCGCTGGCAAGCATGCCCGGATTGGATGGCCCGCTCACGTTCCATCTCGGTGCAGCCATGAACACAGGGCTTACTGAAAACCAGATGAAAGCTTTTGTTTCGGTCATCAAAAACAGGGTCGGCAACAAAGAAGGTAACGGTGTGGGTAAACTCCTGGGAGGGGTTCTGGCCAAACGGCCTGGAAAACAACTGTGAGCGGCGTTGAGAGGCATCTGATGAAGAAGGCAAGACTCTTGTCCCTGGCCATACTCATGACTTTGACCACTTCAGCATATGGTGGAGATAAAAACATTATGAAAATAAGGATTACAGCCGGAAAAACAGTTATGACTGCAACGATGCTCGACAATGCAACCAGCCGCGACTTTTTGTCGATGATGCCAATGATCTTGACGATTAGAGATTATGCCGGGACAGAAAAGGTCAGTGATCTGCCCCGTAAGCTGTCAACACAAGGGGCGCCTTCTGGGAGCAAGCCTTCTGTAGGAGACATCACCCTATATGCCCCGTGGGGAAACCTGACCATCTTTTATAAGGATTTTGTATATGCCAGTGGCCTGATCATCCTCGGAAAGATTGATTCCGGGATTGATAAACTTTCGCAGCTGAGCGGCATTGTTACTTTTGAACGAGTTGATTAGCTACTAGACGAACAACGAATGGCTCATACGATGAAAAGAGGTTTGAAATACATGGTTGTCAGCTTGCTTGTATTGGTGTGTGGCCTCGTCATTAGTGCCTATGTTTTGCTGAACCACCCGAAGTTCGGCCAAGCTCCGAACGGTGCCAGATGTGAAGCCATCAAAAAGTCGCCAAATTATGTCAATGGAGAGTTCCGTAACCTTATCGACACGCCAAAGTTCACCAAGGACGTCAGTACATTTTCCATCATCTTGCACCACCTGCTGAACCCCGCTGAGCGACTGGTACCCGATCGCCCCATCACAACGGTAAAAACCGACCTGAAGAATCTGGACCGCACGCGTGACTTGGTTGTCTGGCTTGGACATTCCTCTTTTTATATTCAGCTTGGCGGCAAAAGAATTTTACTCGATCCTGTCTTCAGTGATTATGCTGCACCGCTCCCGTTCCTCAACAAGGCCTTTTCCGGAACAAACATCTATACTGCTGAGGATATGCCCGAAATCGATTACCTACTGATTTCCCATGAGCACTGGGATCACCTTGACTATCCCTCTGCTGAGTCACTGAAGGGCAAGGTTAACCGTGTTATCTGTCCACTCGGGATTGGGACCTATTTTGAATCGTGGGGATATGATGCGAGTAAAGTCTCTGAAGGAGACTGGTACGATCAGTTCGAGTTTGGAGAAGGAATCAAAATCCACCTGTTACCCGCACGGCACTACTCTAATCGGCTACTGAAGCAGAACCAGTCTCTATGGGCGGGATTCGCCTTGGAAACTGCCACACGTCGTCTCTTCTTTAGCGGGGACAGCGGATACGGGCCGCACTTTGCCGAAATCGGTTGCAAGTTCGGCAGCTTTGATTTCGCAGCACTTGACTGCGGACAGTATGACGAGCGCTGGGCCTATATTCATATGAATCCCGAAGAGGCCGTATTGGCGGCAAAAGATCTGCACGCCGCCGCACTGCTTCCATCACATGTTGGTAGGTTCACCATCGCTCGCCACGCTTGGGACGAACCCTTCAGAAGGATTGCTTCAGCAAGCAAAGGCGAGAGTATTAAGTTGTTAACGCCAGTCATCGGTGAGCTAGTGCAGCTAGAAAATAAGCCTCAGGTATACTCTCCGTAGTGGGTGGGGGGGTACAACTCCAGTCAACTGTTTTGACAGGGCAATCATTGCAGCAGAATTATGGTCAACATGCAAGAACACTGGTCACATCTTGTGAGGTGCGCTGGTCATTTCCTTCCGTAATATGCAGGTATATAGCCACGTTGCCTGGTCGGGTTTACATGTCGGCGTCAGTAAACACTGTAGTACTGAGGAATGCATAAAAGAAAAAGCCCCTAATTTATTAGGGGCTTTTGGCTTGCGCTAAGACAGCGCTGAACTTGCTTATGGTACCGGAGGCCGGACTCGAACCGGCATGTCCTTGCGAACGGCAGATTTTGAGTCTGCTGTGTCTACCATTTCACCACTCCGGCAAGGGATCGACACTATACCCGCAACACTGGCGGGGCGTCAAGAGGAAAGGCCGGGCTGACTTTCTGATGAGCGTAGTGTATAAAACGCTGAACATGGACAGGTTAATCATTGACCATACCCGCTCACTGACCATCCCGGCCGAGGTTTTGGATACCCTGGGGCTGCAACCGGGTGACACCGTGAGCGTCGAGACCAACGGCACCGGGCTGGTGGTACGCAAGATTAACCCGCCGGCAGTTCCTTCATTGCAGCAGACCATCGCCCGCAAGAACCTGACCGTGGGGATGCAGTTCATCAAAGGGATCGGTCCCAAGCTGGCCGAGCTGCTGGCCAAGCGGGAGATCCGCACGGTTGAGGACGCCCTGTTCTGCCTGCCCCACCGTTATGAAGACCGCCGCACCCTGGTGCCGATCCGTCAGCTGAAGCCGGGTGTCAGTCAGGTGTTTCAGGGCACGGTGATGTCGGCCAATGGGGCCACCACCAAGGGCGGCCGCAAGGTGTTCGAGGTGCTGGTGCAGGACGATTCCGGCAGCATGCTGCTGAAATGGTTCCACGCCAACCCGCTCTGGATGCAGCGCACCTGGAAGGTGGGGCGGCGGGGGGTGTTTACCGGTGAGGTAACCTCCTTCGGCTTTCAGCGGGAGGTGCATCACCCCGATGTGGAGTGGCTGGAGGAAGGGGCCGACGTGCAGGCGGTGATGGCGGCCGACCAGGTAAACTTCGGCCGGATTGTGCCAGTCTATCCCCTGACCGAAGGTCTGCATCAGAAGAGTATGCGCAAGGTGATGCGTCAGGTGGTGGACGGTTTCCTTGATAATGTGGAAAACGTCCTGCCGACGTCATTACTCAGCCCCCACGGTTACCTGCCGTTGCGGGAGGCGTTGGGGCAGGTACACCTGCCGCCGGCCGAGGCGCAGCTGGCTGATCTGAATGAGGGGCGCACCCCGGCCCACCGTTCGCTGGCCTTTGACGAATTCTTTTATTGGGAACTGGGCCAGGCCCTCAAAAAACGGGGCATCTCCCTGGAGGAGGGCATCGCCTTTCAGGTGACCCACCGCTACACCAAGGAGCTGGCCCGGTTACTGCCGTTTCAGCTGACTGCGGCCCAGCGTCGGGTGTTGGCGGAGATCAAGCAGGATATGATGGCCCCCCATCCGATGCACCGGCTGGTGCAGGGGGATGTGGGCAGCGGTAAGACCCTGGTGGCGCTGATGGCGGCCCTGGTGGCGGTGGAAAACGGTTATCAGGTGGCGATCATGGCCCCCACCGAGATCCTGGCCGAGCAGCACTGGCACAATATTCACCACTGGTGTGAACAATTAGGCATCCGGGTGGTGCTGTTGACCGCCGGCTTGAAGGGGGCAGCCAAAAAAGAGGCCTTGGCCCAGGTGGCCGATGGCCGGGCCGCCATCGTGATCGGCACCCATGCCGTGATTCAGGACAAGGTGGAGTTTCAGCGCCTGGGGTTGGGGATCGTGGATGAACAGCACCGTTTCGGGGTGCTGCAGCGGGGTATTCTCAAAAAGAAGGGGACTAACCCCGACATTCTGGTGATGACCGCCACCCCGATCCCCCGTACCCTGGCCATGACCCTGTTCGGTGACCTCTCCCTGTCGGTGATCGACGAACTGCCGCCAGGCAGAACCCCCATTGATACCAAGATCTATTTCGAGTCTCGCCGCAATCAGGTCTACGACCTGATCCGCTCTGAGGTGGCCCAAGAGCGACAGGTTTACGTGATTTACCCGCTGGTGGAGGAGTCGGAGAAGAGTGACCTGAAGGCTGCCAGCCAGATGGCCGAGCACCTGCAGCTGGAGATATTTCCCGGCTTGCGGGTGGGGCTCCTGCATGGTCGGCTGAAGCCGGAGGAAAAAGAGGCGGTAATGGCCAGTTTCAAGAACCGGGAGCTGGATATCCTGGTGGCCACCACCGTGATCGAGGTGGGGATTGATGTGCCCAACGCCACCCTGATGGTGATCGAGCACAGTGAGCGGTTCGGCCTCTCGCAGCTGCATCAGTTGCGGGGCAGGGTGGGACGTGGGGCGCACCGTTCCCGCTGTATCCTGCTGACACCGGGAAAATTGTCAGATGACGGCGAGCGGCGCTTAAGGGTGATGGAGTCCACCAGCGACGGCTTCCGGATTGCTGAGGCCGACCTGGAGATCCGTGGTCCCGGCGATTTTCTGGGTACCCGTCAATCCGGCATGCCTGACTTCCGGGTGGCCAGCATCCTGCGGGATGGCGTCATTTTGGAACAGGCTCGTGGGGCGGCCTTTAATCTGTTGGAGCGGGATGGCGCGTTGGTATCGCCGGAAGGGCAACGGATCAAAGCTGAACTGATTCGACGTTGGGGCACTCGGCTGGAACTGGCCGGGGTGGCCTGATTATGTATTCTAACCATCAAGGAGGCGAGCAATGTCAGAACTACTCAAGATGCCTGAAGGTATGGTCCTGGAAAAGGTGATTCTCAGCAAGACGGTCAGTAACGGCATCTATCAGGTGGATGTGGCCCTGGTGCTGCACAAGAAGCAGTACGAGGCTGCCCTGTTCCTGAACCGCCAGTACAAACCGGGACCGCCCTTGCCACGACCGTTGGAAAAACCGTCCGAAGTGGCTACCCACTGGATGTCAGTACGGCCCCGCATCGGTTTTACCGAAGAAGAGGCCACCCTGATCAGCGATGAGGTGTTGAGCGAAAACCGGGTGAAAAAGATCACCTTCAAGGATGCTTGGGGGCCGGAGCAGGATGATTTTTAACTGAACGCGGTGCTGCTACGTGAAGAGCCGGGGTTCCCCGGCTCTTTTTGTTTGTACGTTCAATCGTGCAATTGACCGGTCTGGCGCAGCGCCTCGTACAGCACCACCGCCACGGCATTGGAGAGGTTCAGGCTGCGCACCTGGCCCGGCATCGGGATGGTCAGGCAGCGTTCAGGATTGGCAGCCAGTAGTTCGGCCGGCAGGCCGGCGGTCTCCTTGCCGAACACCAG
>DFYU01000059.1 GCA_002383415.1 Geobacter sp. UBA4074
GGTGGATCGAACCATGGTGACAACCAGGACAAAAGTGGGTCTGCACATCCTTGAGACTGACCGGTTTTGCAAATACCTGCTTCATACCAAAACCTCTAGACACGTTTCTTGATCTGCTCAAACAACTCTTCCGGGGTGGGCAGCGAGCCGGCTCCCGGCGGGCGGCCATAAAAATCCACCTCGGCATCCCGGGCCACACTCAGGCGGACATCGTCCACCATCTGGCCGGTAGACAACTCGACGGTCAACCAGTTTTTGCAACGGGCCGACAGCTCTGCATAGGCCTGCCTGGGAAACGGAAACAGGGTGATCGGCCGCAGCAGGCCGACTTTAAGCCCCTCGGCCCGCGCCATCTCAACCGCAGTGCGGGCGATGCGAGAGGTGGCGCCAAAGGCAGTTACGATCAGCTCGGCATCGGCGGTCTGAAACTCCTCCCAGCGCGACTCCTTGTCGGCCAGCTCCTGATAGCGGGCATACATCTTCCAGTGAAACTTTTCCATCTCACCATCACCCAGGTAGAGTGACTTAACCACATGCTGCGGGCCGCCACCGGTGCCCCGCACGGCCCACTCCTTATCCGGCAGCGTCACCTGAGGACGCGGATTGGCCACGATCGACTCCTTCATCTGGCCCAGCACCGAATCGGCCAACAGCATAGCCGGCATCCGGTACTGGTAAGACAGGTCAAAGGCCAGCATGGTCAGATCATACATCTCCTGGCCCGAGTTGGGGGCCAGCACGATGATCCGGTAACCACCATGGCCGCCTCCCTTGGTGGCCTGATGGTAATCGGCCTGGGAGGCGTCGATACCGCCCAGACCGGGTCCGGCCCGCATGATATCTACGATCACGCCCGGCAACTCAGATCCGGCCATATAGGAGATACCTTCCTGCTTAAGCGAAATGCCGGGGCCGGATGAGGAGGTCATGGCACGTACACCGCAGGCTGATGCCCCCAGCACCATATTGATGGCGCCGATTTCGCTCTCCACCTGGATAAAGGTGCCGCCCGTCTTGGGCAGTTCGCGGGAGAGATACTCGGGGATATCGCTCTGGGGGGTGATCGGATAGCCAAAATAACATTGCACACCGGCTTCGATGGCGGCCATGGCCACTGCTTCATTGCCCTTCACAAACTTTCTGGGAGGCGTACTCATCTAGTTCTCCTCCTTGAAAACCGTAATGGCAACGTCAGGGCACATCTCTGCGCACAGGGTGCAGCCGGTGCAGTGTTCCTGGCTGCTGAACACGGCCACGGTGTAGCCCAGCGCATTGGGGGTTTCGCTCAAGGAAACCAGCTTCTTGGGGCAGGCGATGGTGCAGAGGCCGCAGCCCTTGCAACGATCCTCTTCAATCACGATGTACGGCATGTCTCGATCCTCAGAAAACGGGCATAAACAAGCTTGCGAAAGTGTGTTTAGTAACAGACCCCGACCAGCGAGGTCAAATATTTTTTCCGTCAAACTTCACAGCGCAACTAAATTAATACTTGATTTGCTTATATATTACTGTTAGAGGAAGCTGCGTACTCTATAAAATCACTATATTTGGAGGAAGTATGTCATCGATTCTGGTTGAGTTGACTGCCAACATTGTATCATCCCACGCTGCTTCAGTAGAAATGAGCTCCGACGAACTGCTGCAAGAGATCCAAAAGGTCTACGGCATGCTGAAACAGCTTGAAGGCGATCTGCCGGTTGAAGGAGAGGCCGCTGCCAAGTCGGCTCCTGCCATGGCACCCAAAAAGTCGATCCAGAAGGACCAGGTGGTCTGCCTGATCTGTAACAAGGGCGGCTTCAAGACCCTGACCCGTCACCTGAAGCAGGTCCACAATATGAAGCCGGGCGAGTACCGCAAACAGTTCGGTCTGCCGGCCGGCACCGCCCTGGCTGCCAAAAGCTATTCAGAGGCACGCCGTGCCGCCGCCCAGAAGAACAACCTGGCCGCCAACCTGGAGAAGGCCCGTGCCACCCGCATGGCCAACCTGGCTGCCAAGAAAAAGACCGCTCCGGCCAAGGCCAAGAAGGCGGTCGTTGCCAAGCCGGTGGCCAAGGCTGCTAAACCAGCCAAAAAGAAGTAACTGCATTCAGAGTTGCTACGTAAAAACCGCCTCTTTCGTGAGGCGGTTTTTTTTATTGCTTCAATACAGTGTGCAGTGCTCGACTTAAGCTGGCAAACTCCTCAAGGTTCAGGGTTTCACCACGACGACGACCGTCAATACCGCACGCGGCCAACACCTGTTCCAGGGATGCCGGTTCAAGCAGCTCGGCGCTTTTGAGACAGTTCCACAAGGTCTTGCGGCGCATGGCAAAGGCAGCCTTGACTACCCGCTCAAACAGAACCTGATCATCCACCTCAACCCGCGAAGCTGGCAGCGGTACCAGGCTGATCACCACCGAATCCACCTTGGGGGCCGGATGAAAGCAACCAGGCGGCACCACAAACTCTCGCTTTACGTCGAACCACTGCCGGAACAAAACCGTCAGCACCCCGTAGTCGCTGCAGTCCGGCGGCGCCGCCAGCCGTTCGCCCACCTCCTTCTGCAGCATCACCACTAACCTTGAAAAACGCTGGCGCTCTTCAAGGAATCTGAACAACACCGGGGTGGAGATGTTATAGGGCAGATTGGCCACCACCTTGAAGCGGTCGCTGCCCAACAGTTCCGCAAAATCAACCTTGAGCACATCCTGCTCATGAATGATGACCTGCGGCTCAGTGCTGAAGCGTTGTCGCAGAATGGCGGCCAGATCACGGTCGAACTCCACCGCCACCAGCCGCCGCACCCGTTGGGCCAGCAGTTCGGTCAGGGCACCCCGGCCCGGCCCCACCTCCAGCACACAATCCTCAGGCACCAGTTGCGCGGACGACAGAATCTTTGCAATGATGTTGCGGTCAGTCAGAAAGTTCTGGCCCAAGGCCTTGCGGGGACGGGGGTAGTGCAGACTCATGGCTGTGGCTCCAGGCAACCGGCCTGATCCAACGGCCAGGTGGCCAAGCCATCCAGTTCCAGGCCATCACAACAACCGGACGCAAGATAGGCATCAGCAGCCACCGCCAACATGGCGGCATTATCGCCGCACAACGATGGCGGCGGAATCTGTAACTCGATACCACGCCGGGCGGCCATGGCCTGCATGGCACTACGCAGGCCGCTGTTGCAGGCCACCCCGCCGGCCACCACCAGACGCTCCAGCCCTTCCTGCAGCAGGGCAGCCTCGGTCTTTTTGACCAGCACCTCACAGGCCGCGGCCTGAAAGGAGGCGCACAGGTCCGGCAGTTCATGCCGCTCGACGCTCAGGGGATGTTTCTGCAGGTGCGTCAGCACGGCCGTCTTCAGACCGCTGAAGCTGAAGTTAAGGGAGCCGTCGTGTAACAACGGTCGGGGAAACCTGACGCTGGCCGGGTTGCCCTGCTTGGCCAGCGCGTCAATCCGTGCCCCGGCCGGATAATCCAGCCCCAACAGAGTGCCGGCCTTGTCAAAGGCCTCACCGGCGGCGTCATCAATGGTACGACCCAAGGTACGGTAGCGCCCCACCCCCTCCACCCGGTAGAGGTGGGTGTGGCCACCGGACACCACCAGGGCCAAAAAGGGAAAGGCCAGTGGCTGCTGCAGAAATCCGGCCAGCAGGTGCCCCTCGATATGATGCACCCCCACCAACGGAATCTTGCAGGCCAGGGCCAACGACTTGGCCACCGAGATCCCCACCAGCAAAGCACCCAACAGGCCGGGGCCACGGGTGACGGCAATCCCCTCGATCTGCTCCAGGGTGACGCCGGCCTCAGCCAGGGCCTGACGGATGACTGGTGTAATCAATTCCAGGTGCCGACGGGAGGCGATCTCCGGCACCACGCCGCCGTATGCGGCATGGATCGCCACCTGGGACGAGACCACGCTGGAGAGAACGGAGCGGCCGTCGCGGACAACCGCGGCGGCCGTTTCATCGCAGGATGTTTCAATGGCAAGTACAAGCATATCGATCGATTTCTTTTAGTTAGGAAACACGATATTTTCGCAAGATCAAGGCGCCCGAGGGAGTGCGCGGAGGCGTACTCACGCAGTACGTCGCACAAGCACAACCGACGGGCAACACCGATATTGCGGAAAGAGCGCGTTTCTAGAGCAGGTTGGCCGCCAACTCCGCCAATTCAGACCGCTCACCGCGCGTCAAAGTAACGTGCGCCGATATCCGCTCATGTTTAAAGCGTTCCACCAGATAGGACAGGCCGTTGCTGGAGGAGTCCACATAGGGGTTGTCAATCTGGTACGGGTCGCCGGTCAGGATGATCTTAGTCCCCTCCCCGGCCCGGGTCACGATGGTCTTGATCTCGTGGGGGGTCAGGTTCTGGGCCTCATCCACGATCAGGTACTGATTGGGGATCGAACGGCCACGGATGTAGGTCAACGGCTCAATATCCAGCAGCCCCATGGCCATCAGTTCCTTGTAGCCCTTGCTGTGACGCTTTTCCGACTCATGCCCTGAGATCAGCAGTTCCACGTTGTCAAAGATCGGCTGCATCCAGGGGGTCAGCTTTTCCTCAATATCACCCGGCAAAAAACCTAGATCCTTGCCCATCGGGAAAACCGGACGGGAGACCAGCAGACGGTTGTAGACGTTCTCCTCTGCCACCTTCTGCAGACCGGCGGCAATGGCCAACAGGGTCTTGCCGGTGCCGGCCTTGCCCACCAGGCTGACCAACTTGACGTTATCATCCATCAGGGCATCCAGGGCGAACTGCTGCTCGCGGTTACGGGCATAGATACTCCAGATCCCTTCTTTCGGTATTTTGCGCACCGGCACGATCTTGCCCTGGGCCGCATCAAAGCGGCAGAGGGCGGTATGGGACGGATTGCCCGCATCCACCAGGGTGGCGAACTCATTGGGCAACAACCCCTCCGGCGCCTCCAGCCAGCCCTGGCCATAAAAGCGGTCGATCGCCTCCGGATCGATCTCCATGTTGCGGGCACCGGCGTACAGCTCCTGGATATCCACCTTGTCTGATTCGTAATCCTCGGCCGCAATACCGATGGCATCGGCCTTGATCCGCAGGTTGGTATCCTTGGTGACGAAGATCACCGTCTCGTCGCTAAAGCGTTCCTTGGTGGCCAGGGCCACCGCCAGGATCCGGTTATCACCCTTGTCGTCCCGCAGGTCTTTGGGCAGTCGATTAAGACACTGCTCCTCGCACAGTTCAACCCTTAGCATGCCGCCGCCCGGCATCCCGACGCCGCTGGCCAGGGAACCCTTTTCACGCAACGTATCGAGGATACGGGAAACCGCACGGGCGTTACGGCCCGTCTCGTTCATATCCTTTTTGAAGCGATCCACCTCCTCAATCACGGTGATCGGGACAATGATGGTGTTGTCCTGAAACCTGAACAGGGACTGGGGATCATGAAGCAGCACGTTGGTGTCCAGCACGAAAAATTT
Source organism: Geobacter sp. UBA4074 (assembly GCA_002383415.1). Classification (GTDB taxonomy): domain Bacteria; phylum Desulfobacterota; class Desulfuromonadia; order Geobacterales; family Pseudopelobacteraceae; genus Trichlorobacter. The sequence continues at coordinate 5,430 of DFYU01000059.1, forward strand.
CATGGGTTTCCTTTCTGGATAATGGTGGCAAGTGCAGTACAGCAGTGTTCAAGTTCTTCAGTAGTGGTGAACCAGCCAGGACTGATCCGCAGGGTTCCGCCAGGATAGCTGCCGATGGTGCGGTGTGCCCGTGGCGCACAGTGCAGACCGGCCCTGACGGCTATACCATACTCGCGGTCCAGTTCAAAGGCCAGTGCCGAGGCATCCCAGCCAGCTACCGTCAGTGAAAGCAGCCCAACCCGCTTTTGCGGATCAGCGGGGCCATACAATCGGCAACCCGGCAGCGCAGCCAGCTGTTCCCGCAGGTAGCTGCCATAGCCATGTTCCCGTTCGGCCACAGCAGGCAGGCCGGTTGTGGCAAGAAAGTCGATACCTGCCCTGAGCCCGGCGATGCCGGGCAGATTATGGGTACCGGCCTCAAAGCCCTCGGGAAAGCCTTCCGGCTGGTGGTCCTGATCGGAACTGCTACCGGTGCCCCCCGCCAGCAGGGGATGCAACCGCACGTGAGGAGCCACAGCCAGCAGGCCGGTGCCCTGAGGACCTAAAAGCCCCTTGTGTCCCGGTGCAGCCAGCAGATCAACCCCCAGGGCCTGCATATCAATCGGCAGACAACCGGCTGATTGGGCTGCATCCAGCAACACCAGGGCCCCAGACTCCCGGGCCACAGCCGCTATCTCGGCCACCGGCTGGATGCCGCCGGTGACGTTGGAGACATGGGCCAGCGCAACCAGGCGGGTCGTTGGACGTATCTCCCGACGGATGGCCTGCGGATCCACCAGACCTTCAGTGTCGGCCGGCACGATGGAAAGCTCGACCCCTGCTTTTTGCAGCATAAATAGTGGCCGCAACAGCGAATTGTGTTCCATGGAGGTGGTAACCACATGGTCGCCTGGTTGCAACAGACCGCGCACCGCCGTATTCAACGCTTCGGTGGCGTTATGGGTAAAGACGATACGTGAAGAGTCAGCACAGTTAAAAAAATCTGCCAGTGCCTCACGGGTCTCGAACAGCAGGCGTGAGGCCTGCAGGGCCGCGCCGTAACCGCCCCTGCCCGGAGAGGCGCCGATCTGCTGCATGGCTGCCAACACGGCAGCATAGACCGCTGGTGGTTTGGGGTGTGATGTGGCTGCATTATCAAGATAGATGGACATAGACACCTTGGACAGCGTTAGGGAGCCAGCGCAGGGCGCACAGTAAGAAACGGCAGATACGAAACCCGACCGGCGCCGTTCGACTGGATCGGATCCTTGATCCCCTCGGCGATCCGCGCGTCGCTGGTCTCACCCCACCAGTTAAGGACAGCGGCAAAGTGATCGGGGCCGGCATACTGCAGATTGCCACCCTTATTCTGGCTGAAGGCACTCTGGCTCACACTGCCACGGGAACCATCAAGCATAAGTCCCACGCCCAGATTATCCTGAAAGGAGCTGTGTACGATCTTAAGCCGGGCACCCACCGCCATCAGTCCAGCCTCGCGATTCAAGCTGAAACGGCACTGCTGCAGCTGCCCATCGCCCCCCTTCAGCATAATCCCGACCCGGTTGTCGATTGCACTGCAACCGCTCAGCTTGAAACGGCACTGGTCAACCACCAGACCTTCCTGACTATTCGCCTGGAATCTGTTGGATGCCACCACCAGTGCAGAACGGTTCACCACAGCCCCCTGCCGATTTTCGCGCAGTGTGCCGTCACGCAGTTCAAGCTCACTGTCAAAAGCGGTCACCCCGATATCGGAACGACTGATCCTGAACGTCTGCAGCGTAGCCACGCTATCGTACAACGCCACCCCGGTGCGTGCCCGATGCACCTCCAGACCACGACCGCTAAACTGGGAATGGTGGGCTTCGAGCCCCACTTCCGCACCTTCAATATGACAATAATCAAGCAGATTTTTCTTTTCAGTGGACAGCAACAGCACCCCACCCCAATCAGCAACCTGCTGCTCAGTGAACACAGAGGTGATCACCACCGGTTTCTGAGGTGTACCGGCACACACCAGTCGCCCCTGCACCACCAGGCGTGGATTGCGTGCAGAACCGCCAGCTCGCTGGAAGCGGAGGCTGGCGCCGGGCTCAAGCCGTAACGTGGCCTGGGGGGCCACCACCAGGCTCCCTTTGACCAGCACCGTACCTCGCAGGACCGTATCTTCCCTGATTGTACGCCCACTCAGCACCGAATCGGCCCTGGTAACCGTACTGCGAGCCTGCAACGGGCTGTCGTTCGGTGAAATCACGGATGTTTCTGTTGTCAGAGCCGGTTCCTGCAGCACAGGTACTTCCTGTGGCAACAGCCGCTGGGGGAGCGGTGGCGGTGGTTTGACAACAGCTGCGGCAGGAGGCTCGGTATTCACCGGCAGCGGCTTAACGACCGGAAGTGGTTTTTCAGGCACGGTCACGGCCAGATTAACGGAGCTTTCCCCCTCCAGCAGACCACCCTCGCCATACAAAAATCGCTGGCATCCCAGTGGACCAGCCAGCATGACAACCACCAGCAAACAGTACCAAAAAGCTGCCTGAAAACGGTACCCGCGCACTGAAAAAAACATGACGCTCCCGACCGACAAAGTATTGAATATACGAATAAAGATATTATTTAACATAGAATCTGCAGCCTGTAAATTTCAAAAAAAAGCCCAACATTAGCCAATGCTTTCATACGGTTAGAACTGTTTACGTTTTAGCGTTGACACAACAATACATCTTGTGGTTGTATTTCGCCCGCCCACTAAATATTGTGGTGCTCTCGTTTCCCAGATAATCACAAACGGAATCCTTTAGATACAAAACAGCATTTATTCACACGACAGCAGAAGGAGAGCGAACCATGTCACCACAATCACCCGCCACCATCGAGCCTGCGCTTTCCCAGAACGCCAGAACCGTCCTTGAAAAACGGTACCTTAAGCGGGACGCCAACGGCAAGCCTCTTGAGACGCCGGCCGACATGCTGCGCCGCGTTGCCGATACGATTGCCGAACCTGATCGGAAGTTCGACAAAAAAGCCGATCTCAAAAAACTGTCGGACCGTTTCTACGGGATGATGGCCAGCTTCGACTTTATGCCCAACTCCCCTACCCTGATGAACGCCGGTCGTGAACTGGGCCAGCTCTCGGCCTGTTTCGTGCTGCCGGTGGGCGACTCCATCGAAGAGATCTTCGATGCGGTCAAGTTCACCGCCATGATCCACAAGTCGGGCGGCGGCACCGGCTTCTCCTTCTCCCGTCTGCGTCCGGCCAATGACCTGGTGCTGACCACCACCGGCATCTCCAGCGGCCCGATCTCCTTCATGCGGGTCTTCGATACCGCCACCGAAACCATCAAGCAGGGCGGCACCCGCCGCGGCGCCAATATGGGCATCCTGCGGGTTGACCACCCTGATATCATGAATTTCATCATGTGCAAGGCCGACCAGAAGCAGTTCAATAACTTCAACATCTCCGTCGGCCTGACCGAAAAATTCATGCAGGCCGTGGAGCGTGATGAAGAATACGACCTGTACAACCCCCGCGACAAGAAAAAATGCGGCACCATGAACGCCCGCAAGGTATACCAGCGGATCGTCAACCAAGCCTGGGAAAACGGCGAGCCGGGCATCATCTTCCTGGACCGCCTGAACCGCGACAACCCCACCCCCCATGTGGGCGAGATCGAATCCACCAACCCCTGCGGCGAGCAGCCATTGCTGCCCTACGAATCCTGCAACCTGGGCTCCATCAACCTGGGCCGCTTCATCAAGGACGGTGCCATCGATTGGACACGCCTGAAAGAGGTAATCCACAGCGCAGTCCACTTCCTGGATAACGTGATCGAGGCCAACAAATACCCACTGCAGCAGATCCACGACATGACCCACGCCAACCGCAAGATCGGTCTGGGGGTCATGGGCTGGGCCGACATGCTGATCATGCTGGGCATCCCCTACAACTCTGATGAGGCCGTCAAACTGGGCACCAAGCTGATGCAATTCATCAACGAGGAAGGCCACGCCGCTTCCCGCGAACTGGGTCAGCAACGGGGCGCCTTCCCCAACTTCAAGGGCTCCATCTTCGACAAAAAAGGCGCCCTGCCCCAGCGCAACGCCACCGTCACCACCATCGCCCCCACCGGCACCATCTCAATCATCGCCGGCGCTTCCTCCGGCGTCGAGCCGCTGTTCGCCGTCTGCTTCCAGCGTCGCCAGCTGGACACCATCATGTACGAGACCAACCCGCTGTTTGAGAAGATCGCCAAAGAACGCGGCTTCTGGTCTGAAGAGGTGCTGCGCAGCATCTCTGAAAATCATGGTTCGGTACAAGGGATCGATGAAATCCCGGCCGATGTGCAGCGGGCCTTTATCACTGCCCACGATATCAGCCCGGAAGACCATATCCAGATGCAGGCCGCCTTCCAGTACCACACCGATAACGCCGTCTCCAAGACCGTCAACTTCCCCAACACGGCCACCATTGAAGAGGTTGAGCAGGTCTATATGCTGGCCTACAAGACCGGCTGCAAAGGTGTCACCATCTACCGCGACGGCTCCCGTGACGAGCAGGTACTCTCCACTGCCAAGAAAGAGGAAAAAGCGGCCGTTGCCTCGGTGCCGGTGGAGGACGAAAAGCATGCCGTCAAGCGTGAGCGCCCCAAGGCACTCAAAGGCTGGACCTACCAGATGCAGACCGGCTGCGGCCCGCTCTACATCACCGTCAACGAGGACAAAAATGGCCTGTTCGAACTGTTCACCACCATGGGCAAGGCCGGCGGCTGCGCCGCCTCACAGTCCGAGGCCATCGGCCGGATGGTCTCCCTGGCCTGGCGCAGCGGCGTGCAAGCCCGTCAGGTAATCAAGCAACTATTGGGTATCTCCTGCCACTGCCCCACCGGCTTTGGCGACAACCGGATCCTCTCCTGCGCCGACGCCGTGGCCAAGGCAATCCAGGCTCACATGATCGCCAACGGCTACGACCTGAACGCCGAAACCACTCTCCAGGAGCGCGGTGCCTGCCCCGAGTGCGGCGGCGCTGTGGAACATGAAGGCGGTTGCATGGTCTGCCACTGCTGCGGCTACTCCGAGTGCGCCTAAACGGAGGTTGACAATCTGGAGCACCTTTCGCTATAAAGGTACTCCAGTTCGCGGGAATAACTCAGTGGTAGAGTGTCAGCTTCCCAAGCTGAAGGTCGCGGGTTCGAATCCCGTTTCCCGCTCCAAAAGCCTGAAAGGCCGACATTAATTGTCGGCCTTTTTTGTTAAAATATGGAGTCATATGCCCCACGTTATCGTCATAGCTGGCCCCAATGGTGCCGGAAAATCAACAACAGCACCGGCAATCCTAAAAGGTGCGCTTGGTGTCACTGAATTTGTCAATGCCGACACCATTGCAGCAGGTCTTTCGGCATTCAACCCGGAAAAGGCAGCTTTTCAGGCTGGCAGGGTCATGCTTGAGCGCCTGCGGCAGTTGGCAGCAGATCAGGAAGATTTTGCCTTTGAGACCACTCTGGCCAGCAAATCCTTTGCTCACTGGATTCAGACTCTTAAGCTTGAAGGCTACACTTTTCACCTATTCTTTCTATGGCTCCCCTCTTCCGAATTTGCGGCTGCCCGTGTTGCCGAACGAGTACGCATGGGGGGCCATAATGTGCCGGAGGATACTATTCGTCGCAGGTACCATACTGGATTAAAAAATTTCTTTTCCATATATCAGCACCTTGCTGATACATGGCGCATCTATGACAACTCTGCACCTGGCTCCCCTCGCTTGCTATCAACCGGAGAACGTACTATAACTACAAATGTTGTTGATGTGCCGCTCTGGGAGTCGCTGAAAGGAATGTATCATGGCTGAGGCTGCAAAGAAGGATATCAGCAAAATTCTTGCTGAGGGTACCGAGATTGACGAGGCCGTAAAGCAGGCGGTACAGAAGGCGGTATTGCAGCATAAGCTAGCTGGTAATCCGATTGTCGGAATGAAGGACGGCAAGATGGTTTGGTTAAAGCCTGAAGAAATTCAGGGCTGATCTTTCGCATGTTAACGTACACCGTTTAAGGGGTTAGGCACAAGCCGGCCCCTTTTTTCGTGTATAACCATCCGTAAAACGTTACCGGGGAGTCAGGTGCAAATCTGGATTGATGCCGATGCCTGTCCACGGGTAATCAAAGAGATTGTGTTCCTCGCCTCGGAGCGGCTGAAACCGTCGGCCTGCTGATGGCCAAGAACAGCCTGACCAAACGTAACTCGCTCCTGATCCGTGGAAGGCGACCCGTCTAATGGCACTGCCGGCAAAAACGAGCCGCACAAATAACCTTGCAAATTGATGACATAACCATTATTTTACAAGGTATGTACAGAGAACGACTACTTTCAAATCGCCTGATCAGGCTGACGCAGCATTTCCCGGTGACTGTGGTCAGCGGCGCCCGTCAGGTTGGCAAGACCACTCTGCTCAAACATCTGTTCCCCCACCATGATTACGTGGTCTTCGACGCCAGCCTCGACCTGGAAGGGGCACGGCGTGATCCAGACCTGTTTTTGCGTAACCACCCCTCGCCGCTGATTCTTGATGAAATCCAGTACGCTCCCGAACTGGTTTCAGCCATCAAACGAATGGTTGACCGTTCTCCGGGCATTGCCGGCCAGTTTGTACTAACCGGATCGCAACAATGGCAGGTACTGAAGACACTGGCAGAAAGCCTGGCTGGCAGGACCGCTTTTTTAGACCTGCAAAGTTTCTCGTTACAGGAACTGAGCAACTGCACCAACGGTTGGATGGCACAATGGCTGACCGCGCCGGAACAGTTTGTCCAGTGGAGCAAAAGTGGCAGCTATGCCGCCATCGATCTGAAAGACTGGCTCTGGCGCGGTGCTATGCCAGCTGTGCAGACATTGCCCGATGATCTGGTCATGGACTTCTGGGCCGGGTATCATCGCACCTACGTCGAGCGGGATGCGCGACTGGTTGGCGAGGTGCAGGATTGGCACGAATTCGGTCGCTTCATCGGCTTAATGACTGCCCTGACCGGGCAGGAGATCAACTACAGCCAACTGGGTCGCGAGATCGGCATTACTCCACAGACCTCCAGACGTTGGCTGCAGATACTGGAGGCCACCTACCAGTGGCACTCACTGTCGGCTTTCTCCGGCAACCCGGTCAAACGGGTGTCGTCAAAGTCAAAAGGACACCTGACCGATACCGGCCTGGCCTGTTACCATGCCCGACTTTCAACGCCACACATGCTGGCCTCCCATCCGCTTTTCGGGGCACTGTTTGAAACCGCCGTAGTGCAAGAGCTACGGAAACAGGTGGCTGCTACTGGTTCGACAACATCCTGGTATCACTGGCGGTCTGCCGGCGGCGCCGAAGTTGATCTGCTACTTGAAAAGGACGATACGCTCTATCCATTCGAATGCAAATTGACCAGCAATCCGTCAAAACGCGACGCATCCGGCATCAACGCCTTCAGGGCAGCCTACCCGAACCGGCGCATTGGCAAGGGCGCAGTCATCTGTGCCGTTGAGCGGCCACGCTGGATCAGCGAAGAAGTACTGGCAGTGCCCTGGAACCTGCTATAAACGCTTTCTAAAGAGAACATAATGGCACTCCCATCAACCATATATCGTGTAACCATACAACTCTCAGACCTTGATCGCAGCCTGTTCGAGACGCTGCAAACCACCGTAGCCCGTCATCCCTCGGAGACCGATGAACGTCTGGTGGCCAGGCTGCTGGCCTACGCCCTGTTCTATGAAGCAGGGATCAGTTTCACCAAAGGGATCTGCGACGGGGATCAACCGGACCTCTGGACAAAAGCGCTGGATGGACGGGTAAGCTCCTGGATCGAAGTCGGCCTGCCGGACCCGGACCGCCTGATCAAGGCAGCCAAGCATGCCGGGCAGGTTTGGCTACTGGCCTGCGGCAACGGCCTATCGGTTTGGAAACGCCAGCACCTGGACAAACTGGCTCGCAGTCGCAACCTGACCATCGTCAGCATTGATCAGGCATGTATCGGGAAACTGTTGGCTTCGCTGGAGCGGTCCATCAACTGGTCCGTCACCATCACCGAAGGTACCCTCTACCTGCAGGTTGCCGATCAGTCCCTGGAGACCGTGCCGCAGGTCATTCTACAGGATGGCCGCTTGGCATCCAACAACTGACAAAAATCGTCACCATTCATTGACAAAGACACGACCGGGACAATCACCCCCCCTGAAAAGATCACACATACCATCATCATTTTAACAACTTACAACAGCAGAAGCACTTGGCTTTATGTTTGCATACTGTACATTGTGTTTTTGCATAACAAAATGCCGTTAGATTACCCTCCCGCACCTCTGAAAACCAACTTAGCCCTGCAATCAAGCACGGCACAACCGAAAGGAGAAGTGACAATGTTGAACAAAATCCGTAACCGTCAAGGCTTCACCCTGATCGAGCTTCTGATCGTCGTCGCGATCATCGGCATCCTGGCTGCTGTGGCCATCCCGCAGTTTGCCGCCTACCGTATCAAGGGCTTCAACTCGGCAGCCTCAGCTGACACAAGAAACCTGAAGACCGCCGAGGAAGGCCTGTTTGCGGACAACCAAACCTACGGAGTATCAATTGTAGTTCCAGCTGGCGGCGCGTTAATTCCTACTCCGGTGCCTGTTGCTAGTGGTCCTGCTGCTGGTTTCACTGTTGGTCCGCAGGTTGCAGCTACCGCAACCATACTCGGTGCTTATATTACCGGTCCGGACAATGCTGGTCGTGGCGTGGCCATCGGTTACAGCCTCTCGAACAACGTTCATGCTCAGGCAAACAGTGTTAACCCTGTTGCTCCGGCAGTGACGTCAGGTGGCTATCTTGCCGTTGCCAAGCACCTCCAGGGTGATACCGCCTATGCCACAGAGTCGTTGGGCACATCGTACTTTGCCTGCACCAACGATGCATTTGTCCGTGTAGCTGGCGCCGGTGGTGCAACAGTCCCGGCCCTGCCTGCAGCGTATACGAACCCAGTGCTCGCAAATACCGTTGCATGCGGTGGTGCTCCGGTTTTAAACTGGACTCAAAAGTAGTCTGTATTTATGTCTCAACAAAAAAGCCGGGGCAATGCCCCGGCTTTTTTGTTGAGACAAGCTTGTATGGTTATAGTATAAAAATGATGCGCAAAAGATCTCTTGTTTCGAGGTTGGTATGATAAGGATTGAACAGGTCTGTAAAACGTTTCGCTTGGAGAGCGGCAAAAAAGTGACCGCAGTGCAGGACCTTTCCCTGCAGGTTGCAACGGGTGAGGTCTTTGGCTGTATCGGGCCTAACGGTGCCGGAAAATCAACCACAATCAAGTTGCTTCTGGATCTAATCCGGCCTGACAGTGGAAATATCAGTATCAACAATCTACCATCAAATGATGAGAGCTCTCGTGCCAGGGTCGGCTACCTGCCGGAAAATCCCTATATCTACGATTTTTTGACTGCAAGGGAATATCTGTCATATGCAGGGCATTTATCAGGTTTATCAAAGACAATCATTGCTGAGAGAAGCAATTTATTGCTGGAGAAGCTGAAATTGTTCCAGGCCGCCAATCGTAAAATCAGCGGCTACTCCAAAGGGATGCAACAGCGTACTGCCATTGCAGCGGCCCTGATCCACGACCCCGAGCTGGTGGTGCTTGACGAACCGATGAGTGGACTGGACCCGTTGGGACGCAAACTGATCTTTGACCTGATCGCAGAACTGAAACAACAAGGTAAGACAGTGTTTATTTCCTCACACGTACTGACTGACATCGAACGACTTTGTGACCGGGTGGGAATCATTGTTCAGGGTCGTTTATGTTATGAAAGTCAGGTTGATCAGCTGTCTGCACCGCTTGATGAGCTGTTTCTACAGGTGGTTCAGCAGGCCGGTATAGAAGAGGTGCGCTAAAATGATACGAGCAATTGCATGGGTAACTTTTTTAGAGGGGATCCGTAACAAGTCGGTCTACGGTATATCGCTGATCGCCGGGCTGATGATGAGCTTTACCGTGGTGATGAGTGCCATGATCATGCGGGATGTGGGCAAGGTAGCGACCGATTTTACCCTCTCCACCGCGACGTTTGCCGCGCTTCTGGTGGTGCTGTTCGTCGGGATTAATATCCTTTCCCGCGATATCGAGCGTAAGACCGTTTATCTGGCCCTGTCGCGGGCCGTGCCACGCTCCCGCTACCTGGTGGGTCGCTTCTGGGGGCTGGTGCTGCTGCAGACAGCCATTATGGCCCTTCTGCTGGTTGCGTCACTGGTGACACTGCTGTTGGTCAAACGGATGTATCCCGGTTTCTTCGGTACGGTTTCCCTAGGCCTGGTGGGTATGGCCCATGTGACGATCCTGATGCAGATGATGCTGCTCACCTCCTTGAGCATGCTGTATGCGATGGTATCCACGAGTTCGTTTGTGACTTTCATGCTGACCACCATCACCTGGCTGATCGGCTCCAGCACCCAAGAGGTGAAGGAAATGGTTGAAAAAGCCAGCACCGCACAGGTGGCACCGTTCACCAAGGCCATTGTAAAGCTGGCCTACTACCTGTTCCCCAATATGGCCCTCTTCGATCTTAAGTCTGTCGCGGCCCATGGCCTAGCACTCGATATGCCGCGGCTCGGCTTCAGCATGGTCTACGGCCTTGGCTACAGTGTCGCTGTCCTGTCACTGGCGGTCATCCTGTTCAGGCGCAAGGAGCTAACCTGATGCGGCGTGCCACATCTGTAATACCATGGTGCGTACTGGCGTTCGCGGTCGTGCTCTACCTGTCCGTTCTGCCGCTGGCCGCTGTCAAGCGTCAGCAGTACGAACAGCTGTTTGTGCTGCCGACCGGTGTATTGCGGGTAATGTCGTTCCAGTTCAAGGAGGTGGCAGCGGATATTTCCTTTCTCAATGCCCTAGTGTTTTTTGGCGGCACCAAAACCCAGCCGGACACCCATAAATATCTGCCGGAACAGTACGAATGGATGTATAACAACCTCAAAAACTCGGCGGCCCTCGACCCCTATTTTCTCGATCCCTATTACCTGATGAATGCGATCCTGATCTGGGACCGCTACAAGCTGGAAGAGGTGAACGATCTGATCGCCAAGGGCGCCGATACCCGCACCTGGGATTACCTGCTCCCTTTTTATGCCGGTTTCAACTATTTCTATTTTTTAAACGATGACGAACAAAGCTTTTATTACCTGAAACAAGCCTCCAAGCGTTCCGGTGGCAATCCGTTTTACGATAGCCTGGCTTCACGGGTGGCCTACAAGGCAGATAAAACCGAACTGGCCATCATGTATCTGGAAGAACAGATTCGGGAGGCGGAACTGAAGGGGCTGAAAGCATCAGTTACCAGTCTTGAACGTCGCCTGGAACTGTTGAAGGGAATACGACAGATAGAGGTAGCGGTCGAATCCTATCAAAAGCTGTTTAACCGGCCTCCAACGAGCATTGATGAACTAACCAAGCTAAAGCTTTTACCCACCGTGCCCAAAGAACCCAATGGCGGCAGTTATTACCTTGACTCCGATGGCAGGGTCCGCTCCACCAAGGACCTGAAGTAGCCTGAAATGAAAGGGCTGTTCTCGTGAGAGAATAGCCCTTTCTGCGGTTTTTCATCGAATGAGTGGCCCCAGTCTGATTGCGTTTGCATGAAAAATGCAGTAGCATCGTTATCGGGAGGTGTGCTATGCCATCATTACAAGTCAGAGAACTGCCTGAAAACATTTATCTTCAGCTCTGTCAAGAGGCCGAGAAACAGCATCGATCTATAGCACAACAGGCGGTTGCAATTCTTGCCCGTGGTCTTAATCAGGAGCTTGACCCAAAATCACGCCGGGGAGCGCTGCTGGCAAAGATTAATAGCAATCCAATCAAGCTGAATGCAGTGCCGGCTGTTGATCCGGCACAACTCATCAGGGAAGATC
>DFYU01000062.1:0-14452 GCA_002383415.1 Geobacter sp. UBA4074
CTGCCGCTGGTCAACTGCGAATCGTGCCACGGGCCGGGCAGTCTGGCCATTGCCAACCTGGAGGCGGCAAAAAAGCAACACGGCGACCAGGCCAGCTGCGACAAGGCCACCCTGCTCGATCTGAAAAGTCTGCCGGCCCAGGCCCAGTCGTTGATCTGTCTGCGCTGCCACAGCAGCGCCTCCACCCCCAGCCTGTCGCACTGGCCCACCAGTGTACACGCCATGCATGACGTCAGTTGCTTCTCCTGCCACCGCCTGCACGAAGGACCGCAGCAAAAGGTCAACCACGACCAGATGGCCGAACTCTGCTACCAGTGCCATCCTGACGTCAAGACGCAGTTCAATCTCTTCTCCCACCACCCGGTGCGCGAAAAGAAAATGGACTGCCTCGACTGCCACGACCCCCACGGATCGCCCCACAACGCACTGCTGAAAGGCTCCACGGTGCGGGACACTTGCACCCGCTGCCACATGGACAAGAGTGGGCCGTTCATCTTCGAGCACGGCGATGTGACCGAAAACTGCTCCAACTGCCACAGCCCCCACGGTTCGGTGACGCGGCGGCTTTTGACCGTCACCATGCCCTACCTCTGCCTGCAGTGCCACGGCAGCGCCCACCAAGCGGGGCTGATGAGCGCCGACAGCCGTGAGCGGGCCATCTTTGCCCGTCGCTGCACCGACTGCCATAGCATGATCCATGGCAGCGATACCCCCGACAGCCAGGGTCACGGCACCCTGCGGCGTTAGGCGAAAGGAGCGTTCGGCATGGCGGCATACACCACCTGCATAACCGGCGCAACCCTTTTGCTGGCACTCACGGCTGCTGCTGTCTCGGCTGAAAGCAGCCCGCCGGATACACTGCTCTGCGACAAACACTCAAGCGCCAGCATCTTCACCGGCTACCGTTTCATCAGCCCCGATGGCGCCACAGCCCTGGCCAACCCCTACGGCGTCAACCGCTCCGGCGCAAGCGGCGGCTTTGTGGCCGCCATGATGGGCCACGAGCTCAAGCTGCGGGCGGACGGCCAGTTCCTGCACCCCGACGACTACCAGAGTGAACTGTTTCTTGACTATGTCGGCATCTTCCGGCTCGAACTGGAAGGCCAAAGCCTGCATCACAACCTGGGGCATCACGAACTACAGCCCAGCTTCACCAGCAGTGTCGCGCCAGCGACCACCTACAACGCAATTCTGCCCGCCACCCCTCACGAACTGGGCGTTACCTCACGCCAGGAGCGGGCCGAACTGCGGGCCCGTTTTGGCAATTTCCCCGGCCACCTCTCGCTGGGCTACTGGCGTTTCGCCCAGGCCGGCCATGACCAGCTGGTGGTGTCGGATTATGAATGGGCGCAGCCGATCAACACCTTTTACGACATTGCCCGCCGCATCGAACAGGAAACCCACCAGGGACAGATCGGCCTGGATGCCAACCTGGGGCCGGTGGGCCTGGCCTACAGTTTCAGGATTCGTGACTTCAGCAGCAGCGCACCGTTGATCAATCAGCCATTCACCGTTGCCGTGCCGACCGAGAGCCGGGTCACCGCCCACACCGTCAAACTGTTCAGTAATCTGAGCGGCGGCCTGACCGCTGCGGCGGCCTACAGCATCACCCAGCGGGAAAACACCAGCCAGCGTAACGACCTGGCCTATGCCGGACGTCCGCGGGACACCATCCAGCAGTTCTCCGGTGATCTGGCCTACACGCCGCTTAGACAGCTGACCATGGCGTTCAAGTACCGCCACCATGAGCTGGACCGCGAGACACCGGCCACTATCTACAGCGGCACTACGGCGGTCAGGCCCGGCACCAGCTCGGTCAGGGACAGCCTGTCCCTGACCTCGGTCTGGCGGCCGGACCGTCAGCTGACCCTGCGCGGCGAATACCGCGCTGATCTGATCTCCCGCGATAACGTCTGGTCACCGCTGACCGCCACCACCAGCCAGACCGTCAGCGATGAATCGAATCAGCTGCAGAGTGCCACCATTGCCGCGCTCTGGCGCCCCTGGCGCGCCACCCGCATCAACGCCAGCTACAGCTACAGCACCAACAACCGCCCCGGCACCCTCTACGACTATGATCGCCGACACAGCGGCAGCCTGTTGGCCGACTGGAGCATGGGCGGCAGGTGGGGCGCCAACCTGCACTACCGCGCAACCGCCGACCGTAACCGCCAGACCAGCAGCACCGCCTGGTATCCCAATCAGACCACCAGCCTGGTCACCCCGCGCAACAGCCTGATCCAGTCGGCCGGCAGCAGCATCTGGTTCAGCCCGCTGCAACGGCTGGTGCTGACCGCCAACTATGGCCTGCTGACCTTTGACGCCGAACAGGCGCTGCTGCTGACAGCTGTTGCCGGTTCATACCTGACCGGCCGCTACTCGTCACAGGGACATGTCTACGGTCTGGATGGCATGTATGCGCTCAACAATCAGTGGGATATTTCGGCCAGTCTGCAGCAGGTCCGTTCCTCGGCCCGCTTCAGCATGCCGTCCACGGTCCCCGCCATCGGCGCCTACACGCGACTTGACACCACCGAGTCGTTGGCCACGGCACGGCTCGACTGGCGTTTTGCCAAACAGTTCGGCTGCATGCTGGATTACCGCTTCAGCGCCTACCGTGCCGATGACCGCCAGTACAACGGCGATGTCCACAGCACCACCGTCGCGCTGACGGCCCGCTGGTGATCCTGCGCATGCCGGCGCCAATGCGCACCATAGCCCTGTTGCTCCTGCTGCTGGTGCTGCTGCCGTCCTCAACGCCGGCCAGCGGCAGGGTGATCGGCGCCTTGCTGTCCAGCGACCTGCCGCGTTACCGCGAGGCCCACCGCCAGCTGATCAAGGTGCTTGCCGCCCACGGCATCAACGCCTCCAGTGAGGTCATCGTGCAGACCCCCAACCCGGACCCACAATCCTGGGGTAACGCGATGCGCAAGCTGACCGCCTACGGCGCCGACCTGGTTGTGGCCTACGGCGCCTCGGCGGTGGCAACGGCCCTTAAAGAAGGTGATGGTCTGCCAGTAGTGGCGGCCGACGCGGTGTTGACAGAAGGCGCATCATCCACCGATCTGTGCGGCATCACGGCCCGGGTGCCGATGGTGACCCTGCTGCGGGTACTGCAGGAGATCCGCCCCCAACAGCGGGTAGGGGTCCTCTACAACAGCCGCGAAGTGGGTTCTGTGCGGCAACTGGAGGAGCTGCGCCGGACCGCACGCCAGATGGATATCAGCCTTGTGGAAGGCAACGCCGGCTCGCCGGCAGCGGTGGAGAACGCCACCACCACCCTGCTGGCCAAGGTGGACAGCCTGATCATCACCGACAGCAGTGTAGTCTGCAAACAATTTGACCGGATTGTAGCCCGTTGCCGTAGTGCCCGGGTGGCCGCCGCCACCACCCTACCCGACGGAGCCGCACGGGGAGCGCTGGTTTCATTGGAGGTCAGTCCGGCTGAACAGGGTCAGGTTGGCGGACAGATGGCAGTGCGGCTGCTGCAAGGGGCCCGCCCCGAACAGCTGGGCATCAGCCAGCCTCGCAAGATCGAGCTGGTGCTGAATCTGAAGGTGGCCCATGAACTTGAATTAACGGTACCGTTTCAGGTATTGGGCATGGTCACGAGGGTACTCAAATGAACACTGGAACTGGCAATCTGTTGCTGATCGACGATGATCCGGTCTTTACCCGGATCCTGGAAGGCTATATCGCTGAAAACTACCCCCGCCTGCAGGTCGCGGTCTGTAATAATCCGCTCAAGGCCCTGTCCTGCCTGACCCAGCAGGCCTATGACCTGATCCTGATCGACTTCGAGATGCCCAACATGGATGGCCGCAAGCTGCTGACCTTTGCCGTGCAGGCCGGCATCGACAAAAACCGGATCGTGATCCTCTCCAGCCGCGACCCCGATTACCTGCGGGAGCACTGCCCGATGGGCAGCTGCCTGGCGGTACTCAACAAGCACGAAGCCCGCCAGAAGGCGGTGCTGGATATGCTGTTCACCTCCGTCAGCCAAAAAGCGACCCCAGGCGAGTGACCCGGCACCATGCGTGATCTGTTGACCACCGGTCTGGTGCTGGCCTTCATCGTCTGGCTGCTGCGGCGCAAGGTCTCGATGACCGCCGTAATGCCGATCGGCGCCGGCCTGTTGGCGCTACTCTACCTGCTGCCGCTGCCCCGACTGGGCCAGGCAGTCTGGCAGGCGCTGGCCGCGCCCAAGTCGCTGGAGATGACCGCCACCCTGGCCCTGACCATGGTGATGGAACATATCCTGCGCACCACCGGCATGCTGAAACGGATGGTTTCCTCACTGTCGGCTGCGCTCACCGACCAACGGGTGGTCATGGCCGCCCTGCCGGCCATGATCGGCATGCTGCCTTCGCCGGGCGGTGCCGTCTTTTCGGCACCAATGGTGGGTGAAGCGGCCAAAGGGACCACCATCAGTGCCGAACAGAAGGCACTGATCAACTACTGGTACCGCCATATCTGGGAATATATCTCGCCGCTCTACCCCGGCATCATCCTGGCGGCCGGCCTGACCGGCCTCAGCACCCAGCAGCTGTTCGTGGCCCACCTGCCGTTCGCCCTCACCGTCACCCTGGGCGGGGCCTGGTTTTGCTTCCGGGGCATACCGACAGAACGGCGGACACCGCCCAACGAACCAGCAGGCGGCCGCCTGCGCCAATTCGGCACCTTCCTGCTGATGGCCGCCCCGATCCTGATCGCGCTGGGGCTGGTGGTGGCCTTCAAGGTCAGCCCGGTGGTGGCCTTAGGCGGCGGCATCGTCATCCTCTTTCTGGCCCACCGTTACCGGCCCGGCCAGATACTCACGACGCTGGCAGCCAGCCTCTCAGCCAAGGCGCTGCTGCTGGTGGCGGGGATCATGATCTTTCAGGAGGTGCTGCAGGCCACCGGCGCCCTGGCCGGCATCTCGTCCTTCTTTGTTGCCTCGCAGCTGCCGATACCGCTGCTGGTGGCGCTGATCCCGTTCATCGCCGGCCTGATGACCGGCCTGACCGTGGGCTACGTGGGGATCACCTTCCCGCTACTCTTGCCGTTGATGGGCACACCGACCCCCTCACTCTGGCTGGAGGCGCTGGCCTTTGCCAGCGGCTTTGCCGGGGTGATGCTCTCGCCGGTACACCTCTGCTTTGTGCTGACCCGCGAATTCTTCGGCGCCGACACCGTCCAGGTCTACCACCGGCTGGTGGCGCCGTCGCTCCTGGTGCTGGCCGCAGCGCTGGTCCCCTGGCTGATTTATCGCTGACAACAACTAAGCAACAAAAGCCTTTATCTCACGCGGAGACACAAAGGACGCCAAGGAAGACAAAACCGTAGTCAATGGGGTTAGATGTACCCCACAAAAGAATAACAAAGATTATTGTCTTTCTTCGCGTACTCCGCGTCTTGAGTGAGCGTAGCGAACGGGCGAGACACAACAAATCTTTTGCCTCACGCAAAGACGCAAAGGACGCCAAGAAAGGCAAAATCGTAGACGAAGAGGTAAAAGATGTACCACACAAGAAAAGGTACAAGGTTATCGTCTTTCTCCGCGCACTCCGCGCCTTGAGTGAGCTCAAGCGAACGGGCGAGAGATCCGCGATGCTACTGCTGGATGCCTAAGGACCTGCTGATGACCAAGAAAAAAGCCAAACCGCAGAAACCGGCTGAGCCGGTCTTCTCCGTCACCCCCTTTAGCGCCTTAAAGGGGCTGGCCGTTGCCGAACCGACCAAGCCGGAACCGGCGGCCAAACCGCCCAAGGCGCCAGCCATCCGTCAGGAGTCCACGGCCGACGACCTGTTCCGCCAGGCCATGGCCGGGGTACGGCCGCTGGACGGTCAGCCCCAGCCCAAGCAGAAAAAATCAGCCGCCACCCCGAGCAGGCCACGCAGTGATGTCTCCAAGAGCACTCCGGCCTTACCCCGTGACGAAGTCATCGGACGCAGGGCCTTTCTGCAGGAGCTGGACAAGCTCAAACTGGACGTCCGCTTCGAGGACCGTCTGCCGGAGGATGATGAACTGCGCCCCCTGGCCGGCAACCGGCTGCGGCAGGTCAAACGGGGCATCATCCGGTTGGACCGTCAGCTGGACCTGCACGGCCTGACCCGCGAAGAGGCTCTCGAAGCGCTGCCGGCCTTTCTCGCCTCCGCGCGCCAGGCGGCTGAAAAGGCGGTGTTGGTGATCACTGGTCAGGGACTGCACTCGGTTGATGGGCCGGTGCTGCAGCAGGCAGTGGCCGGCTGGCTAAGGGATCAGGGACGCGGACTGGTGCTGGAGTACGCCCCGGCCCCACGGGAGCTGGGCGGTGGCGGCGCCCTGGTGGTCTTCCTGCGCCCCCTTGACAAAGCAGTGAACGAATAACTATATTCGAAAAAGCATATACACAAGGAGGCGATTTCCCATGCCGATGTACGAATACCAATGCACCAGTTGTAATCACCGTTTTGAACTGCGCCAGAAATTTTCCGACGCCCCGGCCAGCGAGTGTCCCCAGTGCGGCGGCCCGGTGGAAAAGATGATCTCCCAGACCGCCTTCAGCCTGAAAGGTGACGGCTGGTACGACAGCGGCTACTGCGCCAAGAGTGGCGGCGCCAAACCGGCAGCCTGCTCGGCCGGCGGCTGAGGCATCTAAGCTTTCCGGCCGTGCGCCGGAACCCTGCTTCCCCCATCCCCTGGCAGCCCCCTGCCAGGGGATGTTTGCGTTTTGAATACACCACCGTCCAGCCCAAGACCTTTACAAGCAGCCGATTGACACGTATCATAGGGCCACTTTTTAGGTGTCTTTGGGAGGAAATCAACATGGCAGCTCAGGTGATAGACGGCAAGGCGATCGCCGCCAAGGTACGCGGCCGGATTGCAGGACAGGTTGAACAGCTCAAGGCCCAAGGGGTCACCCCCGGCCTGGCGGTGGTGCTGGTGGGTGATGACCCGGCCAGCCGGGTCTACGTCGGCATGAAGAAAAAGCTCTGCATCGAGCTGGGCATGCACTCCTCCGACCATGAACTGCCGGCCGACACCAGCGAGACCCAACTGCTGGCCCTGATCGAGCAACTCAATAACGATGACAAGATCCACGGCATCCTGGTGCAGCTGCCGCTGCCGGCCCAGATCGATACCGACAAGGTGCTGGAGGCGATCTCACCGCTGAAGGACGCCGACGGCTTCCACCCCTACAACGTCGGCCGTCTGGCCATCGGCAAGCCCACCTTCCAACCCTGCACCCCCTACGGCGTGATGATCATGCTGGAGGAGATCGGCTATGACCTGACCGGCAAGGAAGTAGTGGTGGTGGGCCGCTCCAACATCGTCGGCAAGCCGGTGGCCTTGATGTGCCTGGCCAAGCATGCCACCGTCACCGTCTGCCACTCCCGCACCAAAGACCTGGCCGATGTGGTCCGCCGGGCCGACGTGGTGATCGCCGCCGTGGGCAAGGCCGAGATGGTCAAGGGTGACTGGATCAAGCCCGGCGCGGTGGTGATCGATGTCGGCATCAACCGGGTGGGTGAGAAAAAGCTGGTGGGCGATGTGGAATACGCCGCTGCGGCCGAACGTGCCGCGGCCATCACCCCGGTGCCGGGCGGCGTCGGTCCGATGACCATTGCCATGCTGCTGCAGAACACCCTGGAGTCGGCCCAGCGCGCGCTGAAAAGCAAAGGCTAGTCCGGCCACACACAACGCCGCAGCGTTGCACCGAACACAAGGCAAAAAGAAGACAAGACGTATGAGCACGTGCCTCGACGTTTGGTTGGAGGTATCCAATGGCACATCTGATTGAGACCTTACGACAACGCAGAGAAGAGATCATCGTCATTGCACGTCAGCATCGTGCCGATAATATCCGCCTGTTCGGCTCTGTGGCGCGCGGAGACGAACGTCTCGATAGCGATGTTGATTTCTTGGTCGACTTTCAGCCCGGCTCCACACTCTTCGACCAGATTGCCCTGATTGAGGAACTTTCAAACAAGCTCGGTCGCAAAATTGATGTCATCAGCTCACGGGCCTTAAACCGGCACCTGGCACAAAAAATTAAACAAGAGTCCATAGCGCTATGAAAGACAAATCTGTCTATGTTGCCACCGCTCTGGAATGTATCGATTTGATCAAGGAGTACACCTCTGGTCACACGCTTGACACCTTTCTAGAGGATCGCAAGACCCAGGATGCCGTCATTCGAAATCTTGAGGTAATCGGACAGACCCTCAAAGATTACGGCATTGATATGCTCAATGCAAAAAGCCCCATATACCTTGGGCGCAGATTGCAGGCATGCGAAATATTCTGGTCCACGAGTATCTGGGCGTCGACATAGTCATGATTTGGGACACGGTACAGCTACACCTTGCCACGTTACAGCAGGCGTTGGAAGAGTTGCAAAAGTAGGCTCTCGCAACGCCGCTGCGTCGCAACGTACGGTAAACAAGAATTGCCGGGTTATACAGTCGCACCCCAAAAACAAGATTTTCTCCGTTGCTCTGTGTTTCAACGCCTCTCTCCGCGCAAGCGAACGGGCGAGAGATATAAGCCTTAAAAGGACTCCTGATGGAGCAGTCTTCCCGCATCTTCGTGGCTGGCGCAGGCGGCCTGGTTGGTTCTGCCCTGGTACGCAGCCTGCAGGTCCACGGCTACACCAATCTGCTGGCGCCCGCCCGCTCCGAGCTCGACCTGACCGACCAGCAGGCCGTCGCTGATTTTTTCCAAGCCACAAAACCTGACTACGTCTTCCTGGCCGCTGCCAAGGTGGGCGGCATTCACGCCAATAACAGCTATCCAGCCGAGTTCATCTACAGTAACCTCACCATTCAGAACAACGTGATACATCAGGCCTGGCTGCATAACGTCAAGCGGCTACTGTTTCTGGGCTCGTCCTGCATCTATCCCAAGCTGGCCCCCCAGCCGATGAAGGAAGAGTATCTGCTGACCGGACCACTGGAGCCGACCAACGAACCCTACGCCATCGCCAAGATCGCCGGCATCAAGATGTGCGAATCGTACAATCGTCAATACGGCACCCAATTCATTGCCGTGATGCCCACCAACCTCTATGGCCCGGGTGATAACTTCCACCCTGAAAACAGCCATGTCTTGCCCGGCCTGATCCGCCGTTTCCACGAGGCCAAACTGCAGCAGGCAGCCGAGGTGGTGGTCTGGGGCAGCGGCACCCCTCGCCGGGAACTGCTCTACGTCGATGATATGGCCAGCGGCTGCTTGCACCTGATGCAACTGCCTGATGACCAGATCAAGTCCGAGCTGCTCAGCTACCCCAAACCGTGCTTCGTGAACCTGGGAACGGGCAACGATGTCACCATCCGCGAACTGGCGGAAACGGTCCAACAGGTAACAGGATTCACCGGTCGCCTGCAGTTCGACACCAGCAAACCGGACGGCACACCGCGCAAACTGCAGGATGTGACACGGATGCACAACCTGGGTTGGCGACATACGATAGGGCTGGAAGAAGGCATTCGACGGACCTATGCCTGGTTTCTCGCACAACACAACCACAACGTTGCCTCTCGCTAAGACGCAAAGGCCGCGAAGAAAGGCAAAACCGTAACCTGAGGGGTTAAAGCTGTACCACCAAGAGAATCATATAGGTTATCGTCCTTCTTCGTGCACTCCGCGCCTTGAGTGAGCTCAGGCGAACGGGCGAGAAACCACAGCTTTTGTCTCTCGCTAAGACGCAAAGGCCGCGAAGGAAAATCTGAATGCATGAAAACAACATTGCTGAAGTAATCGTTGATTCCTGCTTTAAAGTCCACACATCATTAGGACCGGGTTTATTGGAGTCTGTGTATGAAGCTGTCCTGGCCTGTGAACTTCAGAAACGAGGACTTACGATCACACGGCAACAATCCATACCGATCACTTATGACGGCATAACATTTGATGAAGGCTTTCGAGCTGATCTGATTGTAGAGGACAAAATTATTATTGAACTGAAATCAGTCGAGCAAGTATCGTCCGTTCATAAAAAGCAGCTACTGACCTATTTGAAGCTTGCAGATAAACGGCTTGGTTTTCTCGTTAATTTTGGTTCAAATCTTATAAAAGATGGTATCACGCGAATAGCGAACGGATTATGATTCTCTTCGCGTACTCCGCGTCTTGAGTGAGCGTAGCGAACGGGCGAGACACAACAAATCTTTTGCCTCACGCAAAGACGCAAAGGACGCCAAGGAAGACAAACCGTAGTCAAAGGGGTTAGATGTACCCCACAAAAGAATAACAAAGATTATCGTCTTTCTTCGCGTACTCCGCGTCTTGAGTGAGCGTAGCGAACGGGCGAGAGACACCTTTATGAAGGAGACTTCTTTATGAAACGAGCTTTAATCACCGGCATCACCGGCCAGGACGGCGCCTACCTGGCCGAACTGTTGCTTGAAAAAGGCTACGAGGTACACGGCATCAAACGCCGGGCCTCGCTGTTCAACACCGACCGGATCGACCACCTCTACCAGGACCCCCATGTGGACAACCGTCGCCTGGTGCTGCACTACGGCGATATGACCGACTCCACCAACCTGATCCGGATCATCCAGTCGGTACAGCCTGATGAGATCTACAACCTGGCGGCCCAATCCCACGTACAGGTTTCCTTTGAGACCCCGGAATACACCGCCAATGCCGATGCCATCGGCCCGTTGCGTATCCTCGAGGCGATCCGCATCCTGGGGCTGGAAAAGAAAACCCGCTTCTACCAGGCCTCCACCTCCGAGTTGTACGGCCTGGTGCAGGAAATCCCCCAGAAGGAGACCACCCCCTTCTACCCCCGCTCTCCCTATGCAGTGGCCAAGCTGTATGCCTACTGGATCACTGTCAACTACCGCGAGGCCTACGGCATCTACGGCTGCAACGGCATCCTCTTTAACCATGAATCACCGGTGCGGGGTGAGACCTTCGTTACCCGCAAGATCACCCGCGCCCTGGCCCGTATCAAACTGGGGCTTCAGGACTGTCTCTACCTGGGCAACCTTTCGGCCCTGCGGGATTGGGGACACGCCAAGGATTACGTCGAGATGCAGTGGCTGATGCTGCAGCAGCCGGAGCCGGAGGATTATGTGATCGCTACCGGTCACCAGCACAGCGTGCGCGATTTTGTGAATGCCGCCGCCGAAGAGCTGGGCATGAAGATCAGCTGGCAGGGCAACGGTGTTGACGAAACCGGCAGCGACCAGAACGGCAAGGTGATCGTCAGGGTCGACACGCGCTACTTCAGGCCCACCGAGGTAGAGACCCTGCTGGGCGACCCCAGCAAGGCACACCAGAAACTGGGTTGGAAACCCAGGATCACCTTCAAGGAACTGGTGACCGAGATGGTGCGGGAGGATTTAAAAGCCGCTGAACGGGATGAGTTGATCAAGAAACACGGTTATCAGGCCTTTGATTACAACGAATAAGCGAGCACTATCTCTCCCAGAGACGCTGAGTTACACGGAGAACGTGAAAACCGAATAAAAGCTCCTTGATTTAAGAGGTTTACCCCAAACCAGTTGTTAGATTTACTCGGCGTGCATCCGCCTTTCTCGGCGGTTAATTAACAATTTTGCCACAAACGGGCGAGAGACAAAACATGACAACAGACCAGCTGGCCGCCATACTAGCCACCTTCGCCGATCTTGAGCTGGCTGTCATCATCGGGAGCCAGACAAACGGCACCGCCCGTCCGGACAGTGATTGGGATATTGCTCTTCAGTGGTCAAGAAGCCTGACATTTACGGAGCAACTTGCTGCAACAGAACACCTCCGGAATCTGGTGGCAAAGCAGTTACAGGCCCCGCAGCAGTCAATTGATCTGATTGATCTGCCGACCGCCCGTCTGGCTATGCGCGCTGTTGTAGCTGAAGAAGGGATAGTCCTCAAAGGTGGAGAAAGTCTGGCATGGCATCGCTTTCTGCAAAGGACCTGGCGGGAACTCGAAGAACAGTATTGGGAGCAACTTTATGCGGCTTGATCTCTACCAGACCGAAACAGCTCTGATTGCACAACAGCAGACCTCACTGCTTGATGAGGCCGCAGAACGGCTACAATCCGGCGGCAGCCTGTCCCGGCTTGAGCAGAATGGAGTACTGCATGCCATTCAGGTGCTGGTTGAGAATGCGGTCGGCAAATCAAAGCAACTGATCAAGGCAGCAGAAAAACAGGTGCCGCTATCGGCATATGACAGCTTTGTGGGGCTGTCAGAGCTCGGGTATATTAACGAACAGGATTTGCAGGCGTGGAATGCTGCGATCGGATTGCGCAATCGCATCGTACATGACTACATGAATATCGACATGCACAGGGTTCTTGAGTTGGTGAAAAAAAAACAGTACCG
This sequence comes from Geobacter sp. UBA4074, assembly GCA_002383415.1. Taxonomy (GTDB): domain Bacteria; phylum Desulfobacterota; class Desulfuromonadia; order Geobacterales; family Pseudopelobacteraceae; genus Trichlorobacter. The sequence continues at coordinate 12,303 of DFYU01000062.1, forward strand.
CTTTATCACTGATTTCCTGATGACACCGCTAAATGAAGCGTAGCGAACGGGCGAGAAACCAGCATCTTTTGTCTCTCGCAANNGCAAAGCCGCTAAGATCGCCAAGAAATGCTACATCTATCGGAAACCGCAGATGGACGCCGATCAACGCAGAGCAAGCAAAAGGCTTAAAAGATTTGGTGGCGCCTGGTTGTACCCCTGAAAAGCGACTTTGAAGTTATCTGCGTGCATCCGCCTGTATCGGCGGTCACATCTGATTTTCTCTGTGGCCTCTGTGTTTATAAAGAATTCCGTCGCGTCGTAGCGTAGCGTGAAACCTGAATTAAGGAACGTAGATGTCCTCTGGACGCCACCACCAAACACCAGTGCGAGACGAGTTCCCTTCACTGGTACATCAGCTTCGCGAGTTGATCCAATCCGCGCGCCGTCAGGCGTTGCGCGCTGTAGATACTATACAGGTTCGCACCTGTTGGGAAATCGGTCGCCACATCGTCGAGTTTGAGCAACAAGGGCTTGACCGTGCGGAATATGGGAGCCGTTTAATTCCCAGGCTGGCCGAGTCTCTGACATCTGAATTCGGTCGGGGATTTGATGCGTCAAATCTTCGCTACATGCGCCTATTTTATCAAGCCTTTCCGAAACGTGACGCACTGCGTCACGAATTGAGCTGGACACATTATCGCACACTGCTTCGGGTGGAGGACGAGCGGGCCCGACAGTGGTACATGAACGAAGCTGCCGCGCAGAACTGGAGTACCCGCGCACTGGATCGGCAGATCAACACACTCTATTACGAGCGCTTGCTGGCCAGCAAAAATCGCGACCCTGTTCGCCAAGAGGCGGCCAATCAGATTGCCGCCTTAAACCACAACCCTCGTGAGTTCGTACGCGACCCGGTGATTTTGGAATTTCTCGGTCTGCCGGAAACAGGACGCCTGCTCGAGGCAGACCTCGAACAAGCACTTATCGACAAACTGCAATCCTTTCTGCTTGAGCTCGGCAAGGGTTTTGCCTTTGTCGCCAGGCAAATGCGCATCAGTACGGAAAACAAGGATTTCTATATAGATCTCGTTTTCTATAACTACCTGCTCAAGTGTTTCGTGCTGTTTGACCTCAAAACCGGCGAACTCGCTCACCAGGACATTGGCCAGATGGACATGTATGTCCGCATGGTCGACGACCTCAAGCGTTCTCCTGACGATAACCCTACGGTTGGCATCATCCTCTGCGCGGCCAAAGATCATTCGGTGGTGCGCTACTCCGTACTGCACGAAAATCAACAGCTCTTTGCCAGCAAATACAAACTGATTCTGCCAACCGAGGATGAACTGAGAGCGGAACTTGAAAAAGAACAACGACTGCTCGCCGAAATCGAATTAAGAGGTAATCATATCCTCTGAAACAACCATCCAATAGACAGATAGCTGCTGAAAGATGATGGTACAGCCGCACCACTAAAAACAGGTTGTATGTTTACTCGGCGTGCATCCGCCTTTATCGGCGGCTAGACCTGATTTTCTCAGTTGCTCCGTGTTTCACACGCTGTAGATGTTCTCCGCGTGCTCCGCGCCTTGAGTGAGCGTAGCGAACGGGCGAGAAACCAGAAGTCTTTTNNTCGCAAAGCCGCTAAGATCGCCAAGAATGCTGTAGGATTGTAAGGGGTAAAGCAGTAACCCTGAAAATATGATTTTCCCTGTGTTCTCTGTGCCACTTTGTTTCTACTGATCTTCGTCGCGTCGTTGCGCCGCCGCGTGATTCCCTTTTTTGCCCTGCCCAAAAAATAGTCTTGTATACAACGAAGGGGGGGGTGTATATAAAAACTTTAATTTTTTGTAAGAATTCCACGTAGGAGTTCCGGAGCGATGAAGATCATCCTGCCGGTGGCCGGCAAAGGCACCCGACTACGACCCCATACCCATACCAAGGCCAAGTCCCTGGTGCATGTGGCCGGCAAGACCGTGCTGGAACATATCATCAGCCGCCTGCTGCCACTCAAAGCCCAGGAGTTGATCTTCATCATCGATGAAAACGGCAGCCAGATTCAGGAATTCATGCAGATGAAATTCCCAGAGCTCAGTTGCAGCTACATCACCCAGCAGGAACGCAAAGGCCCGGCCCACGCCGTCTGGCTGGCCGCCCCCCGCATCAAC